>CAIQRS010000254.1 GCA_903874275.1 uncultured Anaeromyxobacter sp.
CACCTCCTCGAAGAAGCTGATGGAGACGTCGAAGAAGAAGGTGAAGCGGGGAAGAACGGCCTCGAGCGGCAGGCCGCGCGCGCGGCAGTCCACCGCGTACTGGATGGCCGTGCTGAGCGTGAACCCCATGGCCTCGGCGGGAGTCGCTCCGGCCTGCTGCATGTGCTGGCCCACCACGCTCACCGGGTTCCAGCGTGGGAGCCGCGCTCCGGCGAAGGCCACGTGGTCGAGCAGGACCCGCCGCGCCCCGGGCAACGCCAGCCGGAAGAACATGTGGTTGGCGATGAAGTGGGACAGGTAGTCGCTCTGGTTGGAGGTGCCGCTCACCTGGCCCCAGGGCACGCCGCGCCGCTCGGCCACCACGAGGAGGAGCGCCAGCAGCGTGAAGGGGCTCGGGTCGTTCACCGCGGTGGAGACCCTGGAGATGTCGATCCCGCGGAGGCAGGTCTCCATGTCGTCCACGGTGTTCACGGTCACGCCGCAGGTCCCGAGAAGCTCGGGCTCGACCTCGTCCACGTCGAAGCCGCGGTAGACCGAGTTGCAGGGGATGAGGCTCACCGCGCTGGCGCCGGCGTCGATGAGCTTGAGCAGCCGCCGGTTGTGCTCCTCCGGCGTACCCATGCCGACCAGCTGGCGCTGGGTCCAGGTGCGCCCCCGATGCATGGTGGGATAGATGCCGCGGGTCATGGGCGCCTGCCCGGGCCAGCCCAGCGAGGCGAGGTAGTCCGGGCCCGGATCGGCAGGGACGTAGAGGGGCTTCACCTCGATGCCGGAGCGGTTGCGGATGGTGCGTCCGGCGGCGGCCGGGTCGGCGGCGAACTCGCGCTCCCAGAGGCTGGCGCGCTCGGCGGCCGTGGCGCGCGGGTCGGGCGGGGCGCTCACGAGGCCTCCTGCTCCAGGGCGTCGCGCTGCGCCTCCCCGGCGAGCCGGGCCACGCCCTCGACGATCTCCTCCCGGGAGCTACCCGGGTGGAAGACCCTGGCGACCCCGGCCGCGAGCAGGTCCCGTTCCTCGCGCGCCGGGACGATCCCCCCGACGACGACGCGCACGTGCGGGATGCCGGCCTCGCGCAGCCCGGCCACGAGCCGCGGCAGGAGCAGGTGGTCGGTGGCGAGCGAGCTCACCCCCACCACGTCCACGTCCTCCTCGAGGGCCAGCTTCACCACGGCGCCGATGGTCTGCCAGGGCGCGGTGTAGATGACCTCCATGCCGGCATCGCGCAGGTAAGCGGCGACGATCCGGCTCCCCCGATCGTGCCCGTCGAGCCCGATCTTCGTCACCAGCACCCGCGCCCTCCTCCCGCCTCCTCCGCTCATGCGTCCTCCCCCTCCCCCAGCATCAGTGCGACGGTCCGGCGCGCGATGGTGTGCGGGGCCTGCCCCTTGCCGGGCCGGTACCAGATCTGCGAGGCGTTGAGGGCGCCGAAGAGCGCGAGCCGCAGCGCGCGGCGGCGGCGAGGTTCGATGCCCGGCAGGTCCTCGACGAGCCGGGAGAAGCGCCGCTCGTACCCGTCGCGGAGCCGCACCAGCTGCTCCTCGGCCTCCGGGACGTCGCGCGGGAGGACGCGGACCACCACCGAGGCGAAGGCGCTCCCGTCGAGGAGGGTCTCGAGGTGCGCCTCGGCAGCCGCGCCCAGGCGGGCCCGCGGGGATGCCTCCCGGGCCACCGCCTCCTCCACCCTCTCGGCGATGCGGCGCACGCCCTCCTCGTAGACCGCGAGGAGCAGGTCGGCCTTGGAGGCGTGGTGGCTGTAGATGGCGCCCGGGGTCACCCCGGTGGCGCGGGCGATGTCGCGGATGGAGGTACCGTGGTAGCCGCGCTCGTCGAAGAGACGGGCGGCCGCCTCGAGGAGGGCGGCGCGGTGACACGGGCGGGGGCGCGGGGCGGGCACAGGGGGGGGGGAACCGTAAGTGAGTGAACGTTCGTATGCCTTCAGATCCGGGAGGACGTCAAGGACGGCGTCGGGCCGACCCGCGCGGCTGGCCGATCCGACTTGTCCTCGCGCCTTTGCGTCGGCGAGAATGCGAGGGGTGAAGGAATGGGAGGAAGCGCCCAGGGGCCGCCTGGCCGGGACCACCATCCGCCCGGCCGGGGTCGAGGCCGAGTTCCGGGCGGCGAACCTGCGCGAGGATGGCCGGACGGCCGCCATCATCGTCGGCGCGTCGATGCTGTTCACCCTCCCCTTCATCGGCGCCGACCTGGTCTGGGCAGCTCCAGCAGGCCTCCTCCCGCAGACCCTCCTGGCGCGCGCCCTCTACATGGTCTCCGGACTTGCGGTGGTCGTGCTCGGGCTGCGGGCCCGTGGCCCGATGGGGCTCGATCTCGCCGTGCTGGTCAACGCCTCCCTGGGGGCGGCGTTCACGATCGCGCTCCAGGCGAGCCGTCCGCCCGACTACTACCTGCCGGCGATGCAGAACGCGATCGGGGTCCTCCTCGTCCTCGC
>CAIQRS010000255.1 GCA_903874275.1 uncultured Anaeromyxobacter sp.
CGATGATCGGCGAAGGATCCTCCACCTGATGCGGCGCCTTGGCCTGGTCTATGGCGCACTCGACTTCAGGCGTGGCGACGACGGGCGCCTCAACTTCCTGGAAATCAACCCCGCGGGCCAGTGGCTCTTCGTCGAGCAGCGTACCGGTCAGCCCATTGCGGCGGCCCTCGCGCGAGAGCTCTGCCGGGGCGCGCGAAGTGTCTCGGGATGTGGCCGGAAACCGAACTCACGCAACGGTTGCGATACCGCGACGAGCGGGAACATCTGGGTCCGACGGGGAGGAACTCAGTCTCCGAATTGAGGTTGCGGAGAAGGATCCCAAAAAACCAGGCGACACCCCGGATGGGGCGTTCGCGGGCGGGAGGGTCACAAACGGACGCCCGGTACGCCTTGAAGGGTGAGGGCAAACACCACACACCCCGATCGAGGAGAGCAACCAATGCGACGGACCCTGACGACAATCCTGCTGGCCATCGGACTCGCGGCAGGAATGGGATATGCCACACCCGCCCAGGCCAGACCCGGGGAGTGCTGTTACTATTGCAACGGCTGGAGGATCTGCGGATGCGGCGTCTGGACCGAGTGCGGGTGGTGCTGCATGGGGACCTGCTGTGTCGAGTAGAGCGCTCTCGGTCGTGCGGCCCCTGGGTACAGCTTTGCTGGCCGCGGTGCTGGCCGGGGCCCTCGTCGGATGGGTAGCAATGGCGGTGGATGAAGGGCCTGTGCTGGAGAATCCAAGGGGAGTGGGGCCCGCTCGGCAAACGTGCGCTTCATGCCCCCCAGGAACCGTTCGCCTGAAGCTCACGGGTCCAACCCTGAAGACCACGTTGGGCGTGCCAGCGGTCGATGGCGCGCGCCTTCGAGCGCCGAGTTCGGCAGCAGCCATCGTCATCAAGGCCTCCCCGACCGACGGCGGCGTACGCGTGACGATCTTCGACGAGCGGGAGCCCTTGCAAACGCGGCTGGAGTTCGACCTCACGTCCACTTCACGCCGAGAGATCCGCACCCGAGATCTGGGGGTGGATCTCCTTCCGGATGCCAGCGGACCGATCGTGGTATCGCTTCCAGAGTGACTTCCATGACCTCTCGACATTACCGGGGCATCGCCTTCGTGGTCGCGGTGACACTGGTAGGCGCCTTCCTGCTGGGCGGGCACCTCGGTGGGGGGAACGAATCACCAGGCGCGATGAGCGAGCGCGCCCCCGGTTCACCGCAAGCCGTCGCCCAGCCCGCGGCGTGCGATGACGACGGTCTCCGCGCGCGCGTGCGGGAACTCGAGCAGCACCTTCGTTCACGCGCTCCGGGCCCAGTCTCGATTCCGTCTGGCGCGGCAGGCCCGGTTCGCCCGCGGACGGAAGCCTGCACGAGCCCTGCCCCGATCGTCGAGGATGTCGCCCCCCATCGGACCGCGGAGGAATTCCGGGCGGCGGCGTCGAAGGCTCTCGAGGAATGCAACACTGGTCTGTCGCTCCAGGAGGTCGACTGCTCGGAGTTGCCCTGCATCGCCTGGGCGCTGGGCGACGCCGCCCGAGCGGGAAGCTTGGACCTCGATGAATGCGGCTCGTGGCGCTCCAACGTCGCGCGGCGGGAGATGATCACGGCCAAGGCGATGGGGGCGGGCGGAGATCTGTACTTCGCCCTCATGCCGGTGCCCCTCGAAGGCGACGTCTCGGGGATCGTCCGCAAGTATCCGGAGCGGATCAGGGTCCTGGCGGAATCGTGGGGCGAGTCCAGATCGGCAGGGCCGCGGTGAACGAGAGGTGGGAGGCCGTCAAGGCCGGCTTCCGGCGGTCCATGGCCGTCGCCCTGGCCTGGGGATCACTGGGAGTGGCGACCGGAATCGGCACCCCCGCGGAGGCCCGCTTCGACTGCCCCGACTGCCCGCCGGGAGCGATCTTCCTGCGCTGCGAGGTGGGAGGCTTCAGCGCGCAGGTCGCGGTTCCGCCGGGGCTTCGCACCGGGTTGAAGCCCAGGGGGCTCGAGCAACTCGTCTACGTGACCGCTGCCCAGGCGGACGACCGCTCGATCGAGGTGAAGGTCGAGTACCGATCCACGAACGGCGAGAGAGCGACAAAGGCCGGTAGGGCCACGAAGGACTCACCCGTCGTCGCCGGGGGACTGAAGATCTACTGGGATCCTTGAATCGCCTCCACCGTCTCCCTCAGATACCTCACCGCCACGCCCAGCGTCCGCGTGTAGGAGAATCAAACCGCCTTTCGAGTCGGGTAACCGCAGTTACGGAAACGGCTGGCCCTGGTCCGGGAGGAGCTGAGCTGCGCGCCGCCGCTGATGCTGAGCGTTAGCCAGCACTCAGAATTGACGCCATGCCGCTTGGCCGATAGCACACCTCGCCCCCGGCGGGTACGATGAGCGTAGGAGGAGTCACATGACCGGTGTTCTCAAGGACAAGCTCGGAGCGATAGCCGAAATCTGCGGGCGCCATGGTGTGGTGAGGCTGGATGCGTTCGGCTCAGTGCTGCGCAACGACTTCAGGCCGGACGAGAGCGACTTGGATCTGCTCGTGGAATTCGCGCCGATGGAACCCTACGCACGTGTAGATGCCTACTTCGGCATGTTGGAAGAACTCAGGATGTTGTTGGGGCTGGAGGTTGATCTGGTCATGGTGGGGGCCGTCAAGAACCCGTACATCGCCCGCGACATTGAGCGCACGAGGCGCATGCTGTATGCCGCGTGACCCGCGTGCCTATCTCTCGGACATTGTCGAGTCGTGCGACGCCATCACGGTGGCGATCCGAGGCCTCGATCTCGCCCTGTATCAAGGCAACCGCCTCGTCCGCTCGTCAGTCGAACGCGAGTTCATCATCATCGGAGAAGCCGCTGCGGCGCTCGCCCGCTTCACGCCGGAGATCTTTGATGCGATCACGCGGGCGCGGCGAATCGTGGACTTCCGAAACCAGCTCACTCACGAGTACGCAGCCGTCGACGACGCCGTCGTGTGGGCGGTTGTCGAGCATGATGTGCCTGTGCTTCGACGCGAGTGTGCTGCGATCATTCAACGTGTCACGCCCGCAGACGATGTGGGCTAACAACAGCATCCAGCGGCCGCCGCTGCGCGCCGCCGCTGATGCTGAACGTTAGGCCTACCAGCATACGGATCTGCCATGTACCTGAGCTTCCGAAGTCTCGCCATCTTTGCCGCGGTCATCTGCTTCGCTCTCGCTGGCACATGGCTCCTTGCGCCGAGCTTGTTGCCCGACATTTGGGCTGTTGCATATTCCTATCCAGTTGGTCTCATTGGAAGACGAGCTGGCGCTCTCTTTCTTGGCGTTGGCGTCATGTTCACTTTGGCACGAACCGCACAGCCCTCCCAGAGCCGTACCGCACTTGTTGTTGGTCTATCTATCAGCTGTCTCACCCTCGCAGCACTCGGAATCTTCGAGTTCGCGACGGGTCATGCCGGCGTAGGCATATTCTCCGCAGTCGTCGTTGAGGTCGCCCTTGCCGTTCTGTTTCTCTTCTCGGAGCGCAGGGCCGACTTTCATGGTCAGAGGCAGGCCTAACCCTTCGCTCAAGCGGAGCGCCAACGGCAGGCCGAGTCAACACTCACGCCGATTCAGGAGACTATAGTGAAGGCAATCGTCCAAAGCATGTACGGCTCTGCCGACGTTCTCGAATTCGTCGACATCGACAGGCCCGTGATCGGCGACAGCGATGTACTCGTGCGGGTGCACGCGGCCAGCCTCCACATCGGCGACTGGCATGTGATGACCGGCCTGCCGTACATGCTCCGCATCGTGGGCTTCGGGCTTCGCACGCCAAACATTCGGGTACGCGGCATCGACGTTGCTGGCACGGTCGAGTTGGTGGGCAAGAATGTTTCGCAGTTTCGGACAGGCGACGCCGTTTTCGGCACGTGCGAAGGTGCCTTTGCGGAGTACACCCGTGTGCCTGAGAAAAACCTCGCGCTTAAGCCAGCAAACCTCTCTCTTGAACAGGCTGCGGCCGTTCCGACTTCCGCCTTCGCTGCCCTCCAAGCGCTCCGCGATCGTGGCGAGATTCGGCCGGGACACAGTGTGCTCATCGTCGGTGCGTCCGGCGGCGTGGGTGTCTTCGCTGTGCAGATCGCCAAGTCGTTCGGCGCACACGTTACTGGTGTCTGCAGCACGGCAAAGATGGAAATGGTGCGTTCGCTCGGCGCCGACGTCGTCGTCGACTACACCACTGGAGATTTCACCAGGAGCACGCAGCGATATGACATCGTGCTCGACACGGGAGGCAACCGCTCGCTTGGGGATCTCAGGCGCCTGCTCGGCCCAGGAGGGACACTGGTGCTTGTTGGCGCCGAAGGCGGGAATCGCCTGCTGGGTGGCGCGAGCAAGTGGATTCATGCGCTCGTGATTGCTCCGTTCGTTGGCCAGAAATTGCGGCCGCTGTCGACGGCACCAAATAAGAAAGACCTTCTGCTCGTAAAGGACCTCATCGAATCCGGCAAGCTCATGCCGGTCATCGACAGAACGTTTGCGCTGAAGGATGTCCGTGACGCTTTTCGGCATCTGGAGCAGGGGAACGTCTGCGGCAAGATCGTGATTAAGGTGTGAAGTTTGGACCATGAACACTTCGGCGCACTGGCCTAACAACAGCATGCAGCTGACGGCGCTGCGCGCCGCAGCTGATGCTGAGCGTTAGGGAGACCGATGAAGCACAGCACCGCTCTTCGTAACACCCTGTGCGCTATCCTCACTAGCGCCTCGGTCACGTTCGCCTTGACGCTGCTTGGCATCGCCAGCGCGTGCGTCAAGCCACCCGGCGTCCCATCGGCTGCGATCAACAACGGCGCAAACCGAGCCGATGCCGATGCACCCGCTCCGCCGCCCGCCGCCCCGATCAGCGAGTTCGTGCGCCGCATCCACGAGGACCGTCGCGGTCGCATATGGCTCGGTACCAACGGCGACGGCGTTGCGCGCTGGAATGGCAAGGCCCTCGAATACTTCTCGCTCCCTCAGGGCTTCAGTGGCGTCTCGGTGCGCGCGATTGTCGAGGGAACCGACGGCAGCGTGTGGTTCGGGACTGAAGGCGGTCTGACGAAGTTCGACGGCGCGTCGTTTACGAACTACACCGTGCGCGACGGGATGGTCAACGACGACGTCTGGTGCCTCGCCTTCGACCGTCGTGGCGAGCTGTGGGTGGGTACGCTGCAGGGAGTGTGCCGGTTTGACGGGGTCCGATTCACACCGTTCGAGCTACCGGAGGCCGAGCCGGATCCATTCGTTGGCGTGACCAGCGCGCGCATGGTTCGCAGCATCACCGAGGATCGGGCTGGCCGCCTGTGGTTCGGCACCAACGGCGGGGCCTACGTCTACGACGGCAGGGTGCTGCGCAATTACAGCGAGGCGGACGGCCTGTCGAACGACAACGTCAACAGCATCCTCGAGGACCGGAACGGCCGCGTCTGGTTTGCGACGCACCGCAATGGCGTCTGCTACCTGGACGGAGAGACGTTCACCGCCGTCACCGAGGCCGACGGTGTCGAAGGCACAGAAGTTTGGGACATCTTCATGGACCGAGCCGGTGAGATCTGGTTTCCCGTCGAGAACTCCGGTCTTTACCGTTTCAACGGCAAGACGTTCCACCGCTACCGTGAAGCCGAGGGGCTGACGAGCAACGCGATCCAATGCACGCACCAGGGCCGCGATGGGCGGCTGTGGTTCGGCGGCCATCGCGGCCTGTTCCGTCTCAAAGGCGACGCCATTGTTGCCGTCACGCGCGCCGGGCCGTGGCGTTAGTCGGTTCGATGAACTCGGCATGTCCGCGGGTGATGCAAGCGAGCGCATGAGGTCGGCGCTGATTCTCGGCGTTGAACAATATGATGTGCCTTGGGCCGCAGTTCCCAATGACGCAGAAGCAGTTCTCCCCACCCGGACGAGGGTGAGGAGGCTGCCCAACAGGCCAATGCAGCGGACCGGCCTTCGGCCGGCCGCTAATCGGCAGCGGGTTCGGCCGCTGTGGGCACAGCTCAAATGTTCTTGTCCAGGATGCCAGGTGACTATCAATGATGACGCTCCTCGACCTGTTCTACGTGGCACTGTTCGCGGTCGCCCTTCCGCTGTGGGACTACTTCGTCCTTTGGCCGGGATTTAATCGCCAGTCACAAACCGATCCAGCACGGGCTCGGACGCGGCTCTGGAAACTGGGCATCGGTTATGCGTGGCCGATGGTCGCTGTCGGGGCAGCGCTGTGGGTAGCGAACGACCGATCCTGGACGTCATTCGGATTCTCCATTCCCGACGGCTGGCGGTTGTGGACGTCCATCGCCTTGTTCCTGCTGCTTGCGGCCTATTTTGCGTATTCAGTCGCGACGCTCGCTCGCAGCTCCGATGCACGGGCGAGCGCGCGACAGCAGATCGGGACGCTCACCGGCGTCGTGCCGCACACGCGGACAGAGCTGTATTGGTTCGGTGGGGTGTCGCTGACCGCGGGGTTCTGCGAGGAGTTCCTGTATCGCGGCTACTTTGTCTGGGTCTTCTCCCCGTGGCTCGGCTGGTGGGGCGCCGCGGCGCTTTCCCTTCCATTCTTTGCGATCGGGCATCTGTACCAGGGATGGAATGGCGTCCTGCGCACCGGAATGGTCGGCGCCCTCCTCACGCTGGTCGTGGCAATCTCCGGCTCCCTCTGGCCAGCGATCGCGCTACACGCCCTTATCGACCTCGGCTCTGGGATGATAGCGTGGCTGGCGCTGCGCGAAGGCTCTGCCATAGGCGACGTCGTGGGAGGGAAACGGCCAACGGAGCCGCAATCGGCGTCGGGCGTCAAATCGAGTCCGGTACAGGCCGAACTAGGCGCTGCACCTGACCGCGGCGGCACGTAGACTCTTAAAGGTTCATAGCTCCCCGCGCCGCTGCAGCAGGTGAGCTTGATCGTTCTCCGGACGTCGCCGCATCTGTAGCCGCCCGCAGTGGTCTTGAGCAGCCGAGCATGCGCTTTCCCCGAGGGCGTCCGTGACTTCATTTGAACATCGTCAGGTGCAGGCCAACGGCATCAGCTTGCACGTAGCCACGGCGGGGGATCCCAAGAAGCCGGCGGTGATGTTCCTCCACGGTTTCCCTGAGGGCTGGTTTTCCTGGCGGTCCATCATGCAAGCGCTGGCGGATGACCACTTCGTCCTCGCACCCGATCTTCGAGGATACGGACAGAGCGACAAACCTGCGGACGGGTACGGGCTGATGACGTTGACTGACGATATTCAGGACGTCGTCACACAGCTCACCGACAAACCAATCACTTTGGTCGGCAATGATTGGGGCGGTGCACTGGCGTGGATGTATGGGCATCGCTTTGGGGAGACGCTGCGCCAGTTGGTGGTGGTCAATTGCCCTCACCCCCAAACGTTTGTCAAAGCCCTCATGCTAGGCCAGGACTGGCAACGCAGCGTGTAGGAGAATCAAACCGCCTTTCGAGTCGGGTAACCGCAGTTACGGAAACGGCTGGCCCTGGTCCGGGAGGAGCTGAAGGGGCACGCCCGCCCCGGAAGGGGGGCGGCGACCGATACCAGGGCAGGACCGGGCCTCACCGACGAGGGCGGGGAGGATTCAATCGGCGTAGACGGGGTCGGCGGCGTCGTAGCTCGGGCCGAGTTCGCTGAAGTCCGGCGGTGCCTGAGCTCCCGCCACCGGTGGCCCCCGCGAGTCGAGGCCGAGGTGAAGGAGGATGCGCCTGGCCACGGCGTCATCGGCGATGAAGGCGATGATCTGGAGCCTGCCGCCGCAGTCGGGGCATGCGAGGACGTCCACGGCGAAGACCTTCTTCAGCAGGTCGGCC
>CAIQRS010000256.1 GCA_903874275.1 uncultured Anaeromyxobacter sp.
CGATGATCGGCGAAGGATCCTCCACCTGATGCGGCGCCTTGGCCTGGTCTATGGCGCACTCGACTTCAGGCGTGGCGACGACGGGCGCCTCAACTTCCTGGAAATCAACCCCGCGGGCCAGTGGCTCTTCGTCGAGCAGCGAACCGGACAGCCCATCGCGGCGGCGCTTGCTCGAGAGCTCTGCTGGGAGGGACCATCACCACGCCGCCCAAGCCTGGAGCCTTGGACGCTTCAAGGTGGCGCAGAGCCTGGGGAGTCCCTTCCACCCATCGCCCGCCGCCACTGAATCGCGTCAACCTGCCGGAATCACAGGACCGTGGACCCAGGTTGTCGAAAACCAGTCACATCCGACGCTGCCATCCGCCCTGAATGGGAGAAGAGGCCCGTGACCGGCGAACGCGTCGCTCGCCGGTCACACTTGATGCGGCATCCACGTAGTCGAACCAGAGGGAGTGTGCCTTGAAGAGAAGAATCGAGTACCGGATTGTGGCGCCGTTGCTGCTGCTCGTCGGGCTGATCTTGCCCCAGCGGGCGACGGCCATTTCCGTCTGCGGGTATGTTCCTTCTCCAAGCGAGCAGTGCTGGAGTTGGACGTGCGACACCTCGACGCGAGAGTGGTTCGAAGTCAACAAGCCCTTCGGAACAAACTGCACGGGAGGGAAGTGCGACGGGAGCGGGACGTGCGTGTCCGCACGAACCAGCGAGGATCAATTCCCCAAGTTCGTCGTGGTTTCCATCTTCTACACGCCGGCCGGCAAGCAGGGAAGCGTGTCCTACGGTGTGGGGAGCAGCGAGGGTGGGCGATTCCAGGTGACCACGAGCCAGAGCGTGGGCGCCGTGCTTCAGACGTCGGTGTTCGGCGCGAGCATGAGCAACACGTACTCGTTCGGCCAGGTGGCGGCCACGACGGTCGGGTTCTCCAAGCTGGATGCCTTCACGGAGGGCTTCGCGAATCCAGGCACGTATGACCTGCCCGATCGCAAGAACGACGTCTTTCGAATCTGGCGAAATCCAAAGATGACTCACTATTCGGGCGGTGGGTCCCCGGACCAGTTGACCTGGTCGGTGAACGGAAGCCAGCTTTCCACGTTCGACTTCACCGCAAGGCAGCTCCTTGGAGAGGAGCAGGTTCCTGCCGACAAGCTCCTCTTCTACAGCTCGCTCACTCCCGCCGAGAAGGTGGCGATACTTGCCCTCGACCCCGCGTTCGGAAGCGGCACGTATTCGCCCGCGAGGTACCAGAAGGTGGGGGCCTATCAGCTTCGCGGCCCGGACAACGCCGGAGACATGATCCCGTTCGGAACCTACACCACGAGCTACAACACCTCTCGCGACCAGACCTACGGTACATCGGTGAATAACTCGCAGACCATCCTCGTCGGGTTCGAGTTCCTTGGAGCAGGAGGGAAGGCTGGAATCACCTATAGTGTGGGATACCAGGAATCCAGAACGAGCAGCGTGGGGGATCAGAAGAATGCCTCGATCACGATGAGAACCCCCACGGTATGCTTCGTCATGGACGTGGACCTGTTCATCGATGCCGCGTTCGGGACGTACCTCACGGTCCCGACCAGCACGCGGTCGTGCGCATCGACGCCCGTCGTGGCCGGCCAGTTGACCACCGAAGCCGGGACTCCGGCAGCGAACCAAGCGTTCGTGTCTCCGACATCCACCGGGGCGCGGGTCATCTACACGGATTCAAACGGCTACTACAAGGGGTACTAGGATGACCTCGGACCGGGCCAGTAACGAACATGCAGAGCGAAGGGGAAGTACGCAGAGGGACGCGAAGTTCCGCGCTGGCCCGGTCACGATTCTCCAGATCGTCATGCTCAGCTCTGTGGTCGCAGCCGGGTGCGGGCCCGATGCGACGCCCACGCCGCCGCAGATCGTCATCCAGCCAGCCAGCGTCACGGTCAATGTCTGCGACCGGGCCCGATTCACGGTCGTGGGCGGTTCCAGCCCGGGGATCGTCTACCAGTGGTTTCGTGACGGAATCGCGATTCCGGGCGAGACGACCTGGTGGCATGAGATCTCGCACGCCTCCGTCAAGGACAGTGGACATCACTACTTCGTGACGCTGACGACGGCCGAAGGGGCCACCCGCAGCGACGAGGTCACGCTCACGGTTGATGGTCGTCCGGGGGTACCCATCGTCCTGTCCGACATCCCGGCCAACAGGCTCACGGTCACTGCCACCTCGATCTACTGGACCAGCACAGGCGGAGTCTACGAGGCGCCCATCGAGTGTGGTGTGCCAGTTCGCACCCTGTACGAGAGGTCGTCAGTCTACGAGCGTCCCGTCGGGCTCCTGGTCGACGGCGAGATGGTCTACTGGTCGGATCAAAACATTGGGTTCGTAGCCCGCGTCCCGGCAGCCGGGGGAACTCCGGATCTCGTTGCTCGCGTCCAGGACCCGACCGACATCCTGCGCATCGGCGACCGTCTCTACTGGGGCGAGCCTCGTGGCGCCGCCATCCAGTCGAGGACCGTGACCGGAGGGCCCATCGAGATCCTTCCAATCGGGACGTACCCGGCGAACTTCACGTTCATCACGGCGACCGATGGCATCGACCTGTTCTGGGTCGATTCCGGGGCGCGCACCATCAGCACCATGCCCGCGGGTGGTGGGACGATCACCGTCCTTGCAACCGGCCAGGAATCGGTCCACGCCTTGAAGGCGACGGGAGGCTTCCTGTTCTGGACGTCCACGATCGACGGATGGTCCGAAGGCGCCGTGGGCCAGGTCGTGGCGATGAACCTCGCCACCGGAGCCACGTCAGTCCTCGCGAGTGCTCCGGGTGGCTCCCTGGCGCTCGCCGTGGACGCCACGCATGTCTACTGGTCCGGTTGGGCAGGCACGCTCGCCCACGCGCTCGATGGAGGAGCTTCGTCGCTCCATCGTGTTCCGTTGACTGGCGGAACTGCCGAGACCCTTGCAACTGGGCTCACGTATCCAGTCGCCCTCGAAGTGGACGAGGACTTTGTCTACGTCGGAGAGGGTGACATGGCGGCGGGCGACGGGCGAATCGTCAAGTACGCGAAGTAGCGGAAGGCAACCCCCCCTTCCCCAGCACCGCGTCCACCGTCTCCCTCAGATACCTCGCCGCCACCCCGAGCGTCCGCTCCGCCCCTCCCGCCGTCCGCGCGATCGGTGGCGCGACCTCCATCACGTCCCCGCCCACCAGCCCCACCTCGCGCCCCAGCCGCCGCACCAGTTCCACCACGAACTCCGGCTCGAGCCCGCCCCTCTCCGGCGTCCCGGTGGCGTCCACCCAGGCCTCGTCCGTCCCGTCCACGTCGTTGGAGAAATAGCCCCCCCGGACCCCCGAGGCCCGCACCGCGGCCACGATCGCGTCGATCGCCCCCGCCGGATCGGCCCGGACCTCCTCCGCCCACACCTGCCGCACCCCCAGCGTGGACTCCCAGTGGGCCTTCCCGTGGCGCGACACCCCGATCCCCACCTGAACCATCCGGCCGCCCCGGCCCAGGAGCTCGTTGGCGTGGAACGACCACGTGCCGAAGCAGTACTTCACCCCCAGTCTCTCCTCGAGCAGGTCGGTGTGGGCGTCCACCTGGACCACCCCGAACCCGGGGCGGGCACGGTGGAGCGCCGCCACGGCAGGCCAGGCCGTCGAGTGATCGCCGCCCAGCAGCAGCGGCGCCGCCAGCGGGTTCACCGAGAAGACCAGGTCGAGGACCCGCTCGGCGATGGAGAGCGGCGAGACCGGCAGCCGCGCAGCCGCCTCCGGGGACAGGCCCGGGTAGAGCGCGCGGCGCGAGGCCGAGAGCTGCGCCGGCGAGAGCATCTCGTCGTGCAGGAGCTGCGGGACCACGAAGACGTCGCCCAGGTCGAGGAGCCCGGCCGCCTCCGCGCGCTCGAGCCAGGCCGGGTCGTCCTCGAGGAGCCTCGTGCGCAGCGCCAGCGGCCCCTGGTTCGCGCCGCGCAGGTAGCCCGCTCCCACGTCGGAGGGGACTCCGAGCAGGACGGCCCGCGCCCTGGCTTGACCAGCGGGCCAGCAACAAGGTGCTTCAGCTGGCGGTGGCTCGCGATGTCGGGATGGTCATTCCGAGGACCCTCGTCACGACCTCCACCGCGGAGGCACGGGAATTCCTTGAGAGCAGCGAAGATCGAACGTTCGTCCGCAAGCTTCTTGTCCCGAGCGCAGCCCATTGCCCGCCCACACGCCTGGTCACCGAGGAAGACACCGAGCGCCTGGATGCAGTGCGCTTCAGCCCCGTGATCTTGCAGGAGTACATCTCAGGAGTGGATGTCCGGGTGACCGTCGTCGGCGATGAGCTGTTCGCCGCCGAGATCGATGCGCGGAGGACCCAGAGCCCCTACGACTTCCGATCGGTGTTCGACCAGTGCCGCGTCGCGGCCACCGGGCTCGAGTCCGATGATCGGCGAAGGATCCTCCACCTGATGCGGCGCCTTGGCCTGGTCTATGGCGCACTCGACTTCAGGCGTGGCGACGACGGGCGCCTCAACTTCCTGGAAATCAACCCCGCGGGCCAGTGGCTCTTCGTCGAGCAGCG
>CAIQRS010000257.1 GCA_903874275.1 uncultured Anaeromyxobacter sp.
CCCGGCGCCCGGTGCGGAGGCGCCGCTATGAGCGACGCCCGCGCCGGCTGGGACGGCCCGGGCCGAAGGCGACGCGAACACCACGCCTCGTGGGGAGATCAGGGTGGCCACCCGCGGGTGCCCAATCGACGAGCGGCGGCGAGTGGCGTCCGCCGGTTCGCGACGGGTGGAGCCGACGCCAACCCACCCGCGCACAGTCCGTGAATCGCGCGCCCGCCTCGTCGCGGGACCCGACTTTCCGCCAGGCGGGACGGGTGGCCTCGGCGCGGGGTGCCTCCGCAGCGGGCGCCGCCCCTGCGTCGCTCTGGCAACGGTGTGTGCGGCGCCAAAACGGCGGCGGAATCCCTCCCCGCGAGGACCAGCACCCCCAGCGACGACCGGCCACCCGGACCCCGCCGGCACCGCGAAAGGGCCCCCCGCGACGAGGCGGGGCGGGGCAGCCGCTATCGCCCGCCATCGCGACGAACTGGCGGGGCGGCGCGCCGCGGATACGATGCCACCCGTACCCGGAGAGGAAACCGCATGACCCATTCAGACGAGCGCGTGGCATCCGAGATGGGGCGGGCCCTCATGGCGATCTACCGCGCCGGGCTCCGGGTGCAGGTCTGGCCCGACGCCCTCCACGGCAAGGCCGGCGCCCGCATCGTCTCCGGCGCGGGCACGGGTGCGCGGCGTCGGCGCGCCAGCGCACCCCGCTCGGCCAGCGGATCGGGCGACTCGCCGCTGGCCGCCATCTACGCCGCGGTGCACCGGCTGAACGAGCGCAGCGGCGCGGTGGTCGTCCGGCTCGAGTAGCCTCGAAGCGCCGGTCGGCGTCATCAGACGAAGAGCGCGTCCAGCTTCCGCTCGATGTGGTCCTCGACCTTCTGTCGCATCGATCCGGGGATCAGCATCGGATACTTCATGTCCACGACCACCTGGCTCGACTTCACCGAGAAGGTGCCCTTGATCCCCATCTTGGAGACCTCGCCGGTGCGGAGCCGCTCGTCCTGCCGGTAGTCGAGCTTGAACTCCTCGGCGATGCGCTCCATCACCTCGTGGACCTTCTCGAAGATCTCGTCGTCCTTCCGGCCGGTGAACTTGCGGGTGATGCGGGCCATCACTTCTCCTTCCGGGGGCGCTGGTAGCGGGTCGGGTCGGGCACCCGGGCATCCTCGAAGCCCTGGCGCCGCAGCGTGCAGGCGTCGCAGCGGCCGCAGGCACGGCCGCGGACCGGGTCGTAGCAGGTGAGGGTGAGGTGGTAGGGCACGCCGAGCCGGGTGCCCAGCCGGACGATGGCCGCCTTGCCGAGACGGAGCAGCGGCGCGCGGATGCGCACCCGGTCGCCCTGCACCCCGGCGCGCGTGGCCACGCGCGCCAGCCGCTCGAAGGCGCGCAGGAACTCCGGACGGCAGTCGGGGTAGCCGGAGTAGTCGATCGCATTCACCCCGAGGAAGATGTCCGATGCGCCGAGCACCTCGGCCCAGGCGAGCGCCACCGAGAGAAGGACGGTGTTGCGGGCCGGGACGTAGGTGACCGGGATGTCCCCGCCCATGGCCGCCGCGCTGCGCCCCTTGGGGACGGCGATGGAGGCGTCGGTGAGGGCGGAGCCGCCGAACAGGGAGAGGCTCACCCGGGCGGCGCGGTGGCTCTCTGCGCCCAGTTCCCGGGCCACCCGCCGGGCCGCGGCGAGCTCGCCCCTGTGGCGCTGCCCGTAATCGACCGAGAGGCAGTGGGCCTCGAACCCCTTCTCCCGCGCCACGGCCAGGACCGTGGAGGAGTCGAGCCCCCCGGAGAGGAGGACCACGGCACGGGGGGGGCGGAGGGGGGATCGCCTTCGGCTCGCCATCGCGGGAACTCTAACGAGCTCCGACCGTCTTCGCAGCGAGGGTGTAGGCGTAGAAGCAGGTCTCCTGGCAGTCGCAGGGAGGATCCGGGAGGACGAGCCCGGGCGGCCGGCTGACCGACACCTTCTGGGAACCGTCGAATCCGGAGAACCCTCCCGAAATGGGCAGCAGGGATCCCTGGATGCGCTCCGAGATGATCACCGGGCAAGAGCAGCCGGTGACCTGAAGGCCGGACGTTGCCTGGCAGGCGATGCACTTCCCGGCGTCCGCCGCTTTCTGGTCCGGGCAGGTACAGCCCCCCACGCTCCCGGTCAGGTTCACGTAGGTCACGTCGATGTCGACGCCGGAGTGGGTGCCCACGCGCGGTTCCGCGTGGGGCCTGGAGACGCACAGGTTGGCCTCGCTCGCGCCCGGACCAAAGTTGACGGACCCCTGAAAGGCGATGGGATTGTTCACCTGGTAGGCGGCGTTCCCGGGCTGGGCGAAGAAGCAGTCGGTGGGGGAGAGGATCTGGTCGCCCGCGAAGTCGAAGACCCCCTTGCGCTCCCCCGGGCAGGGCAACGGGCTGGGGACGGCGTAGATCTCGCATCCACAGAGGAGGACGGCCGCGGCGGCGGCTGCGAGAACCCTCACGCCCATCCGAGCAGCATCCCGCGGAGCTCGAGGTATGCGTCGGAGAGCGCGAAGCCGGAGAGGCTGGCCAGGTCGGGCCGGGCCAGCGCCGCCAGCGGGTCGGCCGGCGCCAGGAGCCCCAGCCGCGGAAGCCGGGAGAGCACGGTGAGCGCGCCGTGCAGGTCGCCGGCGTGGAGCAGGGCGAGCCGGCCGGCCGTCTCCTCGACGGCGGCCGCGAAGGCCACCGGGTCGAGCAGCGAGAGCTCGGCCGCGGAGGCGGGCCCGAGCGGGGCGACGGCCTCGCGCGTCGCCGCGGGGACGGAGCGCTCCAGCGCGGCCAGGAAGTCGCCGGCGCGGGAGGCCGGGAGGCCGCGCGGAGGGGGCTCGCCACCGGCGAAGCGGCTGGCCAGCTCCGAGAGGATGAGGGCGTCGCGCGGGGCGAAGCGCCCCAGGAGCGCCCAGCCGGAGGAGGCCAGCGCCACCGAGCGGGCGGCCAGGAAGGCGAGCGCCCCGGGGGGAAGCGCCGCCACCTCGGTCCCGAGCACGGCGGAGGGAGGGCGGGTGTTCTCGAGCACCGCGTGCAGGCCGGGGCGCCGGCCGGCCAGGAGGGCCAGGGTCCGGCCGCCCAGCGCGCCGGAGGCGCACGCGAAGGCCGCCTGGACGACCGGCGCCGAGGAGGGGGCCAGCCGATCGCCGGGGCCGGCGCCGTGGCGCGCCAGGTCCACGGGGAAGAGTGGCTCGAGGTACGGGGCGAGGAGAGAGAGGAGGCGCGCGGTGGGGCCGTCGGCCCCGGGCAGGGCGACGCGGGACTTCACCTCGGGTGAGAGGCGGGAGGCCAGCGCCAGGGGGCGGCTCCCCGGCCCCAGCCGGTCGGCGAAGCGGACGAGGTCGTCGGCCACGTCGGCGCGCGCCGCGCGGGCTTCCCGTTCCCGCGCCCCGGGCTCGGTGGCGGAGAGCTCGCGCGACAGGATGGCCACGGCCTTGGCCGCGTCGATGGTGGACGGACGCTCCCGCAGGGAGGCGAGCCGGGACTCGAGGAGCGCGAGCGCCCCCTCCCGCTGGCCGGCCCGGAGCCCGACGAGCGCCGCGTCGGTGGCGGGGTCGCAGGGCTCGACGGCGGCGGCCTTCTGGAGGAGGGCGGTGGCGTGCCCCGGGTCGGCGAGGCGCGTCCGGGCAACGACGGCCAGCTCCCGGAAGCGGGTGGCGGCGGCGGCCGGGTCGGTCGCGGCGACGGCGTCGCCCCAGGCCTCCCCGAGCGAGACCGCCTCGTCGAAGTGGCCGAGCTTCTCGGCGACCCGGGCCAGCATCAGGCCCAGGTCGAGGTGATCGGGGTCGATCTCGCGGGCCAGCTTCAGCCGCGCGTAGGCCGCCCCGAGCTCCCCGGCGTCGGCGAGGGAGCGCGCCGAGGCGAGCAGGGGGCGGAGCAGCTCGGCGATGCTGGCCCCGGACCGCTCGGGCCCGGTCTCGGCGGCGAGGTCGAGCGGGGAGCGCTCCGGCTCGGGGGGCGCGATGCCGGCCCGGGAGCGCAGCGAGGCGGCCCGGAGCTCCTCACCCGCGCTCTCGAGCGCGTCGGCGGCCCGCGCGGCCACCTGCGCGGCCTCGGCCTCCGGGGCGTCATCGTCCTCGATGAGGAGCAGGGCCAGCGACTCCAGCACGGAGGCGGCATCCTCGCCCCGGTCGTGGAGATCGGTGGCGAGGCGGGCGCCCCGGACGAGCGCCCGGCGCCGGTCGGCGAGGAGCCCGCGGGTGGCGGCCACCTCCGCGCCCCTCCTGGCCGCGGAGAGCGCTCCCGGCAGGTCACCCTCGCCGCTGCGGGCCTCGGTGAGGCCGGCCAGCGCGTCGCCGTCGGACGGATCGGCCGCCAGGCACGCCTCGTAGGCGCGGGCGGCGGGGCCGGGGCGGCCGGCGGCGAGCAGCAGGTCGGCGCGGGCCCGGTGGCAGGCCGCCGCCTCGCCCGGGACCGCGGCCGCGCGCAGGGAGAGGACCGCCCCGGTCGCGTCCACGTCCCCCTCGGCCCAGGCCAGCGCGCCGCGGAAGGTGGCGTCGTCGAGCGGCCAGGCCTCGAAGGCCGCCTGCACCGCCTCGCGGTGACGGATGGTCTCTCCCGACTCGGCCAGGGCCGAGGCCGCGGTGGTGAGCCGGGAGGCGCGGGACCGGCCGGGAGGCGCGGCGTCGGCGAGTTCCAGGAAGGCCTCGGCGCGGGCGCTGGAGTCGCTCCCCAGGAGCAGTTCCAGGGAGCGCGCGCTCTCCTCGTCGGAGGGGTCGGAGCGGCAGAGCCCGAGCAGCTCCAGGGCCACCTCCCGCTCGGCCCCGGGCGAGCCGCTGGCCGCCTCGGCGGCGCGGCGGAGCAGGTCGCGCTGCCGGCCGGCGTCGTGGGCCTCGTCCCTGGCCGAGGAGGCGGCCAGGGCGAGGAGGCGGGTGCGGCTCCTTCGGGAGCGGATCTCCTCGGCCCCGGCGACCAGCTGGTCGAGGGCGCGGACGCGGTCGGGGTCCAGGCGGAAGCGCCACTCCAGCGCCTGGGCGTCGTGGGGGCGCTGCGCGAGGAGCCGATCGAGCGACTCGACGGCGAGCGGGCGATCCCCGGCCTCCTCTGCCAGCTCTGCCAGCGCGGTGAGCCGGTCGGCGAGAGTCGCCGGGTCGAGCGTCTGGGCGGCCTGGGCGAGCAGCACCTTGTGCAGGTCGAGGGCCTCCCGCACCGAGCCTCCGGCGTGGAGGAGGCTGGCGAGCAGCTCGCCGACGAAGGCGACGTCCCCCGATCGCTCGTGGGCGCGCCGGGCGGCCCGCAGCGCCGACGGCAGGTCGCCCTGCTCCCGGGCGAGCAGGGCGGCGTCGCGGAAGGCGCGCGCCGACTCGGGGGCGTCCTCGACGCGACCGGCGAAGGTCTCGAGCGGCTCACCCCAGGGGTGGCGTCCGACCGGCGGTGGGGAGGCGCGGCGAAGGGCGGCGTGCTCGTCGGCGAGGGCGCGGTCGGCGGGGAGCTTGGCGATGGCGTCGCGGAAGCCCACGTCGGCCTCGAGGAGCCGCCCGGCGGCTGCGAGCCTCCGGGCCCGGTCGAGGAGGCGATCGCCGGCGGTGGCCGGCTCGAGGGTGGCGAGCCGGTCGAGCAGGTCGATGGCGGCGGCGTCGTCGAAGGCGCGCAGGGCGCAGGCGAGGCAGGCCTCGGTGGCGACCGGGTCGCGGGGGCTGAGCGTGCGCGCCTCCTCGGCGTGGAGCCGCGACGCGGCGGCGTCGCCGGCGGCGAGGTCGAGGGCGGAGAGGCGGAGCAGCAGCGCGGGGCGCTCGCCTGTGGGGGCGGCGGGCGCCAGCCCG
>CAIQRS010000258.1 GCA_903874275.1 uncultured Anaeromyxobacter sp.
CGCACCCCAGCGGCGTCCATGAAGATCATGGAAACTCTTCAGATCATGCCCGGATCCTCCGGGCAACTTCCCGATCAGCCTTTTTCGTAAGCGATCGAAATGATCGAGGTTTTCAAAACGCCTGACGCAGTAGTGTTAACGCCTCGGAATTCCTAGCGAAAGCGGGAGTTCCGGGGCGTCTTTACTTTCATACGAAACGCGCCGCGCACCACGAATGCACCAAACCTGCGAGGGCTCAGGCGCCGTCCCAACGTGGAGGTCGTGCGGAAACCTGCTTGAACATTGGGTGCCGACATGCGCCGCGCACCACTGAACCTACGACAACTTGTGCCGGGGCCAAAGGGTCAGGGGTCTTCGAAACGGGCAGTAGGCGCGTGGGAAATGGCACACCCCCGGAGTCGCAGTGGGTACACCCAGAGCATCGAGAGGCCGACGGGGCTGCATGTGGAAGCCTACCCAGATGGGGTATGGTTGAGATGTGCCGGTTCTCGCCGGATCCCGCGTGGGTGGCTATGAGGTGCTCCGACCGCTCTCGGCTGGAGGCAATGCCTCGATATTCGTGGGCTTCGACCCGATGTTGCATCGCGAGGTGGCGCTGAAGGTCCTCTCCGGACCCCTCGCGCGCGATCCCGACCAGCTCGCCCGCATCCAGCAGGAGGCGCGGGTCCTCGCCCAGCTCGCGCACCCCAACATCCTCCAGGTGCTCGGCCTCGAGACCTTCGAGGAACAGCCCGTGCTCGTCACCGAGCTCCTGGAGGGGCAGACCCTGCGCTCACGCCTGGCGGCCGGGCCGCTGCCGGTGTGGCAGGCCATCGACGTGGGCGCGCAGGTGGCCTCCGCGCTCGCGGCGGCGCACCGCCGGGGCGTGGTCCACCGCGACGTGAAGCCGGAGAACCTCTTCCTCACCCACGACGGCCGCTGCAAGGTCCTCGACTTCGGACTGGCCAAGCCCCTGGAGAACGCCGACTCGGCACGGCTGGGCGAGGTGATGCGCACCACCGGCGGCGTGATGCAGGGAACGCTGGGCTACCTCTCGCCGGAGCAGATTGGCGGGGAGCCGGTGGACGCCCGTTCCGACGTCTACGCGCTCGGCCTGGTCCTGTACGAGCTCGTCACGGGTCGTCCGCCCGGGCACGGATCGACTCCCATCGAGCGGCAGATCGCGCTCCTGCGCGACGGGCCCGATCCCCTGCCGACGGGATCCGGCGCGCCCGTCGCCCTCGACGAGGTCATCGCGCGATGCCTGGCGGTGGACCCGGCCGAGCGCTTCCCCGACGGGGGAGCCGTCCACGCCGAGTTGGAGCCCCTGCGGGCGCTCCGCCCCCAGCCGCGCCCGGCCCGCGCGCAGAGGCCCGTCTCCCGCGGACGGGCGGTCGCGCTCGCGCTCGGGCTGGGAATCGCGGCCGGCCTGGGCGCGGGGGTGCTCGTATCTCGTTGGCTCTCCGCTTCCCCCTCACCACTCCCGACCTTCCGGCGGCTCACCTTCCAGCGGGGAAACGTGCTCCACGCGCGCTTCGGGCCCGGCGGGCGGACGGTGGTCCTGGGCGCCTCCTGGGAAGGGCGGCCCGCCGAGATCTTCCGGATCGATCTCGACGACGAAGACGTCCATTCGCTCGGTATCACCGGCGCGGACGTGCTGGCCGTCAGCCGGCACGGCGAGCTCGCCGTCCTGGTGAAGGACTCGTACCTCCAGGCCACGCTGGGCCTCGGAACGCTCGCCCGCGTGAAGCCGGGCCAGGGTGCGCCGCGCAACGTCTACGGGGACGTGGCGGGTGCCGACTGGGATCCAGAGGGACGGGACCTAGCCGTCACCCGCCGCCTTTCGGATGGCACCCACGTGCTGGAGTACCCGCCGGGCCGCGTCCTCTTCCGCAGTGCCCGGCCGCTGGCGTCGCCGCGCTTCTCGCCCGACGGCCGGCACATCGCCTTCATGGCATCGGCGCCCACCTTCACCATCTACGTCACGACGCCCGAGGGCGAGACGCGACCCTTGCTCGAGAACCTGCAGGCCAGCGATCCGATCCTGGCCTGGCTCCCCTCCGGTCGTGAGCTGGTGCTGGCGGGCAACACGGTCTTCGACTGGATGCCGCCCGTCCTGGCCGTGGACCTCTCCGGTGTCGTGCGCACGCTGGCGCGCTATCCCATGCGCACCCTGCTGCACGACGTGGCTCCCGACGGCCGTCTCCTGCTGGAACGGGAGTTCTTCCGTCGCGAGCTGCGGGTGCGCGGGCCGGGCGACACGCCCGACCGCGACCTCACCTGGCTGGACGGCAGCCAGCTCGCTGCCCTCGACGCGGAACGCGGACGGGTGCTCCTCGACGAGAGCTTCGAGGCGGTGGCCCAGCGTCCCCAGGTCTTCCTTCGCCCCATCGACGGCGGGCCGGCGGTCCGGCTGGGCGAGGGCACGGCGAAGGATCTGGACGGGGCCGGCGCCTGGGCGCTCGCCATCTCGCCCGACCCCGCCCGCGGCCTCGTGCTCCTCCCCACCGGCGCGGGCGCTTCCCGCGAGCTCCCGCTGCCCGGGCACCTGCCCGTCGAGGCCAGATTCCGGCCCGGACACCCCGAGGTGCTGGTTCTGGCCCACGGGCCCAGGGGCGGGATCCTGCTCCTCCGCGTGCCACTCGATGGTGGGCCCGCCCAGCCGCTCCTGGAGCGGGATCTCTCCAGCATCGCGCCCACATCGGACGGCCGGGCCGTGGTGGGGGTGGAGCCGGACGGTGCACTCGTCCGCGTGGACATCGACTCCGGCGCGGCCCGCCCCGCCGGCAGGCTCTCCAGCGGGGAGTTCCTGGTCGGCTGGACGCCCGACGGCGCACTCCTCGTCAGCCGAAAGGGAACGCTTCCGTCGGTGGTCGAGCGGCTCGACCTCGCCACGGGCCGGCGCGCCCGGTACGGCTCCGTGGAGCCACCCGATCTCACGGGCGTCGTGCGCATGGACTCGATACGGGTCGGCGGGGACGGGACGACCGCGTACTCCTTCGTCCGCGTGACGATGTCCGATCTCATCCTCGCGGACGCGCTCCGGTAGCGGCTCCCGGGGCGGCCCTGGTTGCGATGGCCGATGCCGGACTGCGATGATGCGCGGGCGAATGAGCCCGTGGAAACCCGCCCTGTTCATCCAGCCGAGGTCGGGAGTTCCCGTCTTCGAGCAGATCGCGCGGGCGCTGGCGGAGGAGATCCAGAAGGGCCGCTTCGCGCCGGGGGACCACCTCCCCGGTTACCGGACGATCGCCAAGCAGCTCGGAGTCTCCCGGAACACCGTGATCGCGGCCTACAAGGATCTCCAGGCTCAGGGGCTCGTGGTCACGCATCCGGTCGTGGGAACCGTGGTGGCACCGAAGCGGTCGAAGACGAGTGGGCCGACACCCAGGGCACCGACCGGGCCAGCGCAGTCGCCGAGGGACCGCGTCGGGTTCGACCTCGCCGCCACGAGCGGAGCGCACTCAATGAAGCTGTCGCCGGGGCTCCTGAACGCCGGGACGGGGATCCCCGACTCGCGCCTGGTCCCGGGCCTGGCGTTGGCGCGCGCGTACCGGCGCGTGATCACGGCCCGCAAAGGCGCGGCCCTCGCGCCGGGAGACCCGCGAGGCCACCCCCGGCTGCGTCGGGCGCTCTCGGAGATGCTGTCCGGAACGCGGTGGCTCTCGGCGGGGGCCGAGGAGATCTTCGTCGCCCGAGGGAGCCAGATGGCGCTCTTCCTGCTCGCCCAGGCGATCTGTCCGCCCGGCACGGGCGTGGCCGTCGAGGCGCTCGGCGACCGGCGAGCCTGGGACGCCTTCACCCGGGCCGGCGCGCGCTGCCACCCCGTGCCGGTGGACGATCGGGGCCTCGACGTGGACGCGCTCGATCGCCTCGCTGAGGCCCGCGACGGATCGCTCCGGGCCGTGATGGTCACGCCCCACTGGCAGTACCCGACGCTCGTGCCGCTCGCTCCGGAGCGGCGCTCCCGGCTGCTCGCCATCGCCTCGGAGCGCCGCCTCGCCGTGCTGGAGGTCGACCTCGACAGCGAGTTCCAGTACGAGGGAGTGCCGGTGCGCTCGCTCGCCAGCGAGGACAGGTCAGGGGTGGTGGTCCACGTGGGCACGCTCTCGAAGCTCTTCGCCCCGGCACTCCGGCTCGGATTCGTCGTGGCGCCACCGAAGCTGACGTCGCGGCTGAAGGAGCTGCGCGTCGCGGTCGACCGCCACGGCGATCCCACGCTGGAGCTGGCGATGGCGGAGCTGATGGAGGACGGCGAGCTCCATCGCCACGTCAACCGGATGCGCGTGAGCTACCGCGCGAGGCGCGACGCGCTCTGCGCCGCGCTGCACGAGCACCTGGGTGAGAGCCTCGACGTCCGGCCACCCGCTGGTGGCCTGGCGATCTGGGCCAGGCTGCGCCGCGAACTGGACGCGGACGCCTGGGCCGCCCGCGCCATGCAGGTGGGCGTCGCCTTCCGGCCCGGGCGGGCCTTCGCATTCGACGGTCAGGCCGTACCGGCGTTGCGCATGGGCTTCACGGCCCACGGCGAGGAGGAGCTCGGGGAGGCGGTCCGCCGGATGGTGGCCTCGCTGGATGAGTCTTGACGGTCGCAAGCCACCAGGCGACTCGAGTGGCGCGGACCACCAGGGCGGGCGCATGCGAGGCTGCCGACGTGGTTCACCGTCGCGGGAAGGCCCTCGTCGTCGGGGGCCGACCCGGATCCCGGGCCGCGTCGAGTGATGGGGGGTGTGCCAGGAACAATCTCGAGGGTGTACCTATCCCGATCGACTTGCCGCCCCTAGTGTCCTTCGCTTGAGGATCGGAGGGGCCATGAGAGTTCGCTGTCCAACGAGCAGCGTCCTCGCCGTCGTGCTGTCCGGCCTGGTCGCCGTGGGTTGCGGTCGGGAGGGAAACCCGGACCAGCCGCCTGCCACTCCGCGGGACTGCCCGGGTCCATGCACCGCGATCGACTCGTGTCACGTGGCCGGTGTCTGCGACACCACCACCGGCACGTGTACCAACCCTTCGGCCCCCAGCGGTACGGCCTGCGACGACGGAAACGCCTGCACGCAGGAAGATACCTGCCTCGCTGGTCTCTGTGTCGGAGGGACACCGGTGACCTGCGTCCTGCCGGACTCCTGCCACCTGGAAGGTGCTTGCGAACCGAGCACCGGCGCATGCGTGAACCCCGTCCGGCCTGACAACTCGGCCTGCAACGACGGAAACGCCTGCACACTGAACGACTCGTGTCAGGCCGGGGTATGCTCCGGTGGCAGTCCCAAGACCTGCATTGCCGTCGACGCCTGCCACGTTTCCGGGACCTGCGACCCCGGTACCGGTGCCTGCACGAGCCCGGCTGCGCCCGAAGGCACACCATGCGACGACGGCAACGGATGCACCACCTCCGATGGTTGCCAAGCCGGTACCTGCATCGGCGGTAGCCCTGTTGCCTGCGCGCCAATCGACTCCTGCCACGCAGCCGGGGTCTGCGATCCCGGAACAGGAACCTGCTCCAACCCTCCCATCGAGGGGTGCGGCTCCATTCCACCCGATCCAGCGACGGTGGCGACCCCGATGGACCCGTCCGTCGCCCATGACATCGCGTCGACGACCTCGTTCCTTTACACGCAACCCAATCCGATCCAGACGGGTGTGGCGCTCGGGGCCATAGAGCCGATGCGCGCGGCGGTGGTGCGCGGCCGCGTGTTCGATCATGCGGGGGCCCCGCTGCCCCTGGTGGTGGTCACCGTGAACGGCCATCCGGAATTCGGCCAGACGCTGACCCGGACCGACGGTGCGTTCGACGTCGCCGTGAACGGGGGAGGTGTGCTGACCTTGAACTACGACCGCACGGGGTACCTCCCGGTGCAGCGCCACGTGGACGTTC
Organism: uncultured Anaeromyxobacter sp.; assembly: GCA_903874275.1. Classification (GTDB taxonomy): domain Bacteria; phylum Myxococcota; class Myxococcia; order Myxococcales; family Anaeromyxobacteraceae; genus CAIOAK01. Next base: position 5,849 of record CAIQRS010000258.1, read on the forward strand.
CCTGGCGCGACTTTGCCATCGTGGACGACGTGGTCATGACGGCATTCGACGGCAGGGTCACGCTCGTCGACCTCGCCGCGGCCAGTCCGATCCAGATCGCCCGTGGCAGCGCTGTCACCGACGCGGCAGGAACGCGGAGCGCCACGCTGTTCTTCTTGCGGGGCACCACCGCCACCGCGAACGGCGTGCCGCTCACCCTCCTCAACGTGCGCGCCACCGAGTACACGGTGGGTCCGGGCGGGCCCAGTGCCATGCCGGGTCCCTTGCCGCCCACGAGCGGCTACACCTACGCCGTCGAGTTCAGTGCCGACGAGGCGCGTGGTCAGGAGGTTCGCTTCAGCAAGCCCGTCCTCAGCTACGTGGAGAACTTCATCGGCTTCCCGGTAGGCGGCGTGGTGCCGGCGGGCTACTACGACCGGGCCACCGCGAATTGGATCGCGTCCGACAACGGAAGGGTCATCAAGATCCTAGGCACGGCGGGGGGAATGGCCGACCTCGACACCAACGGTGACGCCTTGGCGGACGACGCGACGACCCTGGCCACGCTCGGGGTCTCCGATGCCGAGCGCCAGGCTCTGGCGTCCCTCTATGGGGTTGGCCAGAGCCTCTGGCGCGTGCCCGTGACCCACTTCACACCCTATGACTACAATTGGCCCTACGGTCCGCCGTTCGACGCCGAAACGCCCCGAATGCCCCATCCGACCAAAGGGGCCAACAACCCGGACGACGACTGCTTCACTTGGGGCTCCGTGATCCAGTGCCAGAGCCAGACGCTGGGAGAGGTCCTCCCGGTCACGGGAACCCCCTTCCGGCTCCACTACGGAAGCGACCGGGTGCAGGGACGAAGGGGAGACTACACGCTGGACATCCCGCTCATCGGTCATACCATCCCCGCGAGCCTCCTCCGCATCGAGCTTCAGATCCTCATCGCAGGGCGCAGGATCACCCAGACCTTCCCGGCGCTTCCCGATCAGCATCACCTCTTCACGTGGGATGGCAAGGATGCCTACGGGAGGACCGTACAGGGCACGGCGGACGCGACCTTGCGCATCGGCTACGCGTACCGGATGAAGTACTACGAGCCCGCCGCCTGGGCCCGAAGCTGGGCGGGTATCTCCGCTTCAGCGGGGCGCCCGTTCACGATTGACGCGACCGGCGGTAGGACCGCGTCCGACATCATCCTGTGGCAGGAGATGCAGAGCCGCGACCTGCATGCACCGATGCCACGACTCGGGGCGTTCGCGTTCAACGCCTTGGGGCTCGGCGGATGGAGCCTCACGCCGCACCATGTCTACGATCCGAGCTCCAAGGTGCTGTACATGGGGGATGGCCGCCGACGTGAGGCGCAGACCGTGCGGGAGGTGGTCCGGACCGCGGCCGGTCTTGGTCTTCGCGGTGCCTTTGGCGACGGCGGGCAGGCGAACCAGGCCGGGCTCAACTGGCCAACCGGGGTCGCCACCGCTCCCGACGGCAGCTTCTACATCGCCGATCAGGACAACAACCGCATTCGCCGTGTGGCGAGGGACGGGAGCATCACGACCGTGGCCGGGAACGGTGTCCGGAGCTCGTCCGGCGACGGCGGACCAGCGACACAGGCGTCGGTCAGTCGCCCCAACGCCGTCGCGGTGGGACCCGACGGGAGCCTGTACTTCACCGAACTCGCCCCGGGCCGCGTGCGGCGCGTCAAGCCCGACGGGAGCATCACGACCGTGGCGGGCAACGGGACGACGTACTCGGGTGACGGCGGCCCAGCCACCCAGGCCGGTCTCACCTTCCCCACCGGCATCGCCGTCGACAAGGACGGTACCCTCTTCGTCGCCGATCAGCGTGCCAATCGCATCCGACGGATAGGCGCCGATGGGATCATCCAGACCATCGCGGGAACCGGGGCCATGAGCTTCGGTGGCGACGGTGGGCCCGGCATCCTGGCCGGTCTCTACGCGCCCTACGACGTTGCGCTCGGACCGGATGGCAGCCTGTACATTTCCGACCAGAAGAACGGGCGAGTTCGTCGACTGGGGACGGACGGCATCATCTCCACCGTCGCGGGGAACGGGCAACTCGGAACGACGGGCGATGGCGGCCCGGCCACGCAGGCGGCGATCGACGAGCCCTACGGGATCGCGGTCGGCAGGGACGGCAGCCTCTACATCGCCGCCTGGACCAGCAGCAGCGCGCGTCGCGTCAGCAGTGACGGCGTCATCACCCTGGTGGCCGGAGGAGGGCGCGAGGGCTGCTCCTGCACACCCGGACCGGCGATCGGCGATGGCGGCCCGGCAGCGCGTGGGGCGCTCTACGGCCTGGCGGGACTGGCCGTGGCGCCGGACGGAACGCTGTATCTCGCCGACACGATGAACATGCGCATCCGGCATGTCGCTCCCGTCCTCCCCGGCGCGACGCTCGACGAGATCGCGATCGCGTCAGAGGACGGCACGGAGCTCTTCCTCTTCACCGGAGGGGGCCGGCATCTGCGAACCCTGCACGCGCTCACCGGGAGTCTGCGATACCAGTTTGCCTACGACACGACCGGGCGACTCGCGTCCATCACGGACGGGGACGGAAATGTCACGTCGATCGAGCGGGACGCGAGCGGACGTCCCACGGCAATCGTCGCTCCCGGCGGGCAGCGTACCGGGATGGCCGTCGACACGGCCGGATGGCTGGCCAGCGTTGCAAATCCGGCTGCGGAGACGCACGCCATGACCTACTCGCCGGACGGGTTGCTCCGGACCTTCGTCGACCCGCTCGGCCGGATCTCTCGCTTCGACTACGACGCCCTGGGCCTGCTCACGCGGGACGAGGACGCGGCGGGTGGCGCGAAGACGCTGGCGAGGGTCGATTCCCCCGCGGGCCATTCCGTGACGGTGACCACGGCGCTCGGTCGAACCACCACCTATCAGGTGGAACGGCTGGTGTCGGGGGCGATCCGACGCGTCGACAGCGATTCGACCGGGGCGCTCTCCGAGGCGATCGCCAATCCCGACGGCACGCGGCGGATCACTTTTGCGGACGGGATGATCGTCGAGTCCTCGCTCGGGCCCGATCCGCGATGGGGGATGCAGTCCCCTCGCATGACGCGGCGTGTGCGGACCCTTCCCGGGGGGCAGCGCGAGATTGCCGCCGCCACGCGCACGGTCACGCTGGCCGATCCATTCAACCTGCTGAGCTTGCAGACGCTCGTCGACACGACGAACGTCAACGGTCGGATCTTCACGCGTAGTTACGAAGGGGCCACCAGGACCATCACCGACACCAGCGCGCAAGGACGGCAAACCGTCTCGGTGCTCGACGCCCTCGGTCGGGTGATCCGCCAGGAGCTGGGGGCCGGCGTCGATCCGGTCGCCGTGAGGTACGACGCGAAGGGGCGCGTGACCGAGGCCAGCCAGGGGAGTCAGTCCTGGAGCTACGCTTACGATGCGCGCAACCGCGTGCTGGGTCGCACCGATGCAGCCGGGCACGGCACCGGTTACGTGTACGATGACGCGGACCGCATCGTCGGGACGATCCTCCCGAGCGGGGCTGCCTTCCAGTTCAGCCACGATGCGAGCGGGAATCGCACCGAGATCATGCTCCCAAGCGGAGGGCGCCATGCCCTGACGTACACGCCGGTGCATTTGGAGGCGAGCTACTCGCCGCCTGCGAACGGGAGTTACCAGCGGGCCTACGACGTCGATCGGCAGCTCACCAGCAAGACCCTCCCTGGCGGCCGGGTCATCGTGCAACGCTACGACGCCAGCGGGCGCCAGACCGAGAGCCGGGGCCCGGATGCGGTCGCGACGTTCGGGTACTTTGCGAACGACGCCACGGATCGGCTGGCCAGCCTCAGCTACACGCCGGCCACGGGGCCAGCCCACTCCCTCGCCTATGCCTACAACGGAGGCCGCGTGGCCAGCGTGACTGCCACCGGAGCGGCGCCGGTACGGGTCAGCTACGCCTACGACGCGGACTTCTTCGTGTCGAGCGTGACCCTCACGAGCGGCGCGGACACGATCACTGCGACCGCCACGCGCGACCAGGATGGGATGCTCACGGGACACGGTCCGTTCACCTACGCGCGCACGGGCCCGCGCGGAGCCGTGACCCGGGTCAGCGACGGTGCTCCTGGCACGAGCACGAGCTACACCTACGATTCCCTTGCCCGGACCGCCGCGCGCGCGGATCAGGTCGGGGGCCAGGCGGCGTATTCCGCCGTGTTCGCGTACGACGTGAGCGGACGAATGTCCGGCCGGAGCGAGAACACGGGCGGCTCGAGCCACGCCCTCAGCTATGCATATGACGTCGATGGGCAACTCGTCGAGGTTCGCAGGGATGGCACGCCGGTGGAACGCTATGCCTATGACGCGAACGGCAACCGGACGAGCCGCCAGGTCGAGGGCTCAGCGCTCGAACTCGCCAGCTACGACGTCCAGGATCGGTTGACCCGCCGAGGGAGCGTCGACTACGTCTTCGATGCCGACGGATTCCTGTCGAAGCGAGGTGCCGACACCTTCGGATACGGCACCGGCGGGCAGTTGCTCCAGGCGACCGTGGGCGGCCAGTCGATCAGCTACGCCTACGATGGGCTCGGCCGCCGGGTGAGCCGAACCGACGGGGGAGGGACCACCCAGTACCTCTACGGCGACACGGCCAGCCACCTGATCGCGGCGATTCGTGGCTCGAGCGGCGCGTTCACGGCGCTTTACTATGACACGAAGGGCTTCGTGGTCGCCCTCGACCGCGGTGGCGTGCGCTACTACGTTTCCACCGATCAGGTGGGTTCGCCGCGAATCGTCAGCGACGGCGCGGGCGTGGTGGTGAAGTCCATCGACTACGACAGTTTCGGAAACGTGGTCGCCGACAGCAGTCCGGCCTTCGACCTGCCGATCGGGTTCGCTGGCGGCTTGAACGATTCACCCTCGGGCCTGGTCCACTTCGGCTTCCGGGACTACGAGCCGCCATCCGGCCGCTGGACGTCGCGCGATCCAGCCTTCTTCGCCGGAGGGCAGGCCAACCTCTACCAGTACGTCGGCAACAACCCGGTCACGCAGCGCGACCCGCTGGGCTTGTTCTGCCTGGAGGTGTCCGGGTATGAGGGCGTGGGCGGCGGTGTGTCGGTCTGCACGGACGGGCAGCACGTCTCGCTCTGCGGGGAGGTCGGTTTTGGCGTGGGCCTGAACATCGGAGCGAATTCAGGTGGCGTCGAGGAGAGTGGGGCGCAGCTGGTCCTGGAGGCTACTTACGAGGCGGGCCCGTTCGAAGGCGGGTTCGGAGCGTCCTTGGACGGGACGGGTTGCCTGAAACCGGTGCTGAAGGGACGCGCTGGGCCCGTGGCACTGGAGTACGGGCGGAACGGGATCGACAAGGGCGGGCCGGAGGACTTCAGGGACCTGCACGGCGCACCGAAGATCGGAGCGGGTGGGGAGGCAAAGATTGCTGGCAAGGGATGCAAGAAGTTCTGACCTCACGAGGGGACGGTTCCACCGTCCGGGACCCTGCGTCGATTCGCCCTCGGCGCGAACGAATTCCAGCCAACGGCCAGGCACCGATCGTTGCGGCCATCCATGGCAAGGTCGGCGGTGGAGGGGACGTTCTCCGGATTCCCGTTCCCCGTCCTGGACCTTTCGTGTCACCGGACGGCGTTCTTCACGTTCCGGATAACGCGCTCGATTCCGGACCATCTTCCCGATCCGCCCCTGCAGTGGGTGGAGCCGTATGCAGCGATGGCGGAGTGGGACGACCTGCCGTGGACGACCCTGTCCTCGGTCACGGATGCGGCTCGGGCATTCGTCGATTCGGTCCTGGCCGGAGCGGGCGGCGATTGGAATCCACTGATCTAGACCTGGGCGCTGAAGACGTAGGCAGGGCCTTGGCGGCCCGGAGGGCGCCCTCGAGCGCCGCTGCCGGAATCCGAATGGAGTTCGACACCCGACAGGCGGGCACGGCTCCAGCCTCCACGAGGCGGTAAACGGTGGCGCGCGACACCCTGAGCCGGGCAGCCACTTCTCGAACGGTCAGCAGTCGACCCACCGCGTCACGCACCACTAATGCACCAAACGGCGTCGCAACCGGTGGAAACGGTGCCACGGTATGCGATCCTGCGGCACCTTCGACCCCAGTGTTGTCCACGGGATACGACGCCGGGTGACCCGGTACCACGCCGTGCGGATCGGCATTCGGCCCTTCGGGACCAAGGGGTCGCAGGTTCAAATCCTGTCTCCCCGACCATCTAACGCCTCGGAGTTCCTAGCGAAAGCGGGAGTTCCGGGGCGTCTTCGTTTCCGGACGGAATGCAGTCCGCACCACTAATGCACCAAACCAGCCCGCGGTCGCCCGCAGTCGCCGCGTCGAGCCAATGCGGAAACCCTCTTGAACGTTGGGGTTCGGCAACTGGCTCCGTCCAGGGAACCTACGACAACTTGTACCGGAGCCAAGGGGTCGTGGGTTCGCTGCGTTGCATGACCAACGATGGCCGCCACGGCCATCGAGGAACTCGGTGGCACGCTCTCGGAGGATCAGGAGCGGAAGGCTCGGGCTGCCGGGGCCGCGCGACGGGCATTTCGCGCGGCGCTGCAGGCGGGCGCGGCGCGGCCCGGCGTTCCGGCGAGTCGCGGGCCAGGACCGGGGAAGGCGGACCCGCGCAAGAAACTTCTCCGCAAGATGAGGAAGCGCGCGCAGCGCCGGAACAGAAGGTGATCAATGAAGTTGCCGCAAGCCACGGACGCGTGTGCGGAGCGGCGGGATCATGGGTCGTGGACCGTCCGCCCCCCACGCACGCGAGGCGAACTCCCAGGAGTGTAGTTCCTGCATTCGGTCGAAGGCGCTCCGGTCCTGCCCCTTGCGGTCGACCTGCCATCTGGCGGTCACGAGAGCCACCTCCTCGAAGAGGCCCTTCACCATCGGGTGCTCCCAGAGGGCGCCGAAAAAGCGCCGGGAGGCCGGGCGGCGCCGACGCAAGAAGTCGTCCAGGGTCCGAGCGAGCAGGACACCGTCGTTGTGGTCCACGGCCTCGTCTCGGTCCCGTGGCCGAACGAACCGGACGCCCAGGACGCCCCCGACGGTCCTGGGCTTGTTCAAGACTGCGTGAAGGAAGAACGCGCGCGCCTCGCCCTCGCGCCGGAGCTCGAAAGCTGCGAACGCGGCCAGGAGGCTCTCCCCTGGGCTGATCTGGTGGATGTACCGCGCGGCGTCCAGCGCCTCCTGCCAGCGGCCGATGTCGAGGTACGCGGAGGCGCGGTGGGCAGCCGCCGTCATCGCGTCGTCGCACTCCGCTACGAGCCGGTCGCAGGTGGCGAGCGCCTCCACGTAGCGCTTCGCCTGAACCCGAGCCAGGGCGAGGTTACGCAGACCGCGCATGTACGGCCGGGTCCTGAGATCACTCCACCAACTGGCCCGGGGAACGCGGCGTGGGAGAAGGCGGCGCCCGACCTCGATGGTTCGCTCGAAGTGCTCGACCGCTTCTCCGGCTCGTCCTTCGTCGAGCGCGATGAGGCCGAGGTAGTTGTGGCCCTCCGCGTAGTCGGGGAACGCCTCGGTCAGGAGCCGGAAGGCCGCGGCGGCATGGCGGTACTCCTGGCGCCCGTAGAGGGCTGCCGCGTGCTCCTCGACGTCCGGGGGGACGTCCACGGGACGGGCCGCGAACCTCCAGAACCACGTGTTGTCGGCAGTCCACTCGTTCTCGACCTGCGCCGGCGCGGCGAGACGCCAGTCGATGAGCTCGCGCAGGTACTCGAGCGCCTCGCGCTGGTCGTCGACGAGCTGTCTCGCGGCGCTGGATCCGAGTGGGTCGGCGAGCACGAGCTGCCGGGTGAAGGCGAGGAGATCGCGATGGAAGGCGCTCCGCAGTCGGGTCGAGCGGTAGTCGTAGGTCGCCGGGAGCACGTCGAGGCTCTCCTCGATGGCGCGGGAGATCGCCTTCCAGTCGAAGCGCACCTGGGGGTGGGCGCGCTCCACGAGGTGCCGGAAGCGCGCGGCGTCCTCGGCTACCCCCTTCCCCACGGCGGCCAGAGCCTCTTCCCTCGAGTAGAGCGTGAAGAGGATCTCCTGCTCGACCTTCCTCGTTTCCGGATCGCGCACCCCTCGGACGATCGCGAGCTGATTCCCACGCCTTCGCACGTAAGCCATCGGACCGTCCTCCAGCCGGGCGACCGTGCCCGTGCCCATGATGCGTGTTGTGTCACGTCATATATGCAAACACAACACCTGGTGACCGGGCCCCGGCCCTGTCCGGTTCGACTGCCGGCATCTCAACCTCGGCAGCAACGCTTGAACTTCTTGCCGCTCCCGCACGGGCAGGGGTCGTTGGGTCCGATCCTGGGCTCCTGCCGGCGAACGGGGGTATGCGACGGGAAGGCGGGCCGGAAGGAGGGGTCGTCGTGTAACTCCGTGCGGACCTTGTCGTGGTCAGGGTGCGTGGGATCGTCGACGACCGCCTTCCAGGCGAGGTAGTGCCGCTCCAGGCGGACCTGGTAGGCAGGGTCGTGTTCGACCATCGACCGGAACTGGGCCAGCAGGTCGTCCGCCATCGGCGACTGGGGGTTGAGCGGGTCCAGGAAGGTCTGCGGCTCGTCCTCGTGCGGTGGCCCGGGAGGCTCGAAGGCGTGTTGATCGTCGCCGCCACCGCGCGGGTTCCCTCATCGACGACGCTCAGCATGACGCGCCGGCAGTCGCACCGCGGCTCGGCGCAGTACGCCTCCAGGAAGAAGAAGCGCCGGCTCGGCAGCCGCTCGTGGTTCATCGGGCGGATAGTCCGGCACTCCCGGTCGGCGAGATCGGGAAAGAGGACGCTGAACGATTGCATCGTCATGTGTGAGTCCTGCTACGGGGCGCGAGGCGCTCCAGGGCCTTTCCACGGCTCGCCGGGCAACAACGACACGAGGGCACGGCCCACGTGCGCCCCTGCGTCGGCGACGTCGTACGCAGCTTCGATCCCCGGAGCGAGCAACGGGCCGATGTCGCCCGTGAAGGCCGGGTCGTCCAACTTGGCCGCGAGGTTCTCCTCGAACTCGGCCCGCGATACCCGCTGGCCCGCCGCCGCCATGTAGGCACCGAAGCAGCGCGCGATCTGACCCGGGTTCGTGGTCGGGTCGCGCGCCAGCGTCGTCGCGAGGTCGAAGAGGTCGCGACCCTTCTTGCGCTGGTAGAGCGCCCTCAACTTGGTTCCGAGAAGCTCCTCCAGCGCGTAGATGCGAAGGTTAGAGCGCCCGGTGAACCACGGGTTCTCGACGGCGAACGGGCGGTCCTCGAGCGGCAGAACGTGGAGATGCTCCCGGGTATTGATCTCGACCTTGAGCCGGAGCGGTGTCGTCGGCGGCGCTTCTGAATTGAACCGGTAGATGAAGCGGACGGCGGCGGCAGTCTGCTCCCGCTTGGGCTTGCCGAGCCAGGGGTCCAGGGTCTCGCGGAGCGCGCTCATGACGGGGCCGATGGGTTCCTGCCTCGCCTGGACGAGGTCGATGTCCTCGGAGTATCGCGCCGCCGGGGCGAGGACGACCTTGTGGAGCGCCGTGCCGCCGCGGAAGAGAAGTGTCGAGCCAAGGAGGGGGTGCTGGAAGATCTCGACGACGGCGCGGGAGAGCACGAGGTCCTGCTCGACCTGTGCATCCGACGCCCAGGGGGCGTGCGCGCGCCAGGTCGTAATGTGGGCGCGCGGGATCATCGGTCGATCTCCACCCGTTCGTTGACGCCGACGCGCCACCGCGGGTCTTCCTCCCGGATCGGAGCACGGGAACCCGGACGGAGCAGGACCCGGCGAGGTCGCTGCCCGGAGACCCATACGGACAGGGCCTTGGCTTTGCTCACGGCACCCACCGCATCGAGGAGCCATCCGAGCCGCTGCACGTGAGCGATCTCGACGTTCTTGCGAGCCACCTCGACGAGGGCCTTTGCGTCGAGCTTCTCTGCGAGTTCCGAGAGGACGGTTGCGACGTTTCCAAGATGACCCGAGCGCTTCACGTACCGGACGAGGTCGAGCGCGGTCGCCTCCGGGGTGGAAACTCGCATCGAGCCGGTCTGGGTCTTCACGTCGACCACGGGGGTCGAGTCCACGGTCGCCTTGGTGACGAAGCGGATGCGTGCCCGTCCGGCCCTGGCCGGGCGGAGCGGGCGATTGGTCACGATCTGGAACTCCTGGGGCTGCTGGTGGGCGGCGCCGTGGAGCGCCGCCGCGGAGAGCAGGCCGACGTAGTACGGCTGCGCCTCGAAGCGCATGAGTTCCGCGATGAACCAGTCGGGTGGAGGTGCGCCGGCGCTCCGGTATTCGGGTGGGACGATGACGTAGAAACCTCGGCGCGGAACGGCGAGCCGCCCCTTGGCGGCCAGGCGCCGCACGGCCGATTCCAGCGCCTCGGTGGTGACGCCCAATTCCTTCAGGGCCTCGGGGCGATCGAAGGTGTAGTGCCCACGCGCCTGGAGGGCGTCCACGAAGCCGGAGAGATGCGGTCTGGGGGCCTTGCGCTGCATGAGCTAGATCCGACGAAAAATATCGGGTTGTGCAAAGTCATTGCATATCTCGAATCATCGGATTCTGCAAACGAGAGAGCAAGGCCTGGGCCGGGACTCGGATGGAATTCGAGACCCTCAGCACGGGCAGCGCCCCGGCCTGGACCAAGCGGTACACCGTCGCTCGGGACACCCGGAGCCGGGCGGCAACTTCACGAACCGTCAGCAACGCACCTGGCACGCCCCGCACCACCAATGCACCAAACGGCGTCGCAACCGGTGGAAGCGGTGCCACGGTATGCGATCCAGCGCCACCATCGACCCCAGTGTTGTCCACGGGATACGACGCCAGGTGAACCGGTACCAAACCGTGCGGATCGGCATTCGGCCCTTCGGGACCAAGGGGTCGCAGGTTCAAATCCTGTCTCCCCGACCATTTACTGCCCCGTGATTCCTAGAGAATCACGGGGCTTCTTCTTGTGTGCCCAGCATGGGCGTGACGTGGAGGTGAAAGTCCTCTGGGGAACCCGGTCGCAGGGACCCCGAGCGAACCGCAAGGTGCCGACCGTGAGGGAAGCGCTGAAAGAAGCGGGGAGCGAAGCCGCG
>CAIQRS010000259.1 GCA_903874275.1 uncultured Anaeromyxobacter sp.
AATCAACGACTTCGCCAGTTCATCCGGGTGAACTTTCGGCGACCGCGCCGGAGTGTGCGCCCGTGCCAGCGCGGGAACCGGCGAGGACCGTCGTCGAGCCGCTCACCTCCACGATGAGCCGGCTCCACCTCACCGTGTCGAGGGTGTTCGTCGGGAAGCTCAGGAAGGCCAGGGCGGGGCAATCGCACGTCCAGCCGGGGGCGACGGACGAGCAGGTGATCGACGCCGCGCTCGACCTGCTGCTCGCCCAGCAGGAGAGGCGGCGGGCCGGCGTTCCACCCAGGGTGAAGCGGGAGGTCCGCAAGCGGGACGGTGGGAAGTGCCAGTGGAAGCTCGATTCGGGCGGCGTGTGCGGCTCCGAGGTCCGGACCGAGATCGACCACGTGGTGCCCCGCGGGGACGCGGCGGCCCCTCCACGGTGGAGAACTGTCGCGTCCTCTGCGTCCATAACAGGGAGGCCGCCCGCCACGCCTACGGCGACGCGCACATGGACCTGTTCACCCGGGGAGGACCCCCGGGCGGCGCACCGCTGGCGAGGGAGGAGGTCGCGCCCTACGGGGCGGAGACACGACCGCCACGGCTCCCCGGGCTCCGGCCGCCACCCCGTGCCCATGAGGGGTCTATCCGCGGACGGCTTCGGGGTGTCTTGAATGCCGGATGGAATTCATCCTCCGCCTCCTCCTCAACGCCGCCGCCCTCTGGGTGGCCGTGCGCATCGTCTCCGGCATCACCTACCAGGGAGGCTGGGCGGGTTTCCTGGGCGTGGCGCTCGTCTTCGGCCTCGTCAACGCCATCGTGAAGCCGGTGCTCACCTTCTTCTCGATCCCGTTCATCCTGCTCACCCTGGGTTTGTTCTTCTTCGTGGTGAACGCCCTCGCCCTCTGGATCACCTCGGGGCTCTCCGGATCGCTCGGCCTTGGCTTCAAGGTGAACGGCTTCGGGGCCGCCTTCCTGGGCGCGCTGGTGGTGAGCCTGGTGAACCTGGTCCTCTCCTGGTTCGTGGGGCGCCCGGGCTGAAGGGTCCGCCCCGGCCGCCCGCCCCGCGGTTCGCCGCGTCAGCGCGGGAAGCTGCGCGGCGCCACGTCCTGGAAGCCCTCGCCGTCGAGCGCCTCGAGGAAGGCGACCAGGGCGTTCACCTGCCCGTCCGTGAGGTGGAGCGGCTTCATCTCCGATGACAGCCAGGGGTTTCGCTCGCCTCCCCGATCGTAGAGCAGCACCGCCTCGCGCAGCGTGGCGACCGACCCGTCGTGCATGTAGGGGGCCCGGCGCGAGACGTCGCGGAGCGTGGGGGTCTTGAAGGCGCCGGTGTCGGCCGCCTTTCCGGTCACCTTGGAGCGGCCCGGATCGGCGAAGCCGGAGGCGGGATCGGCGCCGGGAGGGGGCTGCCGCCACCCCACGCCCAGGTTGTGGAACCGGGAGTCGGTCAGGTTCGCGCCCAGGTGGCACTGGTTGCAGGCGGCCTTCCCGAAGAAGAGCCGGAAGCCCGCCTTCTGCCTCTCGTCGAGCGCCTTCGGGTCT
>CAIQRS010000260.1 GCA_903874275.1 uncultured Anaeromyxobacter sp.
ACCACGCAACACTCGGTTCCGGCTGGTCGCTACCCTTTGCCGGGCGGGATCGTCCCGCTGGGTTCGATAGAAGGTTTCAGTTTGTCATCAACTTCCTCCTCCTCCAGGCTTTCCTGGCGCACGCAAGGATCCAGCAAACCGTCTCGCCCGTGAGCGGCCCCAGGACCCCCACCACCGGGCCAGCCGGCGTATCCCCAGGAACCTTGGCCGTTTCCCTACCCAATCCTGGCCGTTTGCACTATCGGGTATAATTGGATATCGTACCGGATACCGATGGACCCGCTATCGAACCTTGCCATCAGCCCGGTGATCCTTCGCCTCATCGCCTCGCTCGATGAATTCAAGGGGCGCTGGCAGGCGATCGGGCGCTTGGCACCGGACCGCCTCTCTGCCCTTTGTCGCGTCGCGACCATCGAGTCGGTCGGGTCCTCGACACGCATCGAGGGGGCGAAACTCACGGACGCGGAGGTCGACCGCCTCCTCTCCCGAATCGACATTCGCTCCTTCCGGTCCCGCGACGAGCAGGAGGTGGCAGGCTACGCCGAGGCGATGGAACTCGTCTTCGAGTCCTGGCGCGAGCTGACCCTCACCGAGAACCACCTGAAGCAACTGCACGGCCTCCTTCTCAAGCACTCGACCAAGGATCAGCGTCACCGCGGCCACTACAAGAAGCTTCCCAACCACGTCGAGGCCTTCGGGCCGGATGGGACGAGCCTGGGCGTCGTGTTCGAGACGGCTTCCCCCTTCAACACTCCGCGCAAGATGGAGGAGCTCGTCACCTGGACGCACGACGCGCTCCGGTTGGGAGATCTCCACCCGCTGCTCGTCATCGGAACATTCACCGTCCGGTTCCTTGCCATCCACCCGTTCCAGGACGGCAACGGCCGCCTTTCGCGCGTGGTCACGACCCTGCTCCTCCTGCGGGCGGGATACGAGTACGCACCCTTCAGCTCTCTGGAGCGGGTCATCGAGGAGAACAAGGACGACTACTACCGGACGCTGCGCCGAGCCCAGTCCACGCTCGACCGCGGAGAGAAGCGGCTCGGCGAGTGGCTCGTGTTCTTTCTTCGCTGCCTTGGCGAGCAGGTCAAGGTGCTCGAGCGAAAGGTGGAACGGGAACAGCTCATGGCTGCCCTTTCCGCGCTCGACGAGGCGCTGCTCCGTCTCGCGAAGGAGCATGGCCGGCTGACCGTCGCCTCGGCCGTGAAACTGACCAAGGCCAATCGCAACACGGTGAAGTTGCATCTCCGCCAGTTGACCGAGGCTGGCCGCCTTCGCCTGCGGGGGGCCGGCCGGGGCGCCTGGTACGAGGTAGCTTGAGACACGAACCCCTCTCCTCGCCGCACTCGCGGTACCGGACGAATCAGGCCCATCCGGCCAGGGCCCGCTCTACCCGGGTCTTCTCCAGGCCGACGAGGGTCGCGCCCTCGATCCAAACCATGGCTCCCTCGTCGAGGCGCGAGTAAGTCGCGACAGCCACGGACCGTGACCGAGCCGCGTCCCTCTCCCACGTGAAGTCTACCGCTGCCTGAGCGATGTCGTTCACCCGCTCGGCGTTTCGGACCGCCCAGCGTTCGACGTGCTCCGCTGCCGCCAGGAAGTCTCGCTTGCGCTTGTTGCAGCGCGCGTGGGCGGCAACGAGGTTGTCGAGGCCGTTGTCGGGGTAGCGGGCCCAGGGGATGAAGTGGTCCACGTCCGTTGGGCCCCGCAGCGCGTCCTCGCAGTAGAAGCACCGGCCGCCTTGCAGCTCTGCAAGCGGGCCCCGGACCTCGCCGAGCGGGATGCGCGAGGCGCCGAAGAGGAACTCTTCCAGGCGCGACTCGGGAAGGCCGTTCATGGAGGCGACCTTCACAGCCCACTCCCGCCGAAGCACAGGGCGCAGGATTCCGTTCAAGCGAAGGAGGCCCTCCGCTACGCCCGGGCGCAAGAGAAGACGATTGTCGAACTCGCCAGGGACCCCTCGCTGGTAGGCCCCCACGACTCCCTGCTTGATCCCCTGGGCCCACTGTCGCCACCGGCGTAACAGGGACCCACTTTCACCGGAATCACCGGTACCCAGGGACCCGCCCGGTGGCGCCGGGACGGACGGGCCCGGGCCCCGCGTCGGCAGGTGACGCGAGAGGGTCCCGCACGGCGGCGGCCGGATG
>CAIQRS010000261.1 GCA_903874275.1 uncultured Anaeromyxobacter sp.
AAACCCTGCTCCAGGGCGCGGATGTCCTCGAGACCCAGGGCGGGACCGTCGGGCGCGGTGTCCCGGACGTTCTCCAGATGGAGGCTGATTCGACGCCGGATCTCCGCCTCGAACTGCTCCGCCCGGCCGTCGGGGATCGCCATGGCTCCACCCCCGGAACTAGAACTCGCTGCGCAGAACCGCCCCCTTCGAGGCGTTCTCCACCATCGCCGCGTAGCGGCGCAGCCACTTCGACGGGACCTCGTTCCTGCGCGGCCGATGCGTCGCCCTTCGCCGCTCGAGTTCCTCCGGCGTCAGCAGGACCTCGAGCTTCCGGCCGTCGATGTCCACCACGACCTCGTCGCCGTCCCGCACCAGCGCGATGACGCCCCCCTCGGCCGCCTCGGGCGAGACGTGCCCCACGCAGACGCCGCGGGTGGCACCGGAGAACCGGCCGTCGGTGACCAGCCCCACCTTGTCGCCGAGCCCCATTCCCATGATGAGGCTGGTGGGCGAGAGCATCTCCTGCATGCCCGGGCCACCCTTCGGCCCCTCGTACCGGATGATCACCATGTGCCCGGCCTGCACCTTGCCGGCCATGATGCCGGCGATGGCGTCGTCCTGGGAGTCGAAGCAGATGGCCCTCCCGGCCATCCTTCGCAGGCCGGGGGCGATGCCCGCCGTCTTCACCACCGCCCCCTCGGCGGCCAGGTTGCCGTGCAGGACGGCGATGCCCCCGACCGCAGAGTACGGGTCGTCGATGGAGCGGATGACGTTCCGGTCGGTGGCCTCGGCCTCGCGGATGCGCTCGCCGATGGTCTCCCCCGTGACGGTGAGCGCGCGCTTGCGGACCACGTCGCCCCGCCGGGCCACCTCGTGGAGAACCGCCGAGACGCCGCCGGCTCGCCCCACGTCCTCGATGTGCACGGTCGAGAGGGACGGCGCGATCTTGGCCACGTGGGCCACCTGCCGCCCGATCCGGTCGATGGTGCCGAGGTCGAGGGGCACGCCCGCCTCGGCCGCGATGGCCAGCATGTGGAGCACGGTGTTGGAGCTGCCGCCCATGGCCATGTCCACCACCAGCGCGTTCCAGATGGCGTCCTCGTTCACGATGCGGCGGATGCGGAAGCGATCGTCGCCGGCGATCTCCACGGCGCGCCGGGCCGCACGCCGCAGGAGCGCCTCCCGCTCGGGCGAGAGCGCCACGGCGGTGCCGTTGCCGGGCAGCGCGATCCCCATCGCCTCGCAGAGCACGTTCATCGAGTTGGCGGTGAACATGCCCGAGCAGGAGCCGGCGCCCGGACAGGCCTTGCACTCGATCTCGTAGAGCTCCGCGTCGGTCATCTTGCCCTGGGCCCGCTTGCCCACCGCCTCGAAGGCGGTGGCGAGATCGATCTCGGTGCCGTCGGCGAGCTTCCCCGCCTTCATGGCCCCACCCGAGACGAACACGGTGGGCACGTCCACGCGCAGCGCCCCCATGAGCATGCCCGGCACGATCTTGTCGCAGTTGGGGATGCAGACCATGGCATCGAGCGCGTGGGCGTTCATCATGGTCTCGACCGAGTCGGCGATGAGCTCGCGGGAGGGCAGGCTGTAGAGCATGCCGGCGTGCCCCATGGCGATGCCGTCGTCCACGCCGATGGTGTGGAACTCGAAGGGAACGCCTCCGGCCTTGCGGATCTCCTCCTTGACGATCTGGCCGTAGCCGGCCAGGTGGATGTGACCGGGGATGATGTCCACCTGGCTGTTGCAGACGCCGATGAACGGCTTGTCGAAGTCGGCGTCCACGAGACCCGTGGCGCGCAGCAGGCTTCGGTGGGGAGCGCGCTCGTACCCCTTCTTGATGACGTCGCTTCGCATGGTGCCAGAGGGAATAGCCGGGACGGGGTGGAAGTCAACCGCCGTGCTAGGCTCGTCGCGCCTGGTCCGCTCGCTCGCCATCGTCGATCGATTCGCTCCCGAGGGGCGCGCGCTGCGGGCCCACCTCGACGCCCGCTTCGCCGACCCCCGCGTCGCCTCCCCGGGGCGCTTCGTCTGGGACTTCTGGCACGTCCCCGGGCAGTACACGGCCCTCAGGACCCCGGCCTGGACCTTCTTCCCGCCCGCGGTCTACCAACGCTTCCACTCCCGGCTGGTCTGGTGGGGGCGGCGCACCCTGGGCTGCCACGACGTCTCCCCACCCTGGCTCTCGGTCTACCTGGACGGGTGCGGGCAGGAGCTTCACGGTGACCTTCCCCACGGCCCGTGGGCCTTCGTCTACTCCCTGACCCGATGGAAGGGGCGCACCTTCCGGGGGGGCGAGACCGAGATCCTGCGCGACGAGGTGCTCGACTGGTGGAGCGGGTTCCGGTCCACCCGCAAGGCCGAGCGGCCGGAACTCCTCCGCGTGGTCGAGCCCCGCTTCGACCGGCTGGTGGCCTTCGACCCGCGGCTGCCGCACGCGGTCCGCACGGTGCGCGGGACGCTCGACCCGCGGGAGGGGCGCGTGGTCGTCCACGGCTGGTTCGTCTCCCCCCGACCCTTCGTGGAGGGGGCGCTCGACCCGGCCGAGCTCACTCCCCGCATCGACGCCCTCTCCGGCGCCATCCTCCCCATGGCCCGCCGCATCCCGGTGGCCGGCCTCCTGTCCCTGGGGTTCCGCGTGACCCCCTCGGGCACGGTACTCTCCGCCCGGGTTCTCTCCGACACCACCCGGACTCCCGCCGGCGCGGAGCGGGAACGCCGCCGGCTGGTGGCAGCGGCCCGGGCGACCGTGGCGGCCTGGCGATTTCCCCGGCGCCGCGCCCCCTCCCGCGTCACCCTCCCGCTCGTCTTCGAGCGTTGAACGGAACCATGGAAGAATCGCACGTCCACGACATCGCCCGCGTGATCCAGCTCGCCCTGGCCCCGGCCTTCCTCCTCACCGGGGTGGCCTCGCTCCTCAACGTCTTCGCCAACCGGCTGGCCCGGATCGTGGACCGGACCCGCGCCCTCGAGGTGCGGCTCGATCCAGGCGGCGACGACCCGGACGAGCTGGAGATCCTGCGCCGGCGGGGGGAACTGGTGCGCTGGGCCATCACCATGGGTACCGGTGCGGCCCTCTTCGTCACGCTGGTCATCGGCTTCGCCTTCCTGGGCTTCCTCCTCAAGGTGAACTTCGCGATGGGGGTGGCCGGCCTCTTCGTGGCCGCCATGGCCGCGCTCACCTTCGCCCTCGGCCTCTTCCTGCGGGAGGTGACGCTGGCGGTCGGGAGCCTGGAGGCCTTCCTGCCCTCGGCCATCCGCCGGGCGCGGCGGCGGCGGGACTCCGGGGACGAGGGCCCCCTGGGCGGGGCCTGAACGGCGACCGGGCGGCGCCTTCCCGGGTGCGTCCCGGCCCCTCTCCGCGTATCCTCTCGCCCCATGTCGAAGGGCAAGTTCCAGGTCGGCCTCGTCCAGATGGCGATGTCCGCCGACCCGCGCGACAACGAGGAGCGGGCCGCTGCCGGGGTGGAGGCGGCGGCGCGCCGCGGCGCCGAGGTGGTCTGCCTCCCGGAGCTCTACCGCTCCCGCTACTTCTGCCAGCGGGAGGACCACGCCTTCTTCGACCTGGCCGAGGACATCCCCGGCCCGAGCAGCACCCGCTTCCAGGAACTGGCCCGGAGGCTGGGGGTGGCGATCGTCGTTCCCATCTTCGAGCGGCGGGCGCCCGGCCTCTACCACAACAGCGCGCTGCTCCTGGACGCCGACGGATCGCTGCGGGGCATCTACCGGAAGATGCACATCCCCGACGACCCGGCCTTCTACGAGAAGTTCTACTTCACCCCGGGTGATCTGGGGTTCCGGGCCTTCGACCTGGCCGCCGGGCGGGTCGGGACCCTCATCTGCTGGGACCAGTGGTTCCCGGAGGGCGCTCGGCTCACCGCCCTCCAGGGGGCCGCCATCCTCCTCTTCCCCACCGCCATCGGCTGGCACCCCGCCGAGAAGGAGCGCTTCGGCGCGGCCCAGCGGGACGCCTGGCGCACCATCCAGCGCTCCCACGCCATCGCCAGCGGGGTCTACGTGGGTTCCGTGAACCGGGTCGGGCTCGAGCCCGGGGAGGCCGGGCAGGCGGGGATCGAGTTCTGGGGATCGAGCTTCCTCTGCGACCCTTTCGGCCAGGTGATCGCCGAGGCATCGGCCGACCGGGAGGAGATCCTGGTGGGCGAGGTGGACGTCGCCCGCATCGAGGAGGTGCGGCGCCACTGGCCCTTCCTGCGCGACCGGCGCGTGGACGCCTACGCCGGCATCCAGGAACGCTTCATCGACTGAGGACCCCGTGGCCACGAACCGGACAGGATCCCCCCGGGGGGTCGCGATGCCCGCCGAATGGGAGCCCCACGAGGCCACCTGGATCGCCTGGCCCCACGCCGCTGGCGACTGGCCGGGGCGCTTCGGCCCCATCCCCTGGGCCTTCGCCGACCTCGTGAAGAAGGTCGCCGCGGGCGAGACCGTCCGCCTGCTCGTGAACGACGCCGCCCACGAGGCCGGGGCCCGTCGCCACCTCCTCCGGCAGGGCGCCGACCTCGGCCGGGTGGACTTCCGGCGCATCCCCACCGACCGCTCCTGGATGCGCGACTCCGGGCCCATCTTCGTCCGCGACGGCTCCGGCCGGGCCGTGGCCGGGTTCCGCTTCGACGCCTGGTCCAAGTACCCCGACTGGCGCCGGGACGCCCGGGTCCCGGAAAGGGCCGCGAGCGGGCTCGGCCTGCCGCTCCTGCCGGTGCGGCGCGGGGGGCGCGAGGTGGTCCTGGAGGGCGGCGCCATCGACGTGAACGGGGCCGGCGCGATCCTGGCCACCGAGGAGTGCCTGCTCCACCCCACCGTCCAGGTGCGCAATCCCGGCTTCGGCCGTTCCGACTACGAGGCGATCTTCCGCGAGGTGCTGGGCGCTCCGTGCACCATCTGGCTGGGCAGGGGGATCGCCGGAGACGACACCCACGGTCACGTGGACGACCTGGCCCGCTTCGTCTCCGCCTCCACCATCGTGCTGGCGCGGGAGGACGACCCGTCCGACCCGAACCACGCCGCCCTCTCCGAGAACCGGGAGCGGCTGGCCTCGGCCCGGCTCGCCGACGGGTCGCGCCCCGAGGTGGTGGACCTGCCCATGCCGCGTCCGGTGGCCTTCTGCGGCCAGCGCCTCCCGGCCAGCTACGCCAACTTCTACGTGGCCGGCGCCGCCGTCCTGGTACCGACCTTCAACGATCCTGCCGACCGCGAGGCCCTGGGAATCCTCGGAGAGCTCTTCCGCGACCGTCCGGTCGTTGGGGTGCACGCCCTCGACCTGGTGTGGGGTCTCGGGACCCTCCACTGCCTGACCCAGCAGGAACCGTCCGCCGCGTAGCGACTACGCCATGGCCGGCTGGCGAGGGGCCGGCTCCTTCTCCACGGCCCGCTCCACCAGGTCCACCAGGGTCTCCGCCGGAACTGGGCGCCTCACGAACGCGACGTCGTCCGCAACGAGGTGGTCCACGTCGGAGGCGACGTGGAGTTTGCCCGCCAGCAGCACAACCCGCGCCTTCGGGCTGGTGCGCCTGACCTCGCCGAGGACGGCCCCGCCGTGATCGTCGCCGAGGTCGATCCCGGTCAGGACCACGTCCACGGCCCCCGGGAAGGAGGCCGCCTGCTGGCGGGCCTCGACGGCGCTGGCCGCGGCGATGACCTCGTGCCCGCGGGCTGCCAGGAGGCGGGAGAGGAGCGCCACGAGTTCCGGGTCGTGGTCCACGATCAGCACCCGGGAGCGGCGAACCCTGGGGGTCTCCGGCGGCGCGATCCCCTCGAGCCCCGGCGCGAGCGCCAGGCGTGGCAGCAGCACCCGGAACACGCTCCCCCTGCCCTCCTCCGTGTCCACCTCGATGGTCCCGCCCGCCCCCTCGACGATGCCGCGCGAGGTGGGGAGCCCCAGGCCGGATCCGGCGTCGGGAGCCTTGGTGGTGAAGAAGGGCTCGAAGAGGCGGCGCCGGACCTCCTCGCTCATCCCGGTCCCCTGGTCGCGCACCGAGATCTCGACGTGCGGACCGGGGGCGAGGGTCGAGCCGTCGCCGCTGCGAACCTCGACCCGCCTGGCCTCGATGGTGATCCACCCGCCCATGGGCATGGCGTCGCGCGCGTTGATGGCCAGGTTCAGGATCACCTGCTCGAGGCTGGTCGCGGAGACCGGCACTTCACCCAGTGTCGACCCCTCGGCGAAGCGGACCTGGACGCCGCGCCCCACCAGGCGCGGGACGAAGCGGGCCATCTCGGCCAGCACCGACGCCACGTCGGCGCGTGGCGCGTGGGCCGAGTCCTTGCGCGCGAAGGCCAGGAGCTGGCAGGTCAGGGCCGCACCGCGTCGTGCGGCAGCCGCCACGTCGGCCAGGTCGTCCTGGGCGGGGTGGCCAGGGGGAAGCTGCTCTGCCGCCAGGGCGGCCCCCGACTGGATCACCGCGAGGAGGTTGTTGAAGTCGTGGGCCACGCCGGCCGCCAGCCGGCCCAGGGCCTCCACCTTCTGCGCCTGCCTGAGCTGGTCGGAGAGCCGGAGCTGCTCGGTGATGTCACGCCCCGACACCACCAGGGCCCCTGGCGCCACCCCCTTCGTCGCGTCCACGTGCGTGTCGTAGGCCCTGACCTCGCCGTTCGGGAGGGTGGCGTGAAGGGTCCCACGGGCGGCGCCCTCCTGGCGGGCGCGGCGCATCAGCTCGAAGGCACGGCCCCGGTCCGCCTCCACGATGCGATCCACCAGGACTTCCCCCGGCTCCGCCTCGAAGCGCACGCCGAAGGTCCTCCTGGCCGGGTCGCGCGCACAGGTGATGCGCCCCTCCGCGTCCACGAGGAGCGCGAGGTCGGCCGAGCAGATCGGAAGGAGGGGGTCCGTGGCCTGGCTCCCCACGGCGAGCTCGACCGGGGGTCGGCTCCTAGCGCCGACCCCCTGCTCCGCCCTGTGCGCCCACCAGGCGACGGTGAGCGCGGCCGCGCCGACCATGCCGAGGGCCATCAGTGCGAGCATCAGGACGGACTGCATGGCCCCATGCAAAGCACCGAGCGTGCCATGCCCCTCCCGGCGTGCCCCGGGACCGCCTGGACGGGACGCGCCGAGATTCCCTTGCCGTCCGGCGGGTTGCGCCGACGCCCGTCTGCCGTCCGCCGAGGGCACCGGTTGGGGGCACGGGGCCTGCCCGACCCGTGGAGGAGATTCCCACCCACCCAGGGCCACCCTTGCGCACCACCCCGAAACCCCGTAACTCCGCCCCATGAAGGTCGTCCTCTCCATCGCCGGCTCCGACTCGGGCGGCGGCGCCGGCATCCAGACCGATCTGCACGCCTTCGCGGCGCACGCCCTCCACGGCGCCACCGCCATCACGGCGATCACGGCCCAGAACTCCACCGGCGTCCGGGCCTGGGCCACGGTCGAGCCCTCGCTCGTCGAGGCCCAGATCGACGCGGTGGCCTCCGACATGGCGGTGGCCGCCACGAAGACCGGCATGCTCGGGACCGCTGCGATCGTCGAGGCGGTCGTCCGGGCGGTCCGGCGCAACAGGGTAGGACCGCTGGTCGTGGACCCGGTCATGGTGGCCCGCAGCGGGGATGCGCTGGTGGACGCCTCGGCCCGGCGCGCCTACGTGGAACTGCTCTTCCCGCTGGCCGCCGTCATCACCCCCAACCTCCTCGAGGCCGAGGCCCTCCTCGGCCAACCCGTCCGCGACGTCGCCGCGATGCGGGAGGCCGCGCGCGCCCTCTGGGCCCTCGGACCCGCGGCGGTGCTCGTGAAGGGGGGCGGAATGGCGGCGAGCGGCGAGGCGGTGGACGTCCTCTTCGACGGACGGGAGACGCTGGAGATCTCCGCCCCCCGGATCGACACGCCCCACACCCACGGCACCGGCTGCACGCTCTCGGCGGCCATCGCCGCGCGCCTGGCCTGGGGGCAGCCCATCGGCGAGGCCATCCGGGGCGCCAAGGACTACCTCACCGAGGGGCTGCGGCGGGCGCACGCGGTGGGGAAGGGGCGCGGCTGCGTGGGGCACCACATGGTAGAAGGAACGCGATGATCGGAACGCTGACCCTGGCGCTTCTCGTGTCGGCTGGGCCCACCCCGCCCTGCGCCGCGGAGCTCTTCCGGATCGGCCGGAGCACCAACGCCAACGAGGTGGTCTACCTGGCCCGGCGGGGCGCGGACGGGGCGCTCGACCCCGACGAGCCCCTGGCGGCGGAGTGGCACATGCTGGCGGAGGACGGCCACCGGGAAGGGCTCAACTTCATCGAGAAGCTGCTCGCCTACGGGTTCAGCACCGACCCGGCCCCGTCGGGCGGCGGCTTCGTGGTGGTGCTGAAGGCCAAGAAGGACCGTCCGGTGAAGCTCACGCTCCGCGACGGCTGCCCGACCGCCTCCCTGACCATCGCCGGCCGCCCGGCGCACCTCCGGCGCATCTTCGTGCAGGCCGAGGAGGGTGGCGGGCTCATTCCCAGCGTGGCCTGGGCGGACCTCGAGGGCGTGGACCCCGCCACCGGGGCCAGGGTCACCGAGCGCGTCCTCCCGGAGTGAACCTGGCCGCCGGCGACCCCGGAGCGGTCATTTCCTGAACGGCCAGAAGTGCTGCCACCTGGCCACGGCCAGGGCGCCGAGGGCCAGGACGACGACGAGCCAGGCGATGGCCCGGCGGGTCCGCGCCTCGTCGTCCACGTAGGGGTCCTTGAGCGAGCGGCTCGACCCGGGCGGGAGCGCCGCCACGTCGGTGAGGACCGTGCCGAGCGGCATGTTGACGACGACCCGGCCGTTCACCGCCCAGCCGTTCCCGTCGAGCACCGGCCCGAGCGTTCGCTGCCGGAGCTTCAGCCAGGCGATGACGACGGCCGGGCCGGAGATGGCGAGCACCATCCCGGCCAGCGCCAGGATCTTGGCCCACCAGGGCTGGAGCCCCATGAACCCCGAGACCGCGGCCCCGAAGATGGTGCCGACGGCACCCACCCCGACTCCCAGGGCCGCGATGATGCCGACCATCTTGCCGACGTCCACGGGGTCCGGCTTGACCGGCTTCGCCTCGACGACGGCGCCCGTGGTCCTGTCGGCCACCTGGGAGAGCCGGGACTCGCTCTCCTTGTCCTTGGCCGCGGCGAGCTTGGCCGCCTGCTCGCTCAAGGCCCGGGCGAAGCGCTTGTACGGCGACCAGAAGGCCTGGCGCAGGCTGATGGGGTTCACCACGATCTTGGTGACGGTGGCGTCCCAGTCCCTGCCGATGCGGTCGTAGAAGAGCGCGTTTCGCCCCACCGAGAGGAAGTCGGAATCACCCTGGGTGACACAGGCGGCGATCTTCATGGTCTCGCCGCCGGGGCGCTTGCAGTCGCAGTAGGCGATGAACATCCGGCTGGGGACGGCGACGACCGAGTGGGCCGCCGGGTCGTCCACCTTGACGCAGAGGTGGCAGGCCCTCCCGTCGAGGTAGAGGGTGCCGGCCTGGAAGACCGCCGGACGGCGAGGGTCGTAGAATTCGGCGAAATTGACGAAGTTCCGGAGCAGCCGGAACAGGTCCCTCCGGTAGCGCACCATCCGCGCCACCTCGAGAACCTCGCGGGCCTCGTCCTTGCGGGCCTCGTCCTCGACGATGAGCGCCTCCACGTCGGCCTTGCCGGTACCGGCGAGCAGGGCCGTCACCCGCGGGGCCCCGAGCTTCTCCACCCGGGCGCCCTTCCGGGCGCCGAGCCAGGCCTCGTACGGGGCGAGCGACGCCTTCACGCCCTCCCACTCCGCGGCCGTGAGCGTGGCCCGGCCGGCGCCGAGGAGCGGGCTCACCGCGTCCCTCTGCAGCGCGGCCACCGCTCCGACCCAGGCGGGATTCAGCCCGTCGGCGAGCGGCAGGGGGCGGCCAGCCGCGATGCGCGCGACGGGCAGGGATGACACCTCGGCGCTGGCCGGGGACAGGTCCTTCCCGGCCATGGCGGCGATCTCCAGCTCGGGGCGGGCCAGCAGGGGGGGCATGCGCTCGTCGATGGCGGCGAGCCCCACGCGGGTGAAGTAGTCGTCCACCTTGGCCCGGGCGGCGCGGACGGCGTCGGCGGCGGCCGGGGTGGCGTCGCCGAGCACCTGGATCGCCGGGACGCGCCCCTCCTTCCACCACGAGTCGAAGTCGGCGAGGTCGGCGAAGAAGGCCTCGAGCCTGGGCCGGTCGAGACCCGGCTTGCCGCTGCGGTCGGCGGCCTCGCCCTCGCAGGCCATGGCGTCCACGATCACCTGGCGCACCGCCCCCTCCGGCGCCGACTCGGGGATGACGATCCCGTCGCCGTTGAAGAGCGTGTGCGCGAAGACGTTGGAGAGGTCGCCCACCTCGTCGAGCGTGACCTCCTTCGCGTCGGGCTTGCCGGCGGCGACGAGGATCTGGCGGGCGGCGCCGAGGAGCGCCTTCCCCTCCGCCGTGTCCTCCCGGATGTCGGCGAGGGGAAGGGTCTCCTTGGCCGCGATGAGGTCGCCCAGGTCCTTCAACCGGGCGTCCACGAACTTCACCGCCGCGATCACCTCGGGCGCCCGGACACGGCCATCCTTGTCCACGTCGAGGAGCCCCAGGGTCGCCGGGTCGATCTCGAGCCCCTTCACGGGGCAGGCCAGCGCCACCCAGAGCTTCTGGTCGAGCCGGCCGATGTTGCGCAGGTCGTCGGGCCGGTCGAGCTGGACCTGGTCGAGCCCTCCGATGCGGTTGAAACGCCAGGGATACGGGGGGGGACTCGGTGTCGATGCCATGGGGACAGCCTCCTGGACGGGTATACTCCATGTTCATGGGCGGGGAGGCAACGCGTGAGTCGGCACCGGTGCGGCGAATCCGCGCCATCCGGAACATCGGGATCATGGCCCACATCGACGCGGGGAAGACCACCCTCTCCGAGCGCTTCCTCTTCGCGGCCGGCCGCACCCACAAGATGGGCGAGGTCCACGACGGGCTGGCCGTGATGGACTGGATGGATCTCGAGCGGGAGCGCGGGATCACCATCACCTCGGCGGTGAGCACCTTCGAGTGGTCCGGCCGGGAGATCCACCTCATCGACACCCCCGGCCACGTGGACTTCACGGTGGAGGTGGAGCGGAGCCTGCGGGTCCTCGACGGCGCGGTGGTGGTCTTCGACGCCGTGAACGGCGTCGAGCCGCAGAGCGAGACCGTCTGGCGGCAGGCCGACCGCTACCGGGTCCCGCGCATCGCGCTCGCCAACAAGATGGACCGGGTCGGCGCCGACTTCGCGGAGACGCTGCGCTCCATGCGGAGCCACTTCCCCGACCACCTGACCGCGGCGGTGCACCGCCCCCTGGGCGAGGGGGCCGGCTTCACGGGGCTCGAAGATCTGGTGGGCCGCCGGACCATCACCTTCACCGACGAGGACGACCCGCGCGCCTTCGACGTGAGCCCGGGGATCTCCGCCGCCGGCGAGGACGCCCGCCGGGTGCTCCTGGAGACCCTCGCCGACCTCGACGACGGGGCGGCGACGGCGCTCCTCGAGGACTCCGACCTCGACCCCGACGCCATGGGGCAGGCGGTGCGACGGGCCACCCTCGGCGGGAAGTTCGTCCCGCTCCTCTGCGGCTCGGCGCTCCGCAACAAGGGGGTCTCCCAGGTCCTGGACGCGGTCTGCGAGTGGCTTCCCTCCCCGCTCGACGTCCCCCCTCCCCACGGGACCGACCCCTCGGGGGTGGACGTGGCCGTCCCGCCTCCCTCCGACGAGGCGCCTCTCGTCGCCCTCGCCTTCAAGGTCTCGCTCCTCGACGAGCTGCGCCGCTTCGTCTTCGTCCGGGTCTACACGGGGCGCATCGCCGAGGGGGACGAGGTCTGGAACGCCAGCCAGCACCGGAAGGAGCGGGTATCCCGGGTGCTGCTCATGCACGCCTCCCAGAAGCGGCGCGTGCCGGCGCTGGGCGCAGGCCAGATCTTCGCCGTCATGGGGCTGAAGGACGTGAAGACCGGGGACACCCTCACCGCCCCGGGTCACGGGCTGGTCCTCGAGCGCATCTCGGCCTACGAGCCGGTCATCTCGGCGGCGGTCGAGGCGCGCAGCCTCTCGGACCGCGAGCTCCTCCTCGAGGCGCTCTCCCGCATCGCCGACGAGGACCCCAGCTTCCGCTTCGGCGAGAACGCCGACACCGGGCAGCTGCTCATCTCGGGGATGGGGGAGCTTCACCTGGAGATCGTGGCCGAGCGGCTCAAGCGCGAGTTCCACCTCGAGGTCCGGACCGGCGAGCCGCAGGTCCTCCTGCGGGAGACCCTGACCGTCCCCGCCGAGGGGCAGGCGAGCTTCGAGCGCTCGCTCGACGACGAGGAGATCTTCGGCCAGGCCAGCGTCGCGGTCGCCCCCCTGCCCCGCGGCATGGGGTTCCGGTTCCTGCTCGGCGACGGTGTCCGGGCCCTGCCCTTCATGCGGGGCGAGACGCTGGAGATGGCCTCGGCCGGGGCCCGCGAGGCGGCCGAGACCGGCGTCCTGGAAGGCCACCCGCTGCAGGACGTCGAGGTGACGCTCACCGGGGCCACCTGGAGGGAGGGGGCCTCGAAACCCTTCGCCTACAAGGTCGCGGTGGCCGACGCGGTGCGCGACGCCGCCACCCGGGCCGGGCCGGTGATCCTCCAGCCCATCATGCGGACCGAGGTCGTTCTCCCCTCCGAGTACCTCGGCGAGGTCATCGGGAGCCTCGACCGGCGCCAGGGCTCCGTGCTCGACGTCTCGGACCGCGGCGCCGCCCTGAAGGTCATCGAGGGGGAGGCCCCCCTTCGGCGCATGTTCGGGTATGCCACCGAGCTCCGCTCCCTGACCCAGGGCCGGGCCGTCTTCACCATGCGCTTCGATCGCTTCGACCAGGGCGCCTGATCCGGCCCTGATCGGCCCCTCGACAAACGGATTCGGGCGCGCTAGACAATTTGGCGGCCCGCGCTACAGGGGTGGCCCGAGCCCACCGGGAACGGTTCCCGCGCGAACGACGAAGGACGTGCTGGATGGCCAGTGGAGTCGTGAAGTGGTTCAACGATGCGAAGGGCTTCGGCTTCATCACGCAGGACGGCGGTGGTGAGGACGTCTTCTGCCACCACACGGCCATCCAGACGGAAGGGTTCCGCACCCTCAAGGAAGGGCAGAAGGTGGAGTTCGAGGTGAAGAAGGGGCCGAAGGGACTTCAGGCCGCCAGCGTCCGTCCGGTGTAAGCTACAGGCCGGCCCGTTCGGTGGAGGCCCGGCCGGCGGCCGGGCCTTCGCATTTCCCAAGCCGAGAGGCCCCTGCCTCCAGGAGTTCACATGGTCTTCAACCCGGGTTCGACGAAGCGACAGAAGGAAGCCGCGCGCCGCGACAAGCAGCGCAAGAAGGACGAGCGGCGCGAGACGCGCAAGCGGGACAAGGAAGCGAACCCCGGATCCCCGGGAACGCCCGGCGAGGATCCGGACATCGCCGGGATCGTGCCGGGGCCGCAGCCCCTCGCCGAGGACTGAGCGGTCCGCCGGAATCCGGCCCCTCCCCGCGGCTAGAGACGCCGCAGCACCTCGTCGGCCATCTCCCGGGTGGAGAGCTTGCCCCCCAGATCGGCCGTGCGTGCCCCCCCGGTGACGGCCGCGTCGGCGGCCTTCTCGATCGCCGCCGCCTCCTGCTCGAGGCCGAGCGAGTGGCGAAGCATCATGGCGGCCGAGAGGATGGTCCCGAGCGGGTTGGCGATCCCCTTCCCCGCGATGTCCGGCGCGGAGCCGTGGATGGGCTCGTAGAGTCCCGGGCCGCCCGCGCCCAGCGACGCCGAGGGGAGCATGCCCATCGACCCGGCCAGCACCGCCGCCTCGTCGGTGAGGATGTCCCCGAACATGTTCTCGGTCACCAGCACGTCGAAGGAGGCGGGCGCCTGCACCAGCCGCATGGCCGCGGTGTCCACCAGCATGTGGTCGAGGGCGACGTCGGGGAACTCCTGCCCCACCGCCGTGGCCACCTGCCGCCAGAGGCGCGAGGACTCGAGGACGTTGGCCTTGTCCACGGACGTCACCTTCTTGCGACGCCCCCTGGCCAGCCGGAAGGCCAGCTCGGTGACCCGGCGCACCTCGTAGTCGGCGTAGTCGAGGGTGTCCACGGCGTGCTCGTGGCCGTCCTTGTGGTGGCGCCCCTTGGGCTCGCCGAAGTAGAGCCCGCCGGTGAGCTCGCGGATGACCAGGATGTCCACCCCGGCCAGCCGGTCGGCCTTGAGCGGGGAGGCGTCCACCAGCGCCGGGTGTACCCGGACCGGGCGCAGGTTGGCAAACACTCCCAGCCCCTTGCGCAGCCCGAGCAACCCCTGCTCCGGCCGCACCTTGGCCTTCGGGTCGTCCCACTTCGGCCCGCCCACCGCGCCGAGCAGCACCGCGTCGGCCGCCTGGCAGTCGCGCAGCACCTCCGGCGTGAGCGCCACGCCGTGGGCGTCGATGGAGCAGCCGCCCATGAGACGCTCGGTGAAGCGGAGGTCGTGCCCGCCCTTGCGGGCCACCGACTCGAGCACCCGCACGGCCTGGGCCGTCACCTCGGGCCCGATCCCGTCGCCGGGAAGCACCACGATCGTCGCCTTCATGTGTTCTCCGGGGGCCGTCGCCGTCAGGTTGCGACGGTGAGCCCGTACTCCACCGAGTCGCTGAGCGCGCGCCAGCTGGCCTCGATGATGTTGGTGGAGGCGCCGACGGTGCTCCACCGCCGGTCGCCCATGTGGGTGTCGATGAGGACGCGGGTCACCGCGCCCGCGCCCCGATCGCTGTCGAGGATGCGAACCTTGTAGTCGGTGAGCTTCATCAGGCCCACCCTTGGATACCGCGGCAGGAGCGCCTTGCGGAGCGCGGCATCGAGCGCGTCCACCGGGCCGTCCCCCTCGGCGGCGGTGTGCAGCACCTCGCCGTCCACCCGCACCTTCACCATGGCCTCGGCGAAGATGCCGCGCCCGGTGCGGTGCTCGACGTTGACCAGGAAGTCCATGAGCTCGAAGGGGGGCCGGTAGCCCGGCTCCTGCCGCTTCATGAGCATGGCCACCGAGGCCTCGGCGGCCTCGAAGGAGAAGCCCTTCGACTCGAGCTCCTTGATCTCCCCGAGCACGCCGCCCACGTCCCCGCCGACGATGCCCATCTCCTCGGCCTTGGAGAGCAGGTTGCCGCGCCCGGACAGCTCGCTCACCACCACCCGCATGCGGTTGCCGACCAGCGAAGGGTCGAGGTGCTGGTAGGTGGACTCGTTGCGGCGCATGGCCGCCACGTGGATGCCGCCCTTGTGGGCGAAGGCCGACCTGCCCACGTAGGGCTGGTGGTCGTCGGGCGCCTGGTTGGCCAGCTCGGCCACGAACCGGGACACCTCGGTCAGCGTGTGCAGCCCACCGGCAGGCAGGCACGGGAGGCCGAGCTTCAGCTCGAGCGCGGGGATGACCGAGCAGAGGTTGGCGTTGCCGCAGCGCTCGCCGTACCCGTTCACCGTGCCCTGGACCTGGACGGCCCCCTCGTGGACGGCGGCCAGCGAATTGGCCACCGCGGTCTCGCTGTCGTTGTGGGCGTGGATGCCGAGCGGCCGATCCACCCTGCCCTTCACGGCGCGGACCACCTCGGCGATCTGCCAGGGGAGCGAGCCGCCGTTGGTGTCGCAGAGCACCACCGTCTCGGCCCCGCCCCGCGCCGCCGCCTCCAGGGTGGCGATGGCGTAGGCCGGGTCGGCCCGGTAGCCGTCGAAGAAGTGCTCGGCGTCGTAGATCACCCTCCGCCCCTGCGCGGCCAGGTAGGCGAGGCTGCTCTCGATGATGCGGAGGTTCTCCTCGAGCGTGGTGCGCAGCACGTCGGTGACGTGCAGGGTCCAGGTCTTCCCGACCACCGTGCAGACCGGTGCGCCCGAGTCCACCAGCGCGCGGATGTTGGCGTCGTCCTCCGGCACGCCGCCCACCCGGCAGGTCGAGCCGAAGGCGGCGACGAGGGCCGTCCTCCACTCCTTGTCGCGGGCCCGTGCGAAGAACTCGGCGTCCTTGGGGTTGGAGCCGGGCCAGCCGCCCTCGATGAAGGCCACTCCCAGCTCGTCGAGCCGTCCGGCGATGGCGATCTTGTCGTCGCAGGAGAGGGAGATGCCCTCGCGCTGGGTGCCGTCCCGCAGCGTGGTGTCGTAGATCTGGATCACGACGCCTCCCGGACGCGCCCCTCGTGCTCGGCGATGCGGGGCTCGAAGCGCAGGATGTACCCCAGCTCGTCCACCCCCTCGAGCAGGCAGGTGCGGGAGAAGGGGTCGATGGGGAACTTCACCGTCTTCCCATCCGGAAGGCGGATGGTCTGGGAGGCCAGGTCCACCGTGACCTCGGCCTCGGGAGTCCGGGCCAGCTGCTCGAGCAGGGACGCGTGCGCGGCGGCGTCGATGGCCACCGGGACGAGCCCGTTCTTCAGCGCGTTGTTCCGGAAGATGTCGGCGAACGAGGTGCTCACCACGGCCCGGAAGCCGAAGCCGGTGAGCGCCCAGGGGGCGTGCTCGCGGGAGCTGCCGCAGCCGAAGTTGTCCCCGGCCAGGAGCACCTGCGCCCCTCCGGCCCGCGGGGCGTTGAGCGGGAACTCCGGCCGCGCGGCGCCGTCCGGCCCGTAGCGCCAGTCGGCGAAGAGGCTCGTGCCCAGGCCCGTCTTGTCGGTGGTCTTGAGGAAGCGGGCCGGGATGATCTGGTCGGTGTCGATGTCGTTCTGGGGGACGACGACGACGCGGGAGGTGAGCGTGGTGAACTGGGCCATGTCCGGGATCCTCAGGCGCGGGGGAGCGTGCGCGGGTCGGTGACCTTGCCGGTGACGGCGGAGGCCGCGGCGGTGAGCGGCGAGGCGAGCAGCGTGCGCCCCCCCTTGCCCTGACGCCCCTCGAAGTTGCGGTTCGAGGTGGAGACGGCGTACTCGCCGGGCTGGAGCTGATCCCCGTTCATGGCGATGCACATCGAGCAGCCGGGGTTGCGCCACTCGGCACCGGCCTCGACGAAGACCCGGTCGAGCCCCTCGGCCTCGGCCTGCTTCTTCACCAGCTGTGAACCGGGGACGACCAGCACCCGCATCCCGGGAGCCACCTTGCGCCCCCGCAGCACGGTGGCCGCGGCGCGCAGATCGGAGATCCGGCCGTTGGTGCAGCTGCCGATGAAGACCACCTGCACGGGATGGCCGGCGATGGGCTGCCCGGCCCGGAACCCCATGTAGCCGAGCGCCTTCTCGAGCGCGGCCCGCTGCGAGGCGTCGGAGAGGGCGGCCGGGTCGGGGATGCGGCCGCCCACCCCCATGCCCATTCCGGGGTTGGTGCCGAAGGTGATCATGGGCTGGAGCGCCGCGGCGTCGAGGGCGATGCTCCGGTCGAAGGGCGCGCCCGGGTCGCTGGGCAGGGCCCGCCAGCGGGCCAGCGCGCGGTCCCACGCCGCCCCCTTCGGCGCCGCCGGCCTCCCGGCCAGGTACTGGAAGGTGACGTCGTCCGGTGCCACCAGGCCGGCGCGGGCGCCCCCCTCGATGGCCATGTTGCACACGGTCATGCGCTCCTCCATGTCGAGGGCGCTCATCCCGCTTCCGGTGAACTCGAAGACGTGGCCGGTTCCGCCGCCCACGCCGATGCGGGCGATGAGGGCCAGGATGACGTCCTTGGCGGAGACCCCAGCCGTGAGCCGACCGTCCACGCGGACCTCGTAGTTGCGCGGGCGATGCTGCAGCAGGCACTGGGTGGCGAGCACGTGCTCGACCTCGCTCGTGCCGATGCCGAAGGCCAGCGCCCCGAAGGCCCCGTGGGTGGCGGTGTGGCTGTCGCCGCAGACGATGGTCATGCCCGGCTGGGTGAGCCCCTGCTCCGGCCCCATCACGTGGACGATTCCCTGCGCCGGGCTGCCCCGCCCGAAGAGCGGGACCTCGAACTCCCGGCAGTTCTCCTCGAGCTGCCTGAGCTGGGCGGCCGCCTGCTCGTCGATCACCGGGCCCCGGGTGGGGATGGAGTGGTCGGCGGTGGCGGTGGTGAGGTCGGGACGCCGGACCCGGAGCTTGCGACCTCGCAGCCCGGTGAAGGCCTGCGGCGAGGTCACCTCGTGGACGAGGTGGCGATCGACGTAGAGGACGGCGGGTGCGCCTTCCTCCTGGGCGACGACGTGGGACTCCCAGATCTTCTGGAGCAGGGTTCGCGGCTGGGTCATGTGGTTCCGAGGCCCTAGATGCCCAGCTTCTTGAAGAAGTCGGTCCCCTTGTCGTCCACCAGGATGAAGGCCGGGAAGTCCACCACCTCGATCTTCCAGACCGCCTCCATCCCCAGCTCCGGGAAGTCGATGCACTCCACCTTCTTGATGTTCTCCTCGGCCAGCACCGCGGCCGGACCGCCGATGGATCCCAGGTAGAAACCGCCGTACTTCTTGCAAGCGTCGGTGACTTGCTGGCTGCGGTTGCCCTTGGCGATCATGACCAGCGAGCCCCCGTGGGACTGCAGGAGGTCCACGTAGGAGTCCATGCGGCCGGCGGTGGTCGGGCCGAAGGAACCGGAGGGCTTGCCCTTGGGGGTCTTGGCCGGACCGGCGTAGTAGACCGGGTGGTTCTTCAAGTAGTCGGGGAGCCCCTTGCCGGCGTCGATGAGGTCCTTGAACTTGGCGTGGGCGATGTCGCGGGCCACCACCAGCGTCCCGGTGAGGAGGAGCGGCGTCGAGACCGGGTGCTTCGACAGCTCGGCCACGATCTCCTTCATGGGCCGGTCGAGGTTCACCTTCACGCCGTGGTCGTGCTTGCCCCTGAGCGCGTCGGGGATGAGCCGGCCCGGGCTCCGGTCGAGGTCCTCGATGAAGACCCCCTCCTTCGTGATCTTGGCCTTGGCGTTGCGGTCGGCCGAGCAGGAGACGCCCATGCCGATCGGGCAGGAGGCGCCGTGTCGCGGCAG
Source organism: uncultured Anaeromyxobacter sp. (assembly GCA_903874275.1). GTDB lineage: Bacteria > Myxococcota > Myxococcia > Myxococcales > Anaeromyxobacteraceae > CAIOAK01. Next base: position 18,793 of record CAIQRS010000261.1, read on the forward strand.
GCGCACCACCCGCACGTCGTGGGCGAAGTACTTGCCGCCGAACTGGGCCCCGATGCCGAGCTTCTGGGCGGCGACGAGCAGGCGGTTCTCCAGCTCGACATCGCGGAAGGCCTGGCCGAGGGCGTTCCCCTCGGTGGGGAGCCCGTCGTAGTACTTGGTGGAGGCGAGCTTCACGGTCTTGAGATTGGCCTCGGCCGAGGTGCCGCCCACCACCACGGCGATGTGGTACGGCGGGCAGGCCGCGGTTCCCAGGTACTTCATCTTGTCCACCAGGAACTTCTCCAGCTTCTCGGGCGTGAGGAGTGCCTTGGTCTCCTGCCAGAGCATGGTCTTGTTGGCGGAGCCGCCGCCCTTGGCGACGAAGAGGAACTTGTACTCGGCGCCCTCGGTCGCGTAGAGGTCGATCTGCGCCGGCAGGTTGGTGCCGGTGTTGACCTCGTCGTACATGTTGAGCGCGGAGGTCTGGGAGTAGCGGAGGTTCTCCTCGGTGTAGGTCCGGTAGACCCCCTTGGAGATCCACTCCTCGTCCTTCACCCCGGTCCAGACCTGCTGCCCCTTCTTGCCGACGATGGTGGCCGTGCCGGTGTCCTGGCAGATGGGCAGCTCGCCCTGGGCGGAGATCTCGGCGTTGCGCAGGAAGGCCAGCGCCACCCCCTTGTCGTTGGGGGAGGCCTCCGGGTCGGTGAGGATCTTGGCCACCTGCTCGTTGTGGTCGGGGCGCAGGAAGAAGGAGAGCTCGCGCATCGCCTCGCGGGAGACGCGCTCCAGCGCGGAAGGCTCGACCTTGAGGATCTCCTTGCCGTCGAAGGTGGCGACGGAGACGCCCTCCTTCGAGACGAGGCGGTAGCGGGTCTGGTCCTTCGAGAGCGGGAACGGATCCTGGTACTTGAAGTCGGGGGTGGCCATGGCCCCGAAGGAAAGCAGAACTCGCGCGACCCGTCCACGGGTTCCACACGAGGCGGAAACGGAAGGGGCGCGATCCGCCGTGGCGCTGGCCACGACCGACGCGCCCCCCGTGCCGCGGGAAGAGCCCTACTTCTTCTTGCCGGCCTTCTTGACCGGCTTCTTGGCGACCTTCTTCGCCGCCTTCTTCGCGGGCTTCTTGGCGGGCTTCTTCGAGACCTTCTTGCCGAACTTCTTCGCCGCGGCCTTCACCGTCTTGATGTCCTTCTTCACTTGCTTCTTCACGGCGGCCACGAACTTCTTGGCCTCGGCCTTGACCTTCTTCACGCCGGCCTTCGCCTTCTTGACCTGGGCCTTGACCTGGACCTCGGCCTTGGCCTCGGTCGCGATCGCGGCCGCCTTGAACTCCTCCACCTTGGCGGCGGTGTTCTCCATCATGGTCGGCTGCGTCGTGTTCTCCTGCTCACCGTTCATGTCGATCCTCCCGAAAGTCGTTGTGGCCCGGATTCTGGCGCGTCCAATGGTTTACGCACCTGCCACGGGAAGTGCAACTGGCGAGGGACGATCGCCCCGTCGTGGCCGCGCGGGACGCCTTGCCTCCGCCTCGGCGACCGGGTAGTCCTGCCGCGGAGGTGACCATGGCGAAGCCCAAGATCGAGGACCTCGTGACCGGCAAGGGGCCGGAGGCGGTCCGGGGAAAGAATGTTCAGGTCCACTACACCGGCTGGCTGCTCGACGGGACGAAGTTCGACTCCTCGGTCGGCGGCGAGCCGTTCACCTTCCGGCTGGGGGCCGGGGAGGTCATCGAGGGCTGGGACCGGGGGGTCGCCGGCATGAAGGTGGGGGGCAAGCGGAAGCTCACCCTCTCCCCCGACCTGGGCTACGGCGCCCGTGGCGCCCCTCCCGACATTCCGCCCAACGCCACCCTGGTGTTCGAGGTCGAGCTCCTCGGCGTCGTCTAGGCCGCCGTGCGCCGGAGCTGCGCCCGATGCCTCCGCCCCGCGGAGTTCTGCGTCTGCGACGGGCTCGTCCCGGCCCCATCCCGGACCCGGGTGGTGCTCCTCCAGCACCCCCGGGAGGCGCGGCTGGCCATCTGCTCGGCCTGGCTCACCCGCCTGGCGCTCTCGAACGCCGAACTGCACCGCGGCGTCTCCTTCGAGGGCGATCCCGGGATCCTGGAGCTCGCCCGGGTCCCCGGCGCGGCGCTCCTCTTCCCGGGCCCCGGCTCGACCCCCGCCGCCGAGTTCGCCCGCCACCCCCCGCCGGTGCTCTTCGCCGTGGACGGGACCTGGCACCAGTCCGAGAAGATGCTGCGCCTGTCGCCAACCCTCGCCTCCCTCCCCCGGGTGTCGGTGGACGCCGGCCGCCCGAGCGGCTACGCCGGGCTGCGGGCCGAGCCCGGGGCAATCCACCTGTCCACGCTCGAGGCGGTGGCGCTCGCACTGGGCGACCTGGAGGGGGCCCCCGAGCGCTTCGCACCCATGGTCGCGGCTTTCCACCGGAGCGTGGCCCTGCAGCTCGCCTGCGCCCGCGGTGAGCGGCGCACCCCACGGCACCGGGGCTCCTCGGCCGGAACCGGCCACGATCCCTAGCGGGCCTTCAGGACGAAGACCACCGCCCCGACGACCCCGGCAAGGCCGAAGGCCGTGTAGAGCAGCCCCGCCGCCAGCGCCTTCCTGCCGGTGAGCGGCCCCGAGTTGGTCCGGACCACCCGGCGCACGAACCCGTCTCGAACCCCCATCCAGGCGGTCAACGCCCCGGACAGCGCCAGCACGACGACCACGAGCCAGTGGACGGGGCTCGACCCGTCGAGGAGGAGCTCCATGGAGGCGAAGGATACCCTCCTTCCGCGCAGTTGCGAGCAGTCCGGGGCTGCGGTACACGCCCCGGATGGCAGACTCGGCCAAGACCTCCAATTTCCTGACCGACATCGTCGATGCCGACCTGGCCGCGGGCCGGGTGCGCGGTCCGATCGTCACCCGCTTCCCGCCCGAACCCAACGGCTTCCTCCACATCGGCCACGCCAAGTCGATCCTGCTCAATTTCGGCCTGGCCGCCCGGTACGGGGGGCGGGCCCACCTCCGCTTCGACGACACCAACCCCACCACCGAGGAGACCGAGTACGTCGAGTCGATCGAGAACGACGTCCGCTGGCTGGGCGGCGACTGGGGCGAGCACCTCCACTTCGCCTCCGACTACTTCGGGAAGATGTACGAGTGCGCCGAGCGGCTGGTGGTCGAGGGCAAGGCCTACGTGGACACCCAGTCCCAGGAGGCCATCCGGGAGCAGCGGGGGAGCTTCGAGCGGCCCGGGGCCGCGAGCCCCCACCGCGACCGGACGCCCTCCGAGAACCTCGACCTCCTCCGGCGCATGCGGAAGGGGGAGTTCCCCGACGGCGCCGCGGTCCTGCGGGCGCGCATCGACATGGCGCACCCCAACGTGCTCATGCGGGACCCGCTCCTCTACCGCATCCGCCACGCCAGCCACCACCGCACCGGCGACGCCTGGTGCATCTACCCCATGTACGACTGGGCCCACCCGCTCGAGGACGCCGTCGAGGGGGTCACCCACTCCATCTGCACGCTGGAGTTCGAGTCGAACCGGGAACTTTACGACTGGGTTCTCGACAACACCGGCCCCTGGGACCCGCGCCCCCGGCAGTACGAGTTCGCGCGGCTGGCGCTCGGCTACACGGTGATGTCGAAGCGCAAGCTCCTCCAGGTCGTCAACGAGAAGCGGGTCTCCGGCTGGGACGACCCCCGCATGCCCACCATCGCCGGGATGCGCCGGCGCGGGGTCACGCCCGACGCGCTGCGCGACTTCGCCGACCTCATCGGGGTGGCCAAGAACAACAGCGTGGTGGACATCGGCAAGTTCGAGTTCTGCGTCCGGGGGGACCTCGAGCGGCGCTCGCCCCGGGCGCTCGGCGTGCTCGACCCGGTGCGGCTCACCCTCGTGAACTGGACCGGGCCGGACGAGGAACTCGACCTGCCCTGGTGGCCGGCCGAACCGGACCGCGGTGGAAGCCGAAAGGTCCCCTTCGGGCGGGACCTGCTCGTCGAGCGGGACGACTTCTCCGCCGAGCCGCCCCCCGACTGGAAGCGGCTCGCGCCCGGGCGGGAGGTGCGGCTGGCCGGCGCCTGGGTGGTCCGCTGCGACGAGGTGGTCCGCGGTCCCGGAGGCGAGGTGGAGGAGATCCGCTGCACCTTCGACCCCGCCTCGCGGGATGCGACGCGCCGCGGGATCGGGACCATCCACTGGGTCCACGGAAGCCGGTCGATCCCCGCCGAGGTCCGGCTCTACGACCGGCTCTTCACCGTGGAGCAGCCCGACGCCGAGGGGAACTTCCTCGACGTGATGAACCCGGCATCCCTCTCGTCGGCTCCCGGGGCCCGGCTCGAGCCGGCGCTCCACGACGCCGCTCCCGGCACGCACTGGCAGTTCCTCCGGGAGGGCTACTTCTTCGTGGACCCGGTCGATTCGCGGCCCGGCGCCCCGGTGTGGAACCGCACCATGACGCTCAAGGACACCTGGGCGGCCCGGGCGGCCCCGGCCGACCCCGGCCGGCCGGCGCGCCCGGCCAGGGAGCCCGCCGTGCCCTCGACGCCCCGGAGGAGCCAGGGGGACGTGCGGGCCGAGCAGCGGGCCGCCGACCCCGGGCTGGTCGCGATCCACGCCAGGCTCGCGGCGATCCCCGGCGTCTCGCCGGACCAGGCCGACCTCCTCGCCGCCGACGCGGCCACCGCAGCCTGGTTCGACTCCGCAGTCGCCGCCGGCGGACCTCCGGGTCCGACCGCCCGCTGGCTCCTGAACGAGCTGCTCGGCCTGGCGGGCGACCACCCCCTCGATTCCCTGCCCCTCGCGGCCGGGGCATTCGGCCGCTTCGTCTCGCTCGCCGAGTCGGGGCGCACCACCGGGGCGGGCGCGAAGGCGCTGCTCCAGAGCCTCGTCGAGCGCCCAGGCGACCCGGCGGACCGGCTCGCCGAACTGGGCCTGGAGAAGGTGGACGACAGGGCCGCCGTCGAGGGCGCGGTGGCCCGGGTGCTCGGCGCACAGGCCGCCGAGGTGGCGCGCTACCGTTCGGGCGAGAAGAAGCTCCTCGGGTTCCTCCTCGGTGCCGCCATGAGGGAAACCCAAGGCAAGGCCGACCCCGCCCTCCTAAGAAAGGTCCTCCAGGAAGCGCTCGGTTGACCCGACACAAGGAGCAAACGCATGCGTCGCCTCGTCCTCCCCCTCCTCGCCGCCCTCCTGGCGGTCCCCGCCACCTCGCTCGCCGAGTCGGGCGGCAAGCCCATCTCGCTGGGCCTCGTCACCCCGGTCCAGATCGTCCCCGAGGGGCAGGGCATCAGCGGCTTCCGCTTCAGCCTCCTCTACGGCAACAACGCCTTCGTGAACGGCTTCGACCTCGGCCTGGTCAACATGACGACGGGCGGCGCAGTGGGCGTGCAGTGGGGCGCCGTCAGCATCGTGAACGGCGACTTCAAGGGCTGGCAGGGCAACTGGATCGTCAGCATGACCAACGGGGGGCACTTCGAGGGTCTCCAGACCGGCCTCTACAACCAGGCGAAGCACGTGAAGGGGCTCCAGCTCGGCCTGGTGAACCAGACCGACACCATGGAAGGGGTCCAGATCGGCCTCATCAACATCATCCACAGGGGCGGCATGCTGCCGGTCTTCCCCTTCTTCAACTTCTCCTTCAAGTGAAGGACTTCCGGGCCCGCTACGGCCCGTGGGCGCTCGTCACCGGCGCCTCGGAGGGGATCGGCGAATCCTTCGCCCGCGCCCTGGCCTCCCGCGGGCTAAACCTAATGCTCGTGGCCCGGCGCGAGGGCCCTCTCGAGGCCCTCGCCGCCGAGCTGCGCGCCGCCCACGCCATCCAGGTCCGCACCGCCTCGGCCGACGTGGCCCGCCCCGACCTGCTCGCCGTGCTCGATGTCCTGGCCGGCGACGACGAGATCGGACTCCTCGTCCACAACGCCGCCTTCTCCGCCCTGGGCCCGTTCCTCGACCGGCCGCTCGACGACCTCATGAAGGTGATCGACGTGAACTGCCGGGCGCCGCTCGCCATGGCGCACCACTTCGCGCGCCGGATGGTCCCCCGCGGGCGCGGCGGCATCATCCTCATGTCCTCGCTGGCCGGCGGCCAGGGGACGCCGATGGTGGCCGCCTATGCCGCCTCCAAGGCCTTCGAGATCGTGCTCGCCGAGGGGCTCTGGGACGAGCTGCGGCCGCACGGGGTGGACGTGCTGGCCTGCCGGGCCGGCCCGACCCGCACGCCGAGCTACGAGGCCTCCCGGCCCCGGAAGAAGGTGCCGATGATGGAGTCGGGGCCGGTGGTGGAGGAGGCCCTGGCCGCGCTGGGACGCAAGCCCGTGGTGGTCGCCGGGCGGCTCAACCGCGCGGTGAACTTCGTCATGCAGCGGCTCCTCTCCCGGTCCGCCGCCGTCCGCTTCATGGGCTCGAGCACCCGAAAGATGTACGAGTGAGGCCATGCGCATCCTCCACACCATGATCCGCGTGGGCGACCTCGATCGCTCCATCCGCTTCTACACCGAGGTTCTGGGGATGAAGCTGCTCCGCCGGCACGAGTACCCGGAGGGGCGCTTCACGCTGGCCTTCGTGGGCTACGCGCTCGAATCGGAGGCAGCCGCCATCGAGCTGACCTGGAACTGGGACACGAAGGGCTACGACCTCGGCAACGGATTCGGCCACGTGGCGCTGGAGGTGCCGGACGCCTACGCAGCCTGCGCCGAGATCGAGCGGCGCGGCGGGAAGGTGGTGCGCCCGGCCGGCCCGATGAAGCACGGCAAGACCGTCATCGCCTTCGTCGAGGACCCGGACGGCTACCGGATCGAGCTCATCCAGGCCCGGGCGTCTTGAGCCTGTCGTCGTCCTACCGGTAGGACGGGATCGGACCCATCCCAATCGGGACGTGCATGTGGCCGCCGGTCCGCTCTTCAGTTCCCCTCCCCGGCGTCCTTGGTCCCGATCCGTTCCAGCTCCTGCCACCGGGCGTAGAGCCTCTCGGCCTCGGCGCCCGCGTTCTCCATCTCCGCACGCAGGACGGGAACGGAGTCGCCGCCCTTCTGGTAGGTGGCGGGGTCGGAGAGGGCGGACTCCGCGGCGGACTTGCGCTCCTCGGCGGCGAGGATGGCGGATTCGATCCCTTCCAGTTCGCGGCGTTCCTTGAAGGAGAGCTTGCGGGTGGAACGACTCCGTCCGGGTGAGTCAGGGGTCTCCCTCGGGGCGGCTGGCGCCGCCCGCTCGGGTGTGGGGGGTTGTGGCCTCAACGTCCGGTACATCTCGTAGTTGCCCGGGTACCGCACCGCGCGCCCGTCCCCCTCGAAGGCCAGGATCGACGTGGCCACCTTGTCGAGGAAGTACCGGTCGTGGGTGACGAGCAGCACGCTGCCCCCGAAGTCGAGGAGCAACCGTTCCAGCACGTTCAGCGTCACGAGGTCCAGGTCGTTGGTCGGCTCGTCGAGGACCAGCACGTTGGCCCCCTCGAGGAAGAGGCGAGCCAGCAGGAGCCGGTTCCGCTCGCCGCCGGAGAGCGCCCCCACCTTCATCCGCTGCATGACCGGGGGGAAGAGCAGGTCGTCGAGGTAGTCGCGCAGCCCCACGCGCCGGTCGCCGATGGTGACGAAGTCCTCGCCGGCCTTTCCCGGGGCGCCGCCCCCGGCGGACTCGTAGACCGTCTGCTCCGGGTCGAGCGCGGCCCGCTGCTGGTCGTGGTAGGCGACGCGGGTGCGGACGCCCGTCACCACCTTCCCCGCGTCGGGCGCCATCTCCCCGAGCAGCAGGCGCAGGAAGGTGGTCTTTCCGGCCCCGTTGGGCCCGACGATCCCGACCCTCTCCCCGCGCTGCAGGATGAACTCCACCCCCTCGAGCACCTTCCGCTCCCCGAAGGACTTCCCGAGACCGTGGGCCTCGATCACCACCTGCGACAGCCGGGGCGGAGGGGCCACTTGCAGCTCGGCCACGCGGGGGCGGACGAACCCCTTCTCGGCCATGAGCGCGCGGGCCCGCTGGATGCGGGCCTTGCTCTTGGTGCGCCTCGCCTCCGGCCCCCGGCGCAGCCAGGCCACCTCCTGCTCGATCCAGCGCTCCCGCTTGTGCTGGCCCAGCGCCGACTGCTCCTCGGCGAGGAGCTTCTGCTCCAGGAAGGCCTCGTAGTTGCCGGGCCAGCTGATCACACCGCCGCTGGGGGTGATCTCCAGCATGCGGTCCACCAGGTCGTCGAGGAAGTAGCGGTCGTGGGTGACGAGCACCAGCGCGCTGGTGCGCCCGTCCAGCTCGTCCTCCAGCCAGTCCACCGTGTCGGCGTCGAGGTGGTTGGTGGGCTCGTCGAGGAGGAGCAGGTCGGGATGGGAGAGCAGCGCCCGGGCGATGGCCACCCGCTTGCGCGCCCCGCCAGACAGCTCCGCCACCGGCCGATCCCAGTCCGGGACGCCGAGCCGGTCGAGCAACCGCCGTGCCTCGTGGGCGGTGTCCCAGCCCCCCAGGTGCTCGACCCGATCGGAGAGGATGGACAGCTCGGAGAGCATTCGCTCGTGGCGCATCGGGTCGGCCTCGCCGGCGAGGCGCGCCGAGAGGGCCGCGTGGGCATCGATGGCGGCCCTGAGGGGAGCCCGCGCCACCTCGAGCTCGGAGGCGACCGTCGCCCCCTCCGGGAACTCGGGCTCCTGGGGCAGGTAGGTCACGGAGGTTCCGCGGCGCAGCTGGACCTCGCCCCGGTCCGGTTCGGCAGCGCGGGCCAGGATGCGCAGGAGCGAGGACTTCCCCGACCCGTTCACCCCCACGAGCCCGACCCGCTCCCCTTCCTCGATGGTGAGGGTGAGCCCATCGAGGATGGTCCGGCTGCCGAAGGCGAGGCCGATCGAGGATGCATGCAGCAGGGTCACGGCGTCTTGGTATCATGGGCGTCCCATGCAGCAGACCGAGAACCTGAACGTAGCGTCCCTCGACCTCATGCCCTCTCCCGACGAGGTGAAGGGACGCCATCCCCTCTCCGAGCGGGCCGCGGCCACGGTGGTCTCCTCCCGCCGCGCCATCGAGGCCATCCTCGACGGGCGCGACCGGCGGCTCTTCGTCGTGGTGGGCCCCTGTTCCATCCACGACCCGGTGGCCGGCCTCGACTACGCGCGGCGCCTGCGCCTCCTCGCCGACGAGCTCTCCGACACGCTCCACGTCGTCATGCGCGTCTACTTCGAGAAGCCGCGCACCTCGCTGGGCTGGAAGGGGTTCGTC
>CAIQRS010000262.1 GCA_903874275.1 uncultured Anaeromyxobacter sp.
CCCACGAGCTACTACGACCGAATGGGAGTCCCGAAGCTTGCCTGCTAACCTCAACCGCTCGAACCGCCGGATGCGGACCCGCATGTCCGGTGGTGTGGGAGGGGAGTAGCCGGGATCGCCGGCTACCCCCTATCCCGATTGCAGGGCGTCCTGCCCTCGCGTATCAGCCAGGGATGCCCCAGGTGGATGCCATCGAGATCGTCGAGGACCGGACCGCCTCGTCCCGCTGCGACGAGGGATTCCTGCACGTGCGCCGCTACCGGGCGCTCAACCGTCGCGTCGACGGCACCAGGTCGGCCGTGTACCGCATCGACGTCCTCGACCGCCCCTCCCTCGACGCCGTGGCGGTCTGCCTGTGGGCCCGGACGCCCCGGGGCGTGGAGGTGCTGCTGCGTCGGCAACTGCGACCGGCGGTCCTCTTCCGTCGCGGCAAGGTCCGGGCGCTGCCCGAGGCCGAGCCGCTCCTCTACGAGGAGATCGTGGCCGGCCTGGTCGAGGTCGGGGAGCAGGGGCTCGACGCGCTCCGGCGCAGGGGGGCCGAGGAGGCCCGGGAGGAGGCCGGGATGGAGATCGACCCGGCCAGGCTCGCGCCGCTGGGAGCCGCCTTCTACACGCTGCCGGGCATCGTCTCGGAGAAGATCCACCTGCTCGAGGTCGAGGTTCCCCGCGGCCCGCAGGCCGGAGTCTTCGATGCACCGCAGGAGGGAGACGGGTCGCCGCTGGAGGAGGGAGCGACGCTCCTCTGGCGCGGCCTCGACGAGGCCATCGCCGCCTGTGAATCGGGGGAGATCGAGGACGCCAAGTCGGAGATGGCCTTCCGCCGGCTGCGCGACCGGCTCCGGGGCTGAGGCGAAGCACGAGGAGGATTCCATGGCCGCCACCCGACGAACCCGCAAGCCCGCCTCGCGCGGGGGACGAACCCGCGTGGAGCGGGACACCATGGGTGAAGTGAAGGTCCCGGCGACCGCGCTCTGGGGCGCCCAGACCGCCCGGGCGGTGGCGAACTTCCCCATCTCCGGGCTGCGCGAGCCGCGGGCGCTCGTGGACGCCGTGGTCCGGGTGAAGCTCGCCGCGGCGCGGGTGAACGCGCGGCTGGGGCTCCTCCCGCGCCGCAAGGGGCGCGCCATCGAGGCGGCGTGCCGCGAGGTGCTGGCCGGCCGATGGGACGGGCAGTTCGTGGTGGACGCCTACCAGGCCGGGGCGGGGACCTCGTTCCACATGAACGTGAACGAGGTGCTGGCCAACCGGGCCGCCGAGATCCTGGGCGGCCGGCGCGGCGACCGCTCGGTCGATCCCAACGACGACGTCAACATGGCCCAGTCCACCAACGACGTCATCCCCACCGCCATGCGCCTCGCCGCGCTCGCCACCGCGCCGCGCGTCGTGGAGGTCCTGGAGGGGCTCTCGGCCACCTTCGCCCGCAAGGCCCGGGCCTGGGACGGCATCGTCAAGGCGGGGCGGACCCACCTCATGGACGCCACCCCCATCCGGCTCGGCCAGGAGGTCTCCGGCTGGGCCGCGGCGCTGTCGGCGGCGGCGGCGCGGGTGAACGACGCCCTGCCCGAGCTGGCAGCGCTGGGCATCGGCGGCACCGCCGTGGGCACCGGCGTGAACGCCCATCCCCGCTACCGGGAACTCATGGTGAAGGAGCTCTCCCGGATCTGCCACGTCCCGCTCTTCCCGGCGCCCAACCCCTTCTACGCCATGCAGTCCCTGGCCCCCTTCGCCGCCCTCTCCTCGGCCATGCGGGTCGCGGCCCTCGAGCTCACCCGCATCGGCGGCGACGTCCGGCTGCTGGCCTCCGGGCCGGCCACCGGGCTCGCGGAGCTGCGGCTGCCGGCGGTGCAGCCCGGGTCGTCGATCATGCCCGGCAAGGTGAACCCCTCCATGGCCGAGATGCTCGCCATGGTGTGCCACCAGGTCATGGGCCTCGACGAGGCCATCGCCTGGGCCACCGCCTCCGGGCAGCTGGAGCTGAACGTGACCATGCCGCTCGTGGCCTGGGATCTCCTGCACCAGATCGAGATCCTGGCGAACGGGGTCAGGGCCTTCGACCTCCGGCTGGCCCGGGGGCTCCAGGCCGACGCCGGGCGGGGCCGCTTCTTCGCCGACCGGACCGTGAGCCTGGCCACGGCGCTCGCGCCGCGCATCGGATACGAGGCGGCCGCGGCCATCGTGAAGGAGTCGGTCCGGACCGGCCGGTCGATCGCCGACCTCTCGGTGGAGCGGGCCGGGATCCCGGCCCGGGAGGCCCGAAGGCTCCTCGATCCGGCCCGGATGACGCGTCCGGGGCGCGGCTGAAGGATCCTGGGCCGCCGCGCCGGTATAGGATGTTCAACCCCCATGAACGTCGCCCGCCTCGCCCCCGTCCTCCTGCTCGCCGCGCTCGCCCTGCCGGCGCAGGCGGCGCCCAAGGGCTCGGTGACCGGGATCCTCCGATACAGGGGCTGCCTGACCGGCGTCCCCGGGGCCACCGTCTCGGTCATCGGCCGGGAGAAGCAGGCGCGCAGCGACACGGGAGGCCGGTTCCTCCTCGAGCTCCCGCCCGGCAAGTATTCGCTCGTCATCCGGGGGCCGAGCCTGGTGCCCGACCAGCGGGTGGACGACGTCGCGGTCGGCCCCGGAAAGCTCTCCGACCTGGGGATCGTCGAGGTCTGGGCCGACGAGCGCCCCGCGCTCTGCGTTCCCGACGCCGCGGCGGCGGCCATGACCGGCGGCGTCGAGCCGACGGTGGCGGCGGCGCCCGACCTCCCGGCCATCGACCTCCCGGGCAACCAGGTGACGGTGGGTGGATCGACCCAGGGGCAGGTGCTGGTGCGCGCCTCCCCCGGCACCGGTCCGGGCCAGTTCGGCCTGCAGGGAAATCCCACCCGGGACGACGAGGACGCCCTCGGCCCTCCCACCTTCGCCGTGGGCCCGGCCGGAGGCCTGCTGGTCCTCGACGTCCTGAACGGGCGGATCGAGCGCTTCGACCCGCGCGGGAAGTACCAGGGCACGTTCCCGGTGGCCCGTGCGGGCGCCGAGCCGGTCTTCGAGTCGGACATCGCCGTGGCCGAGGACGGCACCATCTTCCTGGTCACGGAGAGCGAGAGCCCCACGCTCACCCAGTACGACCCGTCCGGCAAGGTGCTGCTCTCCGGCGCGCTGCCCCCGTCGTTCAAGGGGGTGGATCAGATCGTCTCGGTGCGGGGTCGCCCCACCTTCCTCATGCTGAACGGCCAGTCGGTCCGGGCCGAGCTGGGGTGGGGCGGGATCCGGGCCGAGGGGCCGCGTCCCGGGCTGCCTGCCGGCGACGTCTTCGTCCAGGCCGAGCGGGCCGGGCGCTGGTCGGCGCTGGTCCGCTTCGTCGCCGCCGACGGAATCGTTCGACGGACCGTGAACCTTCGCTCGGCCGTCCCCATTGCCAGGGTCCGGCTGGTGGGCGTGAACCGGCGCGGGGACGTGGTGCTGGCGGTGGACCGGCAGGACGGCGCCGACGACGAGTCCACCCGGGCCGAGGTCCTGCTGCTCTCGCTCACGCCGCAGGGGCAGATCGCCGGCACGGTGGTGGCGCCCCCGGGCGACCGGCGCTGGCTCTTCCGGGAGTTCGCGCTCGCCCCCGACGGCTCGGTGATCCAGATGCAGTCCGACGTGGCCGAGGTCCGGCTGGTGCGCTGGCCGCTGCCGTCGTCGCCGAAGGACGGGGCGGCGGGGGAGGGGATCCTGCGGGGGAGGATCCTCGACGGGGCGCGCCCGGCCGTCGGCGCCGCGGTGTCCGTGGCCCGGGCCCACCGATCGGCCCTGGTGGGGCCGGACGGCGCGTTCGAGCTCCGGCTTCCCCCCGGGACCTGGATGATCGCCTTCCGCCGGTCCTCCGCGCCGGGCGTCCCGGAGTCCGCGCCCACCGAGGTCAAGGTGACGGTGACCGCCGGCGGAACCATCGACGTGGGCACGGTGCAGCTGGCCGCGCCCTGAGAGGAACCCTTGGCCGCGACACTCGAGTACTTCATGCTTCCCGAGGACGAGCGGGCCCTGTTCCGGAGGCTCGCCGGCAAGGAGCTCACGCTCTACCCCGAGATCTTCCCTCCCGGGACCGTGGGGATCCCGGTGGACGACAAGACGGTCGAGATCCTCGACCAGGAGGCCTACTACCTGGCGGCCGAGCGGCTCGGGCCGGTGGTGGTGCGCCCCCTGGCCCGCGGCCGCGACCGGGGGATGCTCGAGATCGAGGAGATCCCGTCGCCGGTCTACCACTACGAGCGGTCGCTCCCGAACGAGAAGGGGGAGCTGGTGGGCGGCCGGCTCTGGGCCGAGCTCGACGTGGACGACAGCCCGGGCCAGCGCATCGGGAAGCCGGCCGCGTTGAAGGTGATCTTCGAGGAGGTGAACCAGTTCTTCCGGAGCTCCTGGCGCCGCAGCGACCCCAAGGGCTGGTGGGTCGGGCCCGCGGCCGGGGCCGCCGTGAAGGGGCGGAAGCTCGTCCTCCGGGAGCCCGGACACAAGGGCAGGACCTACGGGGTCTGGCGATGAGCGGAGCCTGGCCCGAGCCGGTCGGTCCCGCTTGACCTCCGGCCCGCCAGCGGCTACAAACCGCCCCTCGCGGACCCTTCCAGCGACCAGGTGGGGGATCGTCTAACGGCAGGACGCATGCCTCTGGAGCATGCTATCTAGGTTCGAATCCTAGTCCCCCAACCAATCTTCACCGGGTTGACTTCCAGGCAACCCGGAGCGCAGGAAGCAGCAGGACAGCAGCGCAGCACAGGGGAGTTCTCTGGCCCCTTCGTCTAGCGGTTAGGACGTCGGCCTCTCACGCCGAAAACATGGGTTCAAGTCCCGTAGGGGTCACCAGCATCGCCCCGTCTCCGTCGTCCCGGAGGCGGGGTTTTTCTTTGGGAATTTCCGATCTTGTACCCACCCCTACGGTTCTACTGTGCCCTCGAACTGTGCCTACCCTTTCGGGTATGTCGGCCGGTTCGACGGCTCCTTCCACGACGGACTTCCCGGCCCACGCGGCGGGGTCGATGGCCACAACCGCGCGGCACATCCCCTCCCACTGCATCTCCAGGCGCGTGTAGAAGTCGGCCGCCTTCTGCGGCTTCGGGTGGGTGATCAGGTTCACGTGGAACTCACTCGCGTCGGCGCGGAGCGCGAGGTTGCGGAAGGTCGACCGGCTCTCGTACTGGCGCTGCTTCGGCAGGCCGAGGGCCCTCAGGTCCGCGTAGAAGTTCAAGAGCGTGGTGGTGACTCGTCGCTGTCCACCTTCGGGGCGAGGGAGGATGAGGTCGTCCGGGGTTGGGGCCCGCCTCATGTACCGCTCCCATCCCTCTGTCCACCACGCCGCGAGGGCGCGCTGGAGCACGGGATGGACCGGCACGTTGAGCTCGGCGCCGGTCTTGGTGGCCTTCTCCTTCAGCGCATGCGTGCTGAAGGAGCTGGAGAGGACGAGCCGCCAGAGGGGTTCGACGGTTCGGTCGAGGTCCCTCCAGCGTGCGTTCGCCGCCTCGCCGGGGCGCAGGCCGCCGCCGAGGAAGCGCAGCGCATATTGAACGCGCCGGTCCTCGGGGATCCGCGCGTCCGTCGAGAGCGTCACCACCTGGTCGAGGGTGAAGCCGGATCGTTGCCGCCAGCCCTTCTCCTTGTCCTCCTTCGCGGGAAGGTGCCGGTCAGCGCGCCAGCCAGCCGTGGGGTCGCGGCGAACGTGCTTTCGCTCGAGGGCGTCGGCGAAGAAGACCCGGACGATGCTGGCGAGGCTCCAGATCGTGCGGGACCCGATGGGCTTGTCGTCCCGCCGGCTCAGGTGGGTCCGAAGGGAGAGGAGCCAGTCGAGAAGATCGACCTCGCCCTGATCGGAGGCGAGGTCTGCGAGGACCCGGTTGCCGAACTTCGGCAGGAAGTGGTGCTTCAACCGGGAGTAGTCGTTCTTCCAGGCGAACGGTCGGAGGACCCGCCGCTGCGGAAGCCAGACCTCCTCGAGGAACTCCTCCACCGTGGGTCCGACAAGAGGATGCAGGGGAGCGACCAGGCGCACGGGCTGCTCCTGGCGCTCGACCTCCGCGAGCAGCTTCCGTGCGAGCACCGGGTCGGCCGTTCCGCTCGACTCACGCCGCTCGACGCCCCGGGCGTCCGCCCACTTCATCCAGAGGAAGCGGGTTCCACGTCGAGTGTAGACCTTGCTCATGGGCTACCTCCTTCCAGCCTTGGCGCGAATGCGCCTCGCGTGGTCTTCCAGGTCGAGCTGCTCCGCGGCATGGGCGGCCGGCTCCGCTGGTGGCACTGGCCGCTGAGCGACCAGCGTGACGTCGTCCACGTTGACGAGGTACTTCGGCTGCCTCGGGTTTGGGTCCACGTTCCGGAGCCGGGGAACGATGGCACCCGTCCGGATCATGTTCCTGATCGCCTTCTCGGAGATCCCTACCTGGCGGGCGGCGGCAGGGGGCGTGAGCCAACGCTCGCGGCCGGGTCGCAGAGGCGTGCCCTGGTGGGCCTGGAGGGCGGTGGACACTTCCTGACGCACGATCTCGCGGATGGTGCCCTCGAGGATGCTGATGAGTCCCGTTGCTTCCTGCACGGCGATCCTCCCGAGGCTACCTCGACCATCGGACACGGCCGGTCGGCGTCAGCGCCGCTTCCGATCCGCTTCCGGTGCCTCGAAGCCAGGCCCCTTCTGCCGGAGCTCCAGGCTTCGCGTGAAGAGCAGGTGGAGGATGTACTCGTAGCGCCCCATCTTCATCGCGGCTCGATCCTCCTCGAGCATCCGCGTGGCCGCCTCCGGGAGGCCGAACCAGGTCCGGATTCCGTCGAGGTAACGATTCACGTGCGGCGTGAGGTCGCGGCCGGCGTTGGTCGCCTCCTCGCGGAGGAACGCCACGAGCTCCCGGG
Organism: uncultured Anaeromyxobacter sp.; assembly: GCA_903874275.1. Classification (GTDB taxonomy): domain Bacteria; phylum Myxococcota; class Myxococcia; order Myxococcales; family Anaeromyxobacteraceae; genus CAIOAK01. Next base: position 6,859 of record CAIQRS010000262.1, read on the forward strand.
GCATCCGGAAGGTCTGCATGATGCGCTCGGTCGTGGAGTAGGGGTCG
>CAIQRS010000263.1 GCA_903874275.1 uncultured Anaeromyxobacter sp.
CACGGCGCCTGCGCCGGATGGGGCAAACCCCACCCGCTAAGGAGCCGCAGATGACGTTTCAGGCCTGCGTGTACTCTCTCGTGCTCGTCCGTTCGCTGGACCAGCCTCGCGCCATCCTCGACCGGCGCGATCCCGATCTCGCCAGGCAACTGCGGCGCGCAGCGGCCTCGGTCTCACTGAACCTCAGTGAAGGCAATCGGCGCAACGGCAAGGACCGCATCCACCTCTGGCGGGTGGCCGCCGGAAGCGCCGCCGAGGTCGCCGCCAGCCTGCGCGTCGCCGAGGCGTTCGGCTACCTGCAGGCGAGCGCCATCGAGAAGTCCCTCGCGCTCAGCGACCGCCTGCTGGCGATCATCTGGAGCCTGACGCATTGACGGACCGTCTCCGTCTCCGTCTCTGTCTCCGTCTCCGTCTCTGTCTCCGTCTCCGTCTCTGTCTCCGTCTCCGTCTCCGTCTCCGTCTCCGTCTCTGTCTCCGTCACCCCCCGAACAACCTCTCCGCCACGGCGCTGTGCACGTCCATCCCCGCCGCCGTCAGCCGGATGCGCCCGCCCTGCGACACCGCCAGCCCCGCCCGCACCAGCCCTTCGACCTCCCCTGCCTGCTCCGGCCCGAGCCACGCTGCCTCCAGCCCCTCCGCCGTCCGCAACGACAGCATGATCCGCTCGTTGCGGAGCTCGCCTGCCCCGAGCCGCTCCTCCTCCGCGGTCGGCAGCCCCCCCGCGTCCACCGCGGTGAGCCACGGCCCGACCTCACGATGGTTGGTCCAGCGCACGGCAGATTCCCCGGAACGAACGCACCCCACCGCGCCCGCTCCCGCGCCCAGGTAATCCTCCGACCTCCAGTAGAGGAGGTTGTGGCGCGACTCGAACCCGGGCCGGGCGTAGTTCGAGACCTCGTAGCGCCGGAACCCCGCCGCTCCGAGCACCCCGGCCATGGCCCGTCCCTGCGCCACCACCTCGTCGTCCCCCGGGAAGGAGAGCTTTCCCTGCCGCGCCAGCCGCGCGAAGGGTACGTCCTCGGCCAGAACCTCGGCGTCGAGGGTGAGTGCGTAGGACGACACGTGTGTCACTGGGAGCGAAACAACCCGTTCGGCGTCGGCCTGGGCCGAGTCCACCGAGGAGCGGCGCCCGCCGTGGATGAGGTCCACCGAGACGTTCCCGATCACCCCCGCCACCTCGCGGATGGCCCGCTCGGCGTCGGCTGGTCCGTGGCGCCTCCCCAGCTTGTGGAGCACCGCCGGATCGAAGGACTGCACGCCGATCGAGACCCGGGTCACCCCGGCGTCCCGCCAGGCCGCGGCCCGGGCCGCGTCGGCCGACTCCGGGTTGGCCTCGATCGTCACCTCGGCCGCCCGGTGGAGCCCCAGCGCGCGGGCCTCCTCGACCACCCGGGCGATGGCCGACGGTTCCCAGAGCGACGGGGTCCCGCCGCCCAGGAAGACGGTGGCGCAGGGACGGCCGGCGAAGGCCGGGGCGCGCCGCCGGATCTCCTCGACCACCGCCGCCGCGTAGCGGGCCCCCGGGATGGGGCGGGAGGTGGTGACCGCGAAGTCGCAGTACGGGCAGCGGAAGCTGCACCACGGAAAGTGAACGTAGAGGCCGAACGGACGGGGGGGCACCGGGGCGGATGCTATGCTAGCTTCCCGCCGGATGGCCACCTGGTCCCTCACCGCCGAGCTTCCCGCCGACGAGGCCGACGCCTCGACCGCGCTCCTCTTCGAGCGCGGCGCCGCCGGCGTCGAGGAGCGGGAGGGAAGCCTCGCCCCCATGCCCGGCGAGCGGCAGCCCGGTGCCGGCCGGGTCATCCTGATCGGCTTCTTCGCCGACGAGGCCGCCGCCCGCGACGCGGCCGCCTCGCTGGGAGCCCCCGCCGAAGTTGCCGAGATCCCCGACCGCGACTGGGGCGAGGAGTGGAAGAAGGGGCTCGGACCGGTGTCGGTCGGCCGCCTCTTCCTGCGCCCGTCCTGGATCGACGCCGCGCCGCCCCCCGGCTCGGCCGAGGTGGTTCTCGACCCGGGCATGGCCTTCGGGACCGGCACCCACGCCACCACCTCGCTCTGCCTCTCGGCCATCGACGCCTTCCTGGCGCGGCGCCCGGGCGCATCCGTCCTCGACGTGGGCACCGGCTCGGGACTGCTCGCCATCGCGGCGCGCAAGCTGGGAGCGGGGCGGGTGGCCGCCAACGACAACGACCCGGTGGCGGTGGCGGTGGCGGCGGAGAACGCGGAGCGGAACGGCGCCGCGCTGGAGCTGACCGGGGATCCGCCCTCCCGCATCCCCGGCTCCTTCGACCTGGTCGTGGCCAACATCCTCGCCAACGTCCTCGTGGAGCTCGCTCCCGACCTGGCGCGGCGCACCGCCCCGGGGGGCGAGGTGGTCCTGGCCGGCGTCCTCGTGCCCCAGGAGGAGGAGGTCGCCCACGCCTTCCTGGCCTGCGGCCTCGAACCCCTCCCCGGCGAGCGGCGCGGGGAGTGGTCGCTGCTGCGCTTCCGGCGGCCGGAGGGGCCTTGACCCGCCGCCGGCTCCACGTCCCCCCGGACCGGATCGAGGGGACGGTGGCCCGGCCCGACGTCGCCTCGCTCCACTACGTGGCCGACGTGCTGCGCCTCCCGCCCGGCGCCGCGCTGGAGGTCTTCGACGGGGCGGGAAGCGCCTGGGACGCCACATTCACGGGAAGTGAGTTCCGCCTGGGGGAGCGCCGCCCGGCGCCCCCGCCCGGGGCCACGGTCTGGCTGGCCTTCGCGCTGGCCCGGGGAGAGAAGGGGGACTGGATCGTCCAGAAGGGAACCGAGCTCGGGGTCTCCCGCCTCGTGCCCTGGCAGGCCGAGCGTTCGGTGGTCCGGCTCGAGCCCGACCGCGCCGCGGAGCGAGCCCGCCGGTGGCGGCGCATCGCCGAGGAGGCGGCGCGCCAGTGCGGGCGGGCCGACGTGCCCGAGGTGGCCGTGCCCGGGACGCTGGCCGCCGCGCTGGAGGCGCCCCCGGGGTTCACCCGCATCGCCTTCCACGCCGGGGCCGGAGCCCCGCTGTCCGGGCTGGTCCGCCCCGGAACCCCGGGGATCCTGGCCGTGCTCGGCCCGGAGGGTGGGCTCACCGATCGTGAAGTGGAGGCCTGCCTCGCCTCCGGGTGCGGGCTGGCCACCCTGGGCCCCCGCGTGCTGAGGGCCGAGACGGCCGCCGTGGCCGCCGCGGCGCTCCTCCAGCACCTGGCCGGGGACCTGGGATAGCGACAGATATCCGGGGGCCTCCCTCGCCGGCGGCTTGACCGCGCCCGGGTGCGCCGGTACTTCTTCGAGGCGTGCAATGCCCCCGCTGCCGGACGGAGAACGGCGAGGCCGCCATCCGCTGCTCGGGGTGCGGTGCGCCCATCGCCCTTGGCGACGAGGTGGCGGGCGGGCGTGTCGATCGCTCCATGCCCCTCGACCGGCGCTCAGGACGGCGCGAGCGCGCCACACCCGCATGGGAGTCGCTCAGTCCGGTCCCCATGGACTGGGAGATGGCGCCTCCCGCCGAGGCCACCCCCGGGGTGGCCCGGATGCCGGCGCGCCCCGCGCCCCGGCCGCGCCCCCGGGTCCCGGCGCCCCCCGCACCCGACTTCGAGGTCGAGATGCACGTGGACGCCGTCGAGGTCCACCGGGTCCGGGCGGATGCCTGGCGCCGCCTCGCCGCCTGGGCGGTGGATGGCGCCCTGCTCGGCGCGGTGCTCGCCGCCATGCTCCTCCCGGTCCTCGGACCCGCGCTGGGCGCCGGTGGGACCGCGGAGCTGCGCGACGTCGTCGTGCCCACGGTCCTGGCCGTGGCGCTCGTCGCCTTCGCCTACCAGTGGCTGGGGATCGCGCTCACCGGCGCCACCCCGGGCATGCTGCTCGCCGGGTTGCGCGTGGTCGGGCCCGATGGGCGCCGCCCCTCGCCGGGAAGGGCGGCGGCGCGCAGCGGGCTCGCCCTCCTCTCGACGGCGGCGCTCGGCACGGGGGTCCTGCTGGCATTGTTCACCAGAAGTGGAAGAGGCGCGCACGACCTCGGCGCCGGGACCTGGGTGGTCCTCTCCGCCCGGAGGAAGGCGACGCCGTGAGCGAGCCACTCCTCTCCCGGCTGGTCGCCGACGGCGCCATCACCCGCGAGGACGCCGACCGCGTCGCCTCGCGCCTGGCCCGGACCGGGGGCGCGGTGGACAGCGTCCTCCTCGAGCTGCACCTCGTGCCGGCGTCGCGCCTTCCCGAGATCCTGGCCCGGGTCAGCGGGCTTCCCACGGCACCCGACACCGCCTTCACCGCCCCCGACCCGCGGGCGCGCCGGGTCTTCCCCGCCAAGGTCGCCGAGCGGCACGCCGTCGCCCCCTTCGCCCTGGACGGCCGCGAGCTCTCGGTGGTCACCACCTACCCACCCGACACGAGCCTCCTCGAGGAGCTCGGCTTCCTGCTCTCGCTGCACCTGCGGGCACACGTTGCGCCGGAATGGCGCGTCCGCGCCCTCGTGCAGCAGCTCTACGGGACTCCCCTCCCGGAGCGGCTGGTCGCGCTGGGAACAGCTCCCGCGCCCGGTCCGGCCGCCGAGGCCCCGGACTTCGCCGAGGTTCCGGTGGCCCGGGGAGAGCCGGATCCGTCGGCGATCCGGGCCCCGGACTGGACGCCGGACCAGGCCCGCCAGGCGATGGCCGAAGCAGATGGACCGGACGAGGCCATCCGCGTGGCGCTGCGGGCCGCGCGCGATCGCTTCTCCTACGCGGCGGCCTTCTCGGTCCGGCGCGACACCATCTCGGGCCAGGACGCGCTGGGGCTCGACCCGCGCGCGCGGGAGGCCTGCCGGCGCGTCGCAGTGGACCTGAAGGCACCCGGGCTCTTCGGCCCGCCGCTCGAGACCCGGGCGCCGTACCTCGGCCCCCCGCCGACCGACCCGGTGACCTCCTCGGTCCTCTCCGGCCTGGGCAGGGTGGGGCCGCGAACGGTGCTCGTCGCCCCGGTCTCCATCGGAGATCGCGTGGCGTGCGTCATCTACGCCGACAACGACGACGAGCCGGTGTCGTCGGGCCACCTCGGGGAGCTCTTTCCGCTGCTCGGCGCGCTCGCCGAGTCGCTGGCCCGGATGATCCGCGAACGAAAGGGCGGCGGGGGGAACCGGGAGAAGGAGGCGGGGCGGCGACGACCGGAGCCGGAGCCGGAGCCGCAGCCGGAGCCGCAGCCAGAAGCGGAACCGGAGCCCGTGCCGCGGCCGCGCCTGCAGGCGCGCCCCACTCCCGCACCCGTGTCGCCCCTCGACGCCCCACAATCCCGTCCACCGCCCGGCGAGGAGTGGAGCGTCGTCGAGCCGGCCCGCGCCGAGCCGCAGCCCCTGCGCTTCGCGGTGGACGTGGACCTCGGCGAGTACGAGGTGATCAGCGCCGGAGAGGCGCTCGTCAGCGGACGGGCCGAGGACCTCCCGTCGCTCGTCGAGGCGCTGGCCGCGAGCCACCGCGACTCGGACGACCGCAGGGATCTCGTGTCCCGGCTCGTCGCCGGTGGGCCGGAGGCGGCCGTGGCGCTGGTGGCCCGCCTCCCGGGTCCCGTCGAGTCCGGGGGTACGCTCGGTGAATCGGTCCCGGTCGAGGAATGGGGCCCCGTCTTCGCAGGCGTCGTGGCCGTCGGACGCGTGGCCGAGAGGGCGCTCCTCGACACCCTCGACGACGCCGAGCCGGAGCGGAGGCGCGCGGCCGTCGCGCTGCTCTCTCGCCTCGGGAGCCCCGGCTCGGTCCCGGGCGTGGCCGCGCTCGTCCAGGACGACGACGCGTCGGTCGCCAGCCAGGCCGCCCGCGCGCTCGCCGCCGCGCGCGGGACGCCGGCGCTCGGTCCCGTCGTCGCCGAGGTCCGGCGGGCGCTGGCATCGGGCCGCCCGGTCAAGGCGGCGCGGGCCGCCCGGGCGCTGGCGCTGCTCGGCGACGCCGACTCGGTGCCGGTGCTCATCCAGCTCCTCGACGGGGGTGGGGAGCTGGCCGAGGCAGCGTCCGAGGCGCTCTCCGCGATCACCCTGCAGCGCCTGGGACCCGACTCCATGCGCTGGATCGCCTGGTGGCGGGAGTGGCGGGCCGCCCCGCGATCGAGCTGGCTCTTCCAGGCGCTCGGAAGCCCCGATCCCGGCCTGCGCAGGCGCGCGGCCGCCGAGCTCCGCCGCGCCGGCGAGCCGCCCGACCCCTACGACCCCGACGGCCCAGAGCCCGAGCGGCAGCACTCGGCGCGCACCTGGGCGGCCTGGTGGCGCGAGGAGGGGCTCGCGCTCTAGCCCGGGCCTCGCTATCCTCACTCCCCTCATGTCGAAGCCAGTGGATCCCGACCCGCGTCGCGCGCTGCTCGACGCCATGAACGAGGCCGCCGAGCGCGGCGGCGGCGAGGAGCGCGTCGCCCGCCAGCACGAGGCCGGCAAGCTCACCGCCCGCGAGCGCATCGACCTCTTCCTCGACCCCGGCACCTTCGTCGAGGTGGACAAGTTCAAGACCCACCGCAGCGCCGACTTCGGGATGGAGAAGCAGAAGATCCCCGGGGACGGCGTGGTCACCGGGCACGGCCGCGTCGAGGGGCGGCAGGTCTTCGTCTTCGCACAGGACTTCACGGTCTTCGGCGGCTCGGTCTCCCGGGCCTACGCCGAGAAGATCTGCAAGGTGATGGACCTGGCGATCCAGGTGGGCTGCCCGGTGGTGGGGCTGCACGACTCGGGCGGCGCCCGGGTGCAGGAGGGGGTCGAGGCGCTGGCCGGATACGCCGACGTCTTCCTGCGCAACACGCTGGCCTCCGGGGTGGTCCCGCAGATCTCGGTCATCATGGGCCCGTGCGCCGGCGGCGCGGTCTACGGCCCGGCCATCACCGACTTCGTCTTCATGGTGAAGGGCGCCTCGTCGATGTTCCTGAACGGCCCGGAGGTGGTCCGGGCGGTGACGCACGAGGAGGTCACCAAGGAGGAGCTGGGCGGCGCCCGCGCCCACGCCACCCGCTCGGGCGTGGCCCACTTCGCCTTCGACACCGAGGAGGCGACGCTCAAGGCGGTCCGGGAACTCCTCTCCTTCCTCCCGCCGAACGCGGCCGACGACCCTCCGGCCATCCCCTGCACCGACGACGCCGGGCGGATGGACGCGGTGCTGAAGACCATCGTCCCCGAGAATCCCAACCGCCCCTACGAGATCCGCGAGGTCATCCGGGCGGTGGTGGACGATCGCCACCTCTTCGAGGTGGCCCGCCACTTCGCCGAGAACGTGGTCTGCGGCTTCGCGCGGCTGGGCGGGCGCCCGGTCGGCGTGGTGGCGAACCAGCCGGCGGTGCTGGCCGGGGTGCTCGACTCCGATGCCTCGGTGAAGGCCGCCCGCTTCGTCCGCTTCTGCGACGCCTTCGAGATCCCGCTGCTCACCTTCGTGGACGTCCCCGGCTTCCTCCCCGGCGCCACGCAGGAGTGGGGCGGCCTCATCCGTCACGGCGCCAAGCTCCTCTACGCCTACGCCGAGGCCACCGTGCCCAAGGTGACGGTCATCACCCGCCGGGCCTGGGGCGTGGCCTACGGCGTGATGGCGTCCAAGCACCTGCGCTCCGACGTGAACCTGGCCTGGCCCACCGCCGAGATCGCGGTCACCAGCCCGGAGGGCGCCGTGAACGTCATCTACCGCAAGGAGATCTCCTCCTCGGCCGATCCGGCCGCCGAGCGGGCCCGGCTCACCGCGGAGTACCGGGAGCGGTTCGCCAACCCGTACCGCGCCGCCGAGCTGGGATACGTGGACGAGGTGCTGAAGCCGGAGGAGACCCGACCGCGGGTCATCCGCGCCTTCGAGATGCTGCGCACGAAGCGGCAGGAGACTCCGCCCCGGAAGCACGGAAACGTCCCGCTCTGATCGGTTCCGCGGGCCCTCCCAGATGACCGGTGTCGCGCTCCTGCTCCTCGCCGTCGCCCTGGCGGGCCTGGCCACGCTCGCGGTGGAGGGGCGTGCGCTCCGACGACACCTCTCCCGCCCCTCGCCCGCGCCGCGCGCACCCGCGGGCATCTCGGTCCTGAAGCCGCTGCGCGGGGTCGACGACGGCCTCGAGGCCAACCTGGCCTCCTTCGCGGATCAGGACTGGCTCGGGTTCGAGGTGCTGCTCGGACTCCGCGACGCCGCCGACCCGGCCGCGTCGGTGGCGAGCGCGGCGGTCGCGCGCTGGCCGGGGTGTTTCCGTGTGGTGATGCAGGGGGCCGACCTGGGCATGAACCCCAAGGTGAGCCAGCTGGCGTCGCTCGTGCCAGCGGCTCGACACTCGCTCCTGGTCATCTCCGACTCGAACGTCCGGGTCGGACCCGGCTACCTCTCCGAGATCGCCGCCCGGCTCGAGGACCCCCAGGTCGGCCTCGTCACCCATCTCATCGCCGGCGTGGGGGAGCGGAGCGAGGGCGCACTGCTCGAGAACCTCCACCTGGCCGGCGGGGTGGCCACCGGCATCGCCGCTGCCAAGGCCATCGCCGGGCGGGACGTGGTGATGGGCAAGTCGATGGCGCTGCGGAGGGAGGACCTGGCCGCGATGGG
>CAIQRS010000264.1 GCA_903874275.1 uncultured Anaeromyxobacter sp.
AGTCGAGGCCGAGGTGAAGGAGGATGCGCCTGGCCACGGCGTCATCGGCGATGAAGGCGATGATCTGGAGCCTGCCGCCGCAGTCGGGGCATGCGAGGACGTCCACGGCGAAGACCTTCTTCAGCAGGTCGGCCCAGGGGACGCGGTGGGTGCGAGTCCCGGTGTTCGCCTTCGGCTTGGACGAGGGCGGGGAGGGCATGGGTTCGGGAGCATCGGCAGACCCCGGAACGACCCGGGCCCGCGCCTTCGAGTTGGGTGCGAAGATGCCGTGGTATCGGACCGAGTGGATCCTGGGCGGCGGCACCAGGGTGGCGAGCCGTGCGAGGAGCCGTAACTCACCGACTTCATTGGTTCCCTGCCGTTGGCCTGCCGGTGGGCTCGCCGACTCACGATCGTCGCCGGAAAGACGACCCGGTCTGGACTATCCTCCCCCCGTGCCCCTCGACGAGATCGCGAAGCGGCTGGGAACGGCGGCGACCAACCTGGCCAGCCTGGCTGCCCTGCGCCTGGAGGCGGTCCAGGCGCGAACCCGGACGGACCTGCTCGAGGTCGCGAAGTGGCTCGAGCTCAAGGGCGCGAGCCGGATGCCGAAGAACGAGCTCGCGAAGTGCATCCTCGACGGCCTGGGGGCGCGGGCCCGTGGCGCGGTCGTGGAGGAGGATCCATCCGCGGCAGCCAAGCTGGACCTCGGACCGGCGGGAAAGTCCGAGAAGCCGGTGAACCACATTCCCTGGGGGTACGGGCACGACCGGGTGGTGGCCGCGGTCGTGGACCCAGACCGCCTCTACGTCTACTGGGAGGTCACGTCCGCGGCCATCGAACGGGCGCGCGCTGGCCTCGGACCGGGAGGGCCCGGAGCCTGGCTCAACCTGCGCGTGCACGACACGACCGGCATCCTCTTCGACGGTACGAACGCCCACAGCCACGTCGACCAGGGAGTCGACCGCGCCGATCGCCAGTGGTTCTTCTCGATCGGCAAGCCCACCTCCACCGCCCAGGTGGAGATCGGCATGAAGTCCTCGGAGGGTTTCTTCGTCCGGATCGCCCGTTCGGGACGGGTCGAGTTTCCCAGGAAGGAAGCGGTCGCCTGGAGCGAGCCGGAGTGGCTCACGGTCCTGCCGGCCACGGGCGAGGTACGCCCCGCCGGCGCGGGCGTGCCGGCCCCGGGAAGGGGCGCCGGTCCTGCGCCGGGCTCCGGACCTCACGCGGGCGGCGAGCTGCCACCGCCTTTCGCGCCCATCGCGCTCTGGAGGCTCCACGAGTCCGGGGCAGACCGTGAGTCCCGCATCGCCGAGCTCCTCGAGGCCGGCTGGGATCGGGTGGAGTGGCGCGAGGAGCAGGGCGAGGGATGGTACGAGCTGCAGGGCCGGAGCGACTGGATGGAGCCGATGACCACGAGCTCGTGGGAGGCGGGGCCCTTCCGGTACCCGGTGGAGGTCGAGCCGCCCGTTCGGGAGGAGTGGCGAGGCCCCGTCGGCACCTTCAAGGTGGGCGGCGTCACCCACGTCATCCACGGCCCCTGGCACGTGGTGATCCGGAACCTCGGGGCGTACCAGGAGCGCGCCGTCCTGGGGCGCTGGGAGGTGTACCGCTCCTGGGTGGCCGCTGAAGGTTGGGAGATCCGCCGCGACTCCCGGCCCGGCCTGCCGGGGAAGCTGGGCGCCTCGGAGCGGCTGGGCGCGAGCGAGCTGCGCTGGCTCTCGGGCAGCGAGTTGCGACTCGCCGGAGCGAGCGAGCTCTGGCGGCTCGGCGCGAGCGAGCTGCGGCTGGGAGGGGCGAGCGAGGTCCACTTCGCGGGCGCCAGCGAACGGCACCTGGGAGGGGCGAGCGAGCGGCGCCTGGGTGGGGCCAGCGAGCCCCGGCTCTACCCGAAGGTCGAGGACTGACGGCCATGGCCAAGGGGTACTTCGCTCTCATCCTCCACGCGCATCTCCCGTTCGTTCGCCACCCGGAAGACCCGACGGTGATGGAGGAGCAGTGGCTGTACGAGGCCATCACCGGCACCTACCTGCCGCTCCTTCAGGTCTTCGAGGGGCTGCTGGCCGACCAGGTTCCCTACCGCGTGACGGTGTCGCTCTCCGCGCCGCTCCTCACCATGCTGGCGGACGACCTCCTCAAGGACCGGTACGCCCGTCACCTCGACGCCCTCATCGAGCTCGCCGGCAAGGAGCTGGATCGAACGAGGCCCGAGCCGCACTACCACCGGCTCGCCCAGATGTACCTCGACCGCTTCCACAGCCTGCGTCACACCTGGCGCTCCCACGACGGGAACCTGGTGCGCGCCTTTCGTCGCCTCCAGGAGGCCGGTCGCGTCGAGGTCATCACCTCCACCGCCACCCACGCGTTCTTCCCGATGATGGACCGCAACTGGGCCTCGATGCGTGCCCAGGTCCACGTCGCGGCGGACCTCTACCAGGATCACTTCGGCCAGCGCCCCCGCGGCATGTGGCTGGGGGAGTGCGGCTACGTCCCCGGCTCGGACGAGCTCCTGCGCGAGGCCGCCATCCGCTACTTCCTCGTGGACAGCCACGCCGTCCTGCTCGGCGATCGCCGGCCGGCCTACGGGATCCATGCGCCCGTCTATTGCCCCACCGGCGTCGCGGCCTTCGCGAGAGACACCGAGTCGTCGCAGCAGGTGTGGAGCGCCAAGGAGGGCTACCCCGGCGATCCGCAGTACCGCGACTTCTACCGGGATATCGGGTTCGACCTGCCGATGGACTACATCGGGCCCCACGTGCACCCCGAGGGCATCCGGATGTACACGGGCATCAAGTACCACGCGATCACGCACGCCAAGCTGCACGACAAGTGGGTCTACGACCCGGACGCGGCTCGCGCGCGCGCCGGGCTCCACGCCTCCCATTTTCGCGGCAACCGGGAGAAGCAGGTGGAGGCCCTGGCCGCGCACATGGACCGCCCGCCGATCGTGGTCAGCCCGTACGACGCCGAGCTCTACGGGCACTGGTGGTACGAGGGCCCCATCTTCCTGAACGACGTCTTCCGGCAGCTCCACTTCGACCAGGGCAGCGTGGAGAGCATCACGCCGGGTGACTACCTCGACCGTCACCCCACGAACCAGATGGCCACGCCCAGCCTGTCCTCCTGGGGCGCGAAGGGCTACGCCGAGTACTGGTGCAACGACTCGAACGCCTGGACGCACCGCCACCTGCACACCGCCGCGGAGAGGATGACGGAGCTGGCGCGACGCAACGACGCGGCCACCGGCCTCGAGCTCCGTGCGCTCAACCAGGCGGCCCGGGAGCTGCTGCTCGCCCAGTCGAGCGACTGGCCGTTCATCATGACGACCGGGACCACCGTTCCCTACGCGACCCGCCGGTTCAACGAGCACATCGTCCAGTTCACCGGGCTCTACCAGGACCTGAAGGCCGGCCACCTCGACGAGAAGCGGATCGCGGACCTGGAAGGCCGGGACAACATCTTCCCCCGGGTGGATTACCGCATCTACGCCACCTGAGGTGGCTGCGAGGACACGCCCGCAGGCGCCCCCCACCATATGGCGAAGGATTCCAAGCCCTTGAAGGTCCTGTTCGTGTCGTCGGAGGTCTCGCCGTTCGCCAAGACCGGCGGCCTGGGAGACGTCGTCGGCGCGCTGCCGAAGGCCCTGCGCCGGCGAGGTATCGACGCGCGGGTGGTGATGCCCCTCTACGCCGGCATGAAGTGGCACGAGCTGGACGGGCTCGACGGCGCACTCTCCGTGCCCATGTGGTGGGGAACGGCACGGGCTGGCGTGAGGCTCGGGAGCCTCCCGGGCAGCGAGGTCCCCGTCTACTTCCTCGAGTACAACAAGTACTTCGACCGGCCGTACCTCTACGGTCCGCCCGAGGGGGGCTACGCCGACAACCTCGAGCGGTTCACCTTCCTCTCCCGAGGGGCGCTCGAGCTCGCCCGGGCCATCCGGTTCATCCCGGACGTCGTTCACGCCCACGACTGGCAGGCCGCCCTCGTCCCGGTCTACGTGAACACCCTCGAATGGGCGAAGCCGCTCCACGGCGCTGCCACCGTCTACACGATCCACAACCTGGCCTACCAGGGCGTGACCGACGGCGGCGCCATGTTCATCGCCGGCCTCGGCCGCGAGCACTACAATCCGGGCGAGTTCGAGCACTTCGGGGCGCTGAACCTGACCAAGGCGGCGTTGCAGCACGCCACCATGCTCTCCACGGTGAGCCCGACCTACGCCCGCGAGATCCAGGGCCCGGAGTTCGGATGCGGGCTCGACGGCGTCCTTCGAGGCCGGAGCGCCGACCTGGTGGGCATCCTCAACGGGGTCGACGTGGAGGACTGGAATCCCGCCACCGATCCGCACGTCGCGGCGAACTTCTCCACCGCCCATCCGGCCGGCAAGCAGCTCTGCAAGAGGACGCTCCAGCTGGAGGCGGGGCTGCCGGCAGACCCGTCCATCCCCGTCTTCGGCGTGGTGGGGCGGCTCACGCACCAGAAGGGCTTCGACGTCCTCGCCCACTGCATGGACCGCGTGCTCTCCTGGAACGCCCAGTTCGTGCTCCTCGGCAACGGCGACCGCGAGGCCGAGCACTTCTTCGGGACGCTCTCGGCGAGGCGCCCCGACAAGTTCAAGGCCTGGCTCGGCTTCGACAACGGCCTCGCCCACCGCATCACGGCCGGGTCCGACTTCCTCGTCATGCCGTCCCGGTTCGAGCCCTGCGGCCTGAGCCAGATGTACGCGATGCGGTACGGCACCCTGCCCATCGTCCGCGCCACCGGGGGGCTCGCCGACACCGTGCAGCGCTACGAGGAGGAGGCGGGCGCGGGAACCGGCTTCGTCTTCGACGACCTCACCGCCGACGCGCTGGGGAACGCCATCGGCTGGGCGCTCTCGACCTACCACGACCGCCCGCACCACATCCGGGCCATGCGCGAGCGGGCCATGGAGACGGACTTCTCCTGGGACGTCTCGGCGGACACCTACGAGGACCTGTACCTCGAGGCCTACCGGCGCCGCCGCGGACACGCCTTCGCCGGTCGCCTCCCGGTCCACGGGCGGGCCGGGTAGGGCGCGTTCAGCTACTTGTAGTAGCCCACCGCGCAGACCTGATCGCCGACCTTCGTGACGTAGCTGACCTTCTGCACCGGGTCCCCTCCCGCGGGGTCAACTGGACCCGATCGGGGCGTGGAGCGGAGAATCGTTGGCCATCCCGTCAGGTTCCATGGCGGCTGCCGTCTTTCCCGGGGGGGGGG
>CAIQRS010000265.1 GCA_903874275.1 uncultured Anaeromyxobacter sp.
CCCGGGCAGGCCTTCATGGCCTGGATGCCCTGGATCGTCCTCACCGTCCTGGTCTTCATCTGGGGCCTCCCGTCGGTGAAGACCTGGCTGAACGGCATCTTCGCGCCGTCCTTCGAGATGAACGGGCTGCACAACCTGGTGCAGAAGATCCCGCCCGTGGCCAAGAAGCCGTCCCTCGAGGGCGCCAAGTACACCTTCAACCTGCTCTCGGCCACCGGCACGGGGCTCCTCCTCACCGGCATCATCTCCGGCCTGTGGCTCGGCATGGGGCTCGGCAGCCTGGTGAAGACGTACTTCGCCACGCTCCACCGCATCCGCTTCTCCCTCATGACCATCGCGGCCATGCTGGCGCTGGGCTACGTGACCAAGTTCTCGGGCTCCGACTCGACGATGGGCCTGGCCTTCGCCTCCACCGGGGCGCTCTTCCCCTTCTTCTCCCCGATGCTGGGCTGGCTGGGCGTGGCGCTGACCGGTTCGGACACCTCGTCCAACGTGCTCTTCGGAAACCTCCAGGTCGTGTCGGCCGAGAAGCTCGGCATGTCGCCCATCCTGGCGGCCGCGTCCAACAGCTCGGGCGGCGTCATGGGCAAGATGATCGACGCCCAGTCGATCGTGGTGGCCGCGGTGGCCACCGGCGAGCACGGCAAGGAGGGCGAGATCCTGCGCTACGTCTTCTGGCACAGCCTCGTGCTGGCCTGCCTGGTCGGCGTGCTGGTCTTCCTGCAGCACAACTACTTCCAGTGGATGATCCCGCACTAGCCAGCGAATCGAGGCCGCCATGTTCGAGACCTTCAGGGCGAAGGCGCAGGCGGTCAGTGCAGAGGTCCACCGGGCGCCCGCCGGCGCCCAGGCACTGGACCTCGTCCTCGCGGTGCTCGGCCGCGAGGGCGTAGGGGATGCGCCGGGCGAGCGCGCCGTGTGGTGCGGGGGACCGATCCTGGGATCGCTCCTCGACCGCGATGCGCTCGTCCGTCGCTTCCCCGGTCTCTCCTTCGAGGTGACCCGGGAGCGCGCGGCCGAGAGCCGCGTCGGGATCACCGAGTTCGAGTGGGGGCTGGCGGCGACGGGGACCATCGCGCAGGACGCGACCGACCCCCGCCTCCGGCTCGCCTCCATGCTCCCCGAGGTCCACGTGGCGCTCTTCCCGACCTCGCGCCTCCTCCCCGACCTGGACGCATTGCTCGAGCGGGTGGACCCCACCCGGGCCCGCTACCTGGCTTGCGTCACCGGCCCCTCCCGGACCGCCGACATCGAGCGCGTCCTCACCATCGGCGTGCACGGTCCCAAGAAGCTCGTCATCATCGCCGTGGACGGCGAGTTCGGAGCCGCGTGATGGCAACCACCGATCTGAAGGCGCGGGTCAACGACGCGCTCGAGAACGGCTCCCTGGCCGGGGCGCTCGGGCGCTTCAACGAGGCCTACGTCGCCTCCCGGGCCCGGGCCTACGAGGGCATCGACTTCGAGGCCCTGCGCGACCAGCTGGTGGGGCTGAAGGGGCGGGCCGCGGCCCACCTCGACGAGCTGGCCGAGCAGTTCGAGGAGAAGGCCACCCAGGCCGGGGCCACGGTCTTCCGGACCTCCGACCCCGCCGAGGTGAAGCAGTACCTGGCCCGGCTCTGCAAGGAGAACGGGGTCAAGCGCATCGCCAAGTCGAAGTCGATGGCCACCGAGGAGATGCACCTCAACGCCTTCCTCGCGGAGCAGGGCATCGAGGTGGCCGAGACCGACCTGGGCGAGTGGATCGTCCAGCTGGCCGGGCAGCGCCCCTCGCACATGGTGATGCCCGCCATCCACATGTCGAAGGAGCAGGTGGCCGGCATCTTCTCCCGCGAGGTGAAGGAGGAGCTGGCCGCGGACATCCCGGCGCTGGTGGCCGTGGCCCGGCGCGAGCTGCGGCAGAAGTTCCTGGGCGCCGACATGGGCATCACCGGCGCCAACGTGGCCGTGGCCGAGACCGGCACGCTGGTGGTCGTCACCAACGAGGGCAACGCGCGCCTGGTCTCCACCCTGCCCCGGATCCAGGTGGCGGTGGTGGGCGTCGAGAAGCTCGTGGAACGGTTCGCCGACGTGGGGCCCATCCTGAAGGCGCTTCCCCGCAGCGCCACCGGACAGCTCCTCACCAGCTACGTCTCCATGTTCACCGGGCCGTCCCCCGGGGCCGACGGGCAGCCCAAGGAGCTGCACGTCATCCTGCTCGACCACCGGCGCACCCACATGGCGCGCGACCCGCGCTTCGCACAGGCGCTCCGCTGCATCCGCTGCGCCTCCTGCGTCAACGTCTGCCCGGTCTACCGGCTGCTCGGCGGCCACGTCTTCGGCGGCGTCTACACCGGCGGCATCGGCGCGATCCTGGCGACCTGGTTCGAGGCGATCAAGTCGTCGAAGGACATCCAGTCGCTCTGCATCCAGTGCGGCGCCTGCATCCCGGTCTGCCCCACCCGCATCGACATCCCGGAGATGATCGTCGAGCTGCGGCGCCGGCTGGCCAAGGAGGAGGGTCACCCCTTCATCCAGAAGGCCGCGCTGCGCATGGTGAACGACCGGCGGATCTTCCACGGCCTGCTGCGCGCCGCCTCGAAGGCCCAGAAGCCCTTCGCGAAGAAGGGGATGATCCGCCACCTCCCCTTCTTCTTCTCCGGGATGACCGAGCACCGCTCGCTCCCGGCCATCGCCGACGTGCCCTTCCGCGACCGCTTCGAGGGGATCGCCCAGCCCGCCGGCGCGAAGGACAAGGCGGCCTTCTACGCCGGCTGCCTGGTGGACTTCGCCTACCCGGGCATCGGCGAGTCGGTGGTGAAGGTGCTGAACGCGGCCGGCGTCGAGGTGACGTTCCCGCAGGCCCAGACCTGCTGCGGGGCCCCGGCCCGCTACGCCGGCGCCTTCGACGTGGCCGCGCGCAACGCCAAGGACAACATCACGGCCCTGGAGGATCCGGAGGTGCGCTGGGTCGTGTCGGCCTGCCCGACCTGCACGGTCGCGCTCCGCCACGAGTTCGCCGCGACCCTGGAGGCCGAGGGGCACGCCGACTGGGCGGAGCGGGCCGAGGCCATGGCCTCGAAGGTCCGCGACTTCTCCTCGCTGGTGAAGGAACTCGCCGACGCGGGGCGCCTCACCGTGGAGGCCGCCAAGGGGCTCGAGGCGGTCACCTACCACGACTCCTGCCACCTGAAGCGGAAGCTCCACGCCCACGAGCCGCCGCGCCAGCTCCTCGGCGCCGCCGGCTTCGAGCTGAAGGAGATGAAGGACAGCGACTCCTGCTGCGGCATGGGCGGGAGCTACTCGCTCAAGTTCCCCGAGATCTCCGCGCCCATCCTGGCCCGCAAGCTCGAGAACATCCGCGCCACCGGGGCGGAGACGGTGGCCATGGACTGCCCGGGCTGCATGCTCCAGATCGGGGGCGGGCTCGACCTGGCCGGCTCCACCGCCCGGACCCGCCACGTCGCCGATCTCATCGCCGACAAGGTGCGGCCGGCGCGGCCAGCCGGCGGGAAGTAGCCGGTTGCGCCCCCGGGCGCGCCTGCACTACCATCCGCGCCCACGCCTCCCGGGCAGGAAGCTCCGGCGGGCCCGAGAAAGAAGGCATTCGATGAGGTCGCTCCTCCGCGCCGCGGCGTCCGCGGTCGCACTGCTGGTCCTGTCGTCGTGCACCGGGACCAGGATGGTCCAGACCTGGCGCGACCCCAAGTACCAGGCCCAGCCGGTCAAGCGCGTCTTCATCGCCTGCATGATGCCCAGCGACGCGGCCCGGGTGACCTTCGAGAACACCCTGGCCCAGGCGCTGCTCGACAAGGGGTTCCTCTCCGCCACCTCGACCGGGGTCTTCGAGTACGGCACGGTGGACAAGGAGATGGCGGTCAAGTACGTCCGGGAGAACAAGGTGGACCTGGTCATCGTGCAGCGCATGACCAAGGAGACGGAGCTGGCCTACATGCCGGGCACCCTGGACTCGAACGTGCCGAACTCGCCCTTCTGGGGCAGCTCCGGGACCTGGTACGGCGCCTACGGCTACGGCGGAACGGCCTACACGCCGGGGTACATGGAGGAGGACACGCGCGTGAGGACCGAGACCACCGTCTTCTCCGCCCACACCGACCCCGAGCTGCTGGTGTGGAGCGGCGCCTCCACCACCATCAACGTGCAGAGCGCGGGCAGCGCGGCGAGGTCGCTGTCCGAGGCGCTGGTGTCCGACCTGGTGGCGGCCGGGATCCTGGTGAAGTAGGGACCGATTCAGCCGCCCAGTCCCGCCTTCATCCGGGCCACGAGGGCCTCGAAGGCCGGGTCCCCGCGGATCGACTCCAGGTCGGAGTCCCGTTCGATGTTCCGCACGATCTCCTCGGGCAGGCCCACCTCCGCCCCCTCGCTCAGGTACCGGATCGCGTCGTCGCGGTGGTGCTGCAGCGCGGCCTCGCAGACCAGGTTGTAGAGGGCGATCCCCACCACCCGACCGCCGGGCCCGCGGGCCCGGCGCTCGATGGCGAGCACCTCGAGGTTCAGCTTCTCGGCCTCCGCGTAGCGCTTCTGCCCCGCGCGGGCGTTGGCCAGGTTCATCATGACCTCCAGCGTGAGGGGGTGCTCCGGCCCGTAGACGCGCCGCATCGCCTCCAGACTTTGCACATGGAGCGCCTCTGCCTCGGCGAACTTCTCCTGGATGTAGAGATCTCCCGCCAGGTGGTTCTGCGCCGCCATCGTCTTCGGGTGATCGGGCCCGTACTTCAGCTTGTACGCCTCGAGCACCCCGCTGCGGAGCGCTGCCGACTCGGCGAAGCGCCCCTGCTTGCTGAGGACCACCGCCAGGTCGAGCCCCGACTCCAGGGTCACGGGCGCCTCGGGACCGTGGGCCCGCTCGGCCAGTTCCAGGACCTCGCGGAACATGGCCTCCGCCTCCGGGTAGCGCCCCTCGAACATCACGTTCATGGCCCGGGAGTCCATCGCGGCGAGCGTCCGGGGATGGCTCGGCCCCAGGGAGCGCCGGGCGCGCTCCACCGTTTCGCGATCGAAGGCCTCCGCCTCGCGGAACCTCCCCTCCCGGTAGAGGAGATCGCTCCAGGCCAGGCGGGAGTCGATGGTGTCGCGCGCGTCGGGCCCGAGGAGCCGCTGGCGCGTCGCCAGCGCCTGCTCCAGGAGGGGGCGAGCGGCGGCGTGCAGCCCCAGGTCTGCGTAGATCGACCCCATCGTGCCCTGCAGCCGGGCCTGGAGCTCCCGGTCCTCCCCGAGCCCCGTGCCGATCTCGGCCGAGGCCCGGTCCAGCACCTCACGGGCGGTGATGCTGTTGCCGCGCGCCTCGCCCGGGTCCGACACCTTGAAGATGCCCGAGAGGAAGGCCGCGATCCGCGCCGAGGCGGCGGCCTCCCGGTTGGCGCGATCGCGCTCCAGGGAGACCCTCCGGACCTGGAACCCGAGGGCGATGGTGAACGCCGGCAGGGCGAGTGCCAGGGCCGCGCCCACGGCCACCCCGGCCCGGTGGCGCCGGACGTACTTTCGCGCCCGGTAGAGGGCGCCCGCCCGGCGGGCCTGCACCGGCTCGTTCCGCAGCGCCCGGCCGACGTCGGCGGCCAGGTCGGCCACCGAGGGGTAGCGGTGATCCCGGTCCCGCTCGATGGCCTTCATGACGATGGCGTCGAGGTCGCCGCGGACCGCCCGGGGCAGCGAGGGGGAGCGCAGGCGGGCGCTGGGAACATTCGGGGTGGCGGAGGGCAGCGTCCCGGTCAGCAACTCGTACAGCACCACCCCAAGTGAATAGAGATCGGCGCGGGTGTCCACGTCCACCCCGGCCGGATCGGCCTGCTCGGGGCTCATGTACCCGGGCGTGCCCAGCGGGGCCCCGAACTCCGTCTCCGGCCCGTTCTCGCCGAGCCGCCGCCCGATGGCCTTGGCGATCCCGAAGTCGATGATCCGCGGCCGGGGCCGCCCGTCCACCGTCACCACCAGGACGTTCCCGGGCTTCAGGTCGCGGTGGATGATGGCCTTCTGGTGGGCGTGCTGCACGCCCTCGCAGACCTCCACGAACAACTCGAGCCTCTGCCGCGTCCCCAGCCGGTGGCCGTCGCAGTACTGGAGGAGCGGCTCCCCTTCGACGACCTCCATGACGAAGTAGGGGCGCCCCTCCGGCGTGGACCCGCCATCGAGGACCCGGGCGATGGCGGGGTGCTCCATGAGCGCGAGCGCCTGGCGCTCGGCCTCGAAGCGCGCCACCACCCGGCGGGTGTCCATCCCGGCCTTGATGAGCTTGACCGCCACCATCCGGCGGATCGGCTCGGTCTGCTCGGCCAGCCAGACCTCGCCCATCCCGCCCTCCCCGAGCCGTCGCAGGAGCAGGTAGGGGCCGACCCGCCGGCCGGTCGCCCCCGCTCCGGGATCGCCGGGGAGGGGCTCCCCATGGGCCAGGGTCTCATCCGCCATCGGATCGTCCGATCTCGAGCCGCGCCATGAGGCGCTGGAGGTTGGTTCGCGCCAGCCCGAGCTCCCGGGCCGCCGCCGCCACATTGCCCTGGTGCGCGCCGAGCAGCGCGACCACGCGCTCCCGCTGCTGCCGCTCCTCGGAGGTGAACTCCCGGGCCGCGCCGGACGGGGCCGGGACGCCCGGCGCCCCCTCGCGCACCCCCTGCGGGAGGTGGTGCGATGAGACGGCGACGGCCTGCGCGCCGTCGCCCCGCGCGAGGTCCACGGCCACCCGCAGCGCCTGCCGCATCTCGCGCACGTTGAGCGGCCAGGGGTGGAGGAGCACCTGGCGCAGGGCGTCCAGGTCGAAGCGGAGCCGGTCCGAACCGGGAGGGCCGGAACGGAGGATGCTGCGGATGAGGATGCCGAGGTCCTCGCGCCGCTGCCGCACGGGGGGAACCCGGGTGGTGAGGAGCCCGAGCCGCGCCAGGAGGTCCTGCCGGAAGGTCCCGTCGGCGACCAGCTTCCGGAGGTCCCGGTGGGTGGCGGCGATGATCCGGACGTCCACGCTGGTCTCCGCCTCCGTGCCGATGGGGCGGACCCGGTGGTCCTCGAGCACCCGGAGAAGCTTGACCTGAAGCCCGGGGGGCATCTCCCCGACCTCGTCGAGCAGCAGGGTCCCCTGGTGGGCGGCGCGGATGAGCCCCTGCCGGTCGGACTGGGCGCCGGAGAACGCTCCCCTCACGTGGCCGAACAGCTCGTCGTCGAGGAGGTTCTCCGAGAGTGCGCCGCAGTTGACGCTCACGAGCGGCCCGGGCCGGCCGGAGCGGGCGTGGAGGGCGCGCGCCAGGACCTCCTTCCCGACGCCGGACTCCCCCTCGACGAGCAGTTCGTGCCCGGTGGGAGCCAGCCGCTCGATCCGCGCCAGCTCGAGCTCCCACTCCGGATTCAGGGTGGTGGGCTCGTGGCCGTCCCGGCGCGACGGCGCCACCGTGCTGGGCGTCTCGGCCGACCCGCGCGCGTCGTTGCGAAAGAGGAAGAAGGTGTGGCCGACCTCGAGCAAGGCCTCGTCGCCGAGGAGCCGCTCCTCCCCCCGGCCGAGGCGCCGGCCGTCCAGGAAGGTCCCGTTGGTCGAGCCCTCGTCCACGGCCTTCCAGCGCGACCCCTCCCGGAGGAGGCGGAGGTGGCGGGTCGAGACGTAGCGATCGTCCACGGCCACCGAGAGCACGCCGTCCCTCGACTGCCCTCCGTTCGCCTCGGACCGGGAGAACAGCACCGACGAGCAGGAATCGAGGCGATGGCGGGACGAGGGGGCAGCGACGTCCTCGGCCGTGACCAGCCGCACCAGGAGCGCCCCCAGGGAGACCGGCGCCCCGCCTGCCGACGACTCCGACCCCTTGTCCACCAGTGTTTCCCTGCCCTCGACGGTATCCAAGCCCCCTCCCGGAACGGGGAGAGTAGCCGGATCGCCCTCGGCATCCAAGGAGCACCAGGCCGTCAGTTGCACCTTCAGTTGGCGGGGGCGGAGACCTGGGAGGCCGCGGCCTCCTGGACCGGCTGCGCCGTCCCAGGCGAGAGGAGGTGCATCCCGCCGATCAGCGCGACCGTCGCGCCCGCCAGGAGCGCCACGTCGAGCCAGCCGCGGCCGCGGGGCAGCGTGACGATCTGGTCGGGGGACCGCTCCTCCTGCCGGCGGGCGTCGTCGAGGCGGATGTCGCGCCACGGGGACGGCGACCGGGGAACGCTCGGCACGGTGGGCTTCGGGAAAACGGGCATCGGATACCTCCACGGATGGTTGACGGGCAGTGCCCTTCGTTCGGGCTCGACGACCCGGTTACACGAACCGGGCCAGCGCTCGTCGGGCCGCGCGCGGCCTCGCCCGGCGCGGATTTACGGGAATCGGTGTGTGGGGCGGGCCCTGGCGCGGGTGCGGGCGCCCCCGGGCGCCCGCGGGCGCCCGCGGGCGCCCGGGGGCGCCCGCACCCGCGCCAGGGCCCGCCCCACACACCGATTCCCGTAAATCCGCGCCGGGCGAGGCCGCGCGCGGCCCGACGAGCGCTGGCCCGGTTCGTGTAACCGGGTCGTCGAGCCCGAACGAAGGGCACTGCCCGTCAACCATCCGTGGAGGTATCCGATGCCCGTTTTCCCGAAGCCCACCGTGCCGAGCGTTCCCCGGTCGCCGTCCCCGTGGCGCGACATCCGCCTCGACGACGCCCGCCGGCAGGAGGAGCGGTCCCCCGACCAGATCGTCACGCTGCCCCGCGGCCGCGGCTGGCTCGACGTGGCGCTCCTGGCGGGCGCGACGGTCGCGCTGATCGGCGGGATGCACCTCCTCTCGCCTGGGACGGCGCAGCCGGTCCAGGAGGCCGCGGCCTCCCAGGTCTCCGCCCCCGCCAACTGAAGGTGCAACTGACGGCCTGGTGCTCCTTGGATGCCGAGGGCGATCCGGCTACTCTCCCCGTTCCGGGAGGGGGCTTGGATACCGTCGAGGGCAGGGAAACACTGGTGGACAAGGGGTCGGAGTCGTCGGCAGGCGGGGCGCCGGTCTCCCTGGGGGCGCTCCTGGTGCGGCTGGTCACGGCCGAGGACGTCGCTGCCCCCTCGTCCCGCCATCGCCTCGATTCCTGCTCGTCGGTGCTGTTCTCCCGGTCCGAGGCGAACGGAGGGCAGTCGAGGGACGGCGTGCTCTCGGTGGCCGTGGACGATCGCTACGTCTCGACCCGCCACCTCCGCCTCCTCCGGGAGGGGTCGCGCTGGAAGGCCGTGGACGAGGGCTCGACCAACGGGACCTTCCTGGACGGCCGGCGCCTCGGCCGGGGGGAGGAGCGGCTCCTCGGCGACGAGGCCTTGCTCGAGGTCGGCCACACCTTCTTCCTCTTTCGCAACGACGCGCGCGGGTCGGCCGAGACGCCCAGCACGGTGGCGCCGTCGCGCCGGGACGGCCACGAGCCCACCACCCTGAATCCGGAGTGGGAGCTCGAGCTGGCGCGGATCGAGCGGCTGGCTCCCACCGGGCACGAACTGCTCGTCGAGGGGGAGTCCGGCGTCGGGAAGGAGGTCCTGGCGCGCGCCCTCCACGCCCGCTCCGGCCGGCCCGGGCCGCTCGTGAGCGTCAACTGCGGCGCACTCTCGGAGAACCTCCTCGACGACGAGCTGTTCGGCCACGTGAGGGGAGCGTTCTCCGGCGCCCAGTCCGACCGGCAGGGGCTCATCCGCGCCGCCCACCAGGGGACCCTGCTGCTCGACGAGGTCGGGGAGATGCCCCCCGGGCTTCAGGTCAAGCTTCTCCGGGTGCTCGAGGACCACCGGGTCCGCCCCATCGGCACGGAGGCGGAGACCAGCGTGGACGTCCGGATCATCGCCGCCACCCACCGGGACCTCCGGAAGCTGGTCGCCGACGGGACCTTCCGGCAGGACCTCCTGGCGCGGCTCGGGCTCCTCACCACCCGGGTTCCCCCCGTGCGGCAGCGGCGCGAGGACCTCGGCATCCTCATCCGCAGCATCCTCCGTTCCGGCCCTCCCGGTTCGGACCGGCTCCGCTTCGACCTGGACGCCCTGCGCCAGGTGCTCCTCCACCCCTGGCCGCTCAACGTGCGCGAGATGCGGCAGGCGCTGCGGGTGGCCGTGGACCTCGCGCGGGGCGACGGCGCGCAGGCCGTCGCCGTCTCATCGCACCACCTCCCGCAGGGGGTGCGCGAGGGGGCGCCGGGCGTCCCGGCCCCGTCCGGCGCGGCCCGGGAGTTCACCTCCGAGGAGCGGCAGCAGCGGGAGCGCGTGGTCGCGCTGCTCGGCGCGCACCAGGGCAATGTGGCGGCGGCGGCCCGGGAGCTCGGGCTGGCGCGAACCAACCTCCAGCGCCTCATGGCGCGGCTCGAGATCGGACGATCCGATGGCGGATGAGACCCTGGCCCATGGGGAGCCCCTCCCCGGCGATCCCGGAGCGGGGGCGACCGGCCGGCGGGTCGGCCCCTACCTGCTCCTGCGACGGCTCGGGGAGGGCGGGATGGGCGAGGTCTGGCTGGCCGAGCAGACCGAGCCGATCCGCCGGATGGTGGCGGTCAAGCTCATCAAGGCCGGGATGGACACCCGCCGGGTGGTGGCGCGCTTCGAGGCCGAGCGCCAGGCGCTCGCGCTCATGGAGCACCCCGCCATCGCCCGGGTCCTCGATGGCGGGTCCACGCCGGAGGGGCGCCCCTACTTCGTCATGGAGGTCGTCGAAGGGGAGCCGCTCCTCCAGTACTGCGACGGCCACCGGCTGGGGACGCGGCAGAGGCTCGAGTTGTTCGTGGAGGTCTGCGAGGGCGTGCAGCACGCCCACCAGAAGGCCATCATCCACCGCGACCTGAAGCCCGGGAACGTCCTGGTGGTGACGGTGGACGGGCGGCCCCGGCCGCGGATCATCGACTTCGGGATCGCCAAGGCCATCGGGCGGCGGCTCGGCGAGAACGGGCCGGAGACGGAGTTCGGGGCCCCGCTGGGCACGCCCGGGTACATGAGCCCCGAGCAGGCCGATCCGGCCGGGGTGGACGTGGACACCCGCGCCGATCTCTATTCACTTGGGGTGGTGCTGTACGAGTTGCTGACCGGGACGCTGCCCTCCGCCACCCCGAATGTTCCCAGCGCCCGCCTGCGCTCCCCCTCGCTGCCCCGGGCGGTCCGCGGCGACCTCGACGCCATCGTCATGAAGGCCATCGAGCGGGACCGGGATCACCGCTACCCCTCGGTGGCCGACCTGGCCGCCGACGTCGGCCGGGCGCTGCGGAACGAGCCGGTGCAGGCCCGCCGGGCGGGCGCCCTCTACCGGGCGCGAAAGTACGTCCGGCGCCACCGGGCCGGGGTGGCCGTGGGCGCGGCCCTGGCACTCGCCCTGCCGGCGTTCACCATCGCCCTCGGGTTCCAGGTCCGGAGGGTCTCCCTGGAGCGCGATCGCGCCAACCGGGAGGCCGCCGCCTCGGCGCGGATCGCGGCCTTCCTCTCGGGCATCTTCAAGGTGTCGGACCCGGGCGAGGCGCGCGGCAACAGCATCACCGCCCGTGAGGTGCTGGACCGGGCCTCGGCCGAGATCGGCACGGGGCTCGGGGAGGACCGGGAGCTCCAGGCCCGGCTGCAGGGCACGATGGGGTCGATCTACGCAGACCTGGGGCTGCACGCCGCCGCTCGCCCCCTCCTGGAGCAGGCGCTGGCGACGCGCCAGCGGCTCCTCGGGCCCGACGCGCGCGACACCATCGACTCCCGCCTGGCCTGGAGCGATCTCCTCTACCGGGAGGGGAGGTTCCGCGAGGCGGAGGCCTTCGATCGCGAAACGGTGGAGCGCGCCCGGCGCTCCCTGGGGCCGAGCCATCCCCGGACGCTCGCCGCGATGGACTCCCGGGCCATGAACGTGATGTTCGAGGGGCGCTACCCGGAGGCGGAGGCCATGTTCCGCGAGGTCCTGGAACTGGCCGAGCGGGCCCACGGTCCCGAGGCGCCCGTGACCCTGGAGTCGGGGCTCGACCTGGCGGTGGTCCTCAGCAAGCAGGGGCGCTTCGCCGAGTCGGCAGCGCTCCGCAGCGGGGTGCTCGAGGCGTACAAGCTGAAGTACGGGCCCGATCACCCGAAGACGATGGCGGCGCAGAACCACCTGGCGGGAGATCTCTACATCCAGGAGAAGTTCGCCGAGGCAGAGGCGCTCCATGTGCAAAGTCTGGAGGCGATGCGGCGCGTCTACGGGCCGGAGCACCCCCTCACGCTGGAGGTCATGATGAACCTGGCCAACGCCCGCGCGGGGCAGAAGCGCTACGCGGAGGCCGAGAAGCTGAACCTCGAGGTGCTCGCCATCGAGCGCCGGGCCCGCGGGCCCGGCGGTCGGGTGGTGGGGATCGCCCTCTACAACCTGGTCTGCGAGGCCGCGCTGCAGCACCACCGCGACGACGCGATCCGGTACCTGAGCGAGGGGGCGGAGGTGGGCCTGCCCGAGGAGATCGTGCGGAACATCGAACGGGACTCCGACCTGGAGTCGATCCGCGGGGACCCGGCCTTCGAGGCCCTCGTGGCCCGGATGAAGGCGGGACTGGGCGGCTGAATCGGTCCCTACTTCACCAGGATCCCGGCCGCCACCAGGTCGGACACCAGCGCCTCGGACAGCGACCTCGCCGCGCTGCCCGCGCTCTGCACGTTGATGGTGGTGGAGGCGCCGCTCCACACCAGCAGCTCGGGGTCGGTGTGGGCGGAGAAGACGGTGGTCTCGGTCCTCACGCGCGTGTCCTCCTCCATGTACCCCGGCGTGTAGGCCGTTCCGCCGTAGCCGTAGGCGCCGTACCAGGTCCCGGAGCTGCCCCAGAAGGGCGAGTTCGGCACGTTCGAGTCCAGGGTGCCCGGCATGTAGGCCAGCTCCGTCTCCTTGGTCATGCGCTGCACGATGACCAGGTCCACCTTGTTCTCCCGGACGTACTTGACCGCCATCTCCTTGTCCACCGTGCCGTACTCGAAGACCCCGGTCGAGGTGGCGGAGAGGAACCCCTTGTCGAGCAGCGCCTGGGCCAGGGTGTTCTCGAAGGTCACCCGGGCCGCGTCGCTGGGCATCATGCAGGCGATGAAGACGCGCTTGACCGGCTGGGCCTGGTACTTGGGGTCGCGCCAGGTCTGGACCATCCTGGTCCCGGTGCACGACGACAGGACCAGCAGTGCGACCGCGGACGCCGCGGCGCGGAGGAGCGACCTCATCGAATGCCTTCTTTCTCGGGCCCGCCGGAGCTTCCTGCCCGGGAGGCGTGGGCGCGGATGGTAGTGCAGGCGCGCCCGGGGGCGCAACCGGCTACTTCCCGCCGGCTGGCCGCGCCGGCCGCACCTTGTCGGCGATGAGATCGGCGACGTGGCGGGTCCGGGCGGTGGAGCCGGCCAGGTCGAGCCCGCCCCCGATCTGGAGCATGCAGCCCGGGCAGTCCATGGCCACCGTCTCCGCCCCGGTGGCGCGGATGTTCTCGAGCTTGCGGGCCAGGATGGGCGCGGAGATCTCGGGGAACTTGAGCGAGTAGCTCCCGCCCATGCCGCAGCAGGAGTCGCTGTCCTTCATCTCCTTCAGCTCGAAGCCGGCGGCGCCGAGGAGCTGGCGCGGCGGCTCGTGGGCGTGGAGCTTCCGCTTCAGGTGGCAGGAGTCGTGGTAGGTGACCGCCTCGAGCCCCTTGGCGGCCTCCACGGTGAGGCGCCCCGCGTCGGCGAGTTCCTTCACCAGCGAGGAGAAGTCGCGGACCTTCGAGGCCATGGCCTCGGCCCGCTCCGCCCAGTCGGCGTGCCCCTCGGCCTCCAGGGTCGCGGCGAACTCGTGGCGGAGCGCGACCGTGCAGGTCGGGCAGGCCGACACGACCCAGCGCACCTCCGGATCCTCCAGGGCCGTGATGTTGTCCTTGGCGTTGCGCGCGGCCACGTCGAAGGCGCCGGCGTAGCGGGCCGGGGCCCCGCAGCAGGTCTGGGCCTGCGGGAACGTCACCTCGACGCCGGCCGCGTTCAGCACCTTCACCACCGACTCGCCGATGCCCGGGTAGGCGAAGTCCACCAGGCAGCCGGCGTAGAAGGCCGCCTTGTCCTTCGCGCCGGCGGGCTGGGCGATCCCCTCGAAGCGGTCGCGGAAGGGCACGTCGGCGATGGCCGGGAGCGAGCGGTGCTCGGTCATCCCGGAGAAGAAGAAGGGGAGGTGGCGGATCATCCCCTTCTTCGCGAAGGGCTTCTGGGCCTTCGAGGCGGCGCGCAGCAGGCCGTGGAAGATCCGCCGGTCGTTCACCATGCGCAGCGCGGCCTTCTGGATGAAGGGGTGACCCTCCTCCTTGGCCAGCCGGCGCCGCAGCTCGACGATCATCTCCGGGATGTCGATGCGGGTGGGGCAGACCGGGATGCAGGCGCCGCACTGGATGCAGAGCGACTGGATGTCCTTCGACGACTTGATCGCCTCGAACCAGGTCGCCAGGATCGCGCCGATGCCGCCGGTGTAGACGCCGCCGAAGACGTGGCCGCCGAGCAGCCGGTAGACCGGGCAGACGTTGACGCAGGAGGCGCAGCGGATGCAGCGGAGCGCCTGTGCGAAGCGCGGGTCGCGCGCCATGTGGGTGCGCCGGTGGTCGAGCAGGATGACGTGCAGCTCCTTGGGCTGCCCGTCGGCCCCGGGGGACGGCCCGGTGAACATGGAGACGTAGCTGGTGAGGAGCTGTCCGGTGGCGCTGCGGGGAAGCGCCTTCAGGATGGGCCCCACGTCGGCGAACCGTTCCACGAGCTTCTCGACGCCCACCACCGCCACCTGGATCCGGGGCAGGGTGGAGACCAGGCGCGCGTTGCCCTCGTTGGTGACGACCACCAGCGTGCCGGTCTCGGCCACGGCCACGTTGGCGCCGGTGATGCCCATGTCGGCGCCCAGGAACTTCTGCCGCAGCTCGCGCCGGGCCACGGCCACCAGCGCCGGGATGTCCGCGGCCAGCTCCTCCTTCACCTCGCGGGAGAAGATGCCGGCCACCTGCTCCTTCGACATGTGGATGGCGGGCATCACCATGTGCGAGGGGCGCTGCCCGGCCAGCTGGACGATCCACTCGCCCAGGTCGGTCTCGGCCACCTCGATGCCCTGCTCCGCGAGGAAGGCGTTGAGGTGCATCTCCTCGGTGGCCATCGACTTCGACTTGGCGATGCGCTTGACCCCGTTCTCCTTGCAGAGCCGGGCCAGGTACTGCTTCACCTCGGCGGGGTCGGAGGTCCGGAAGACCGTGGCCCCGGCCTGGGTGGCCTTCTCCTCGAACTGCTCGGCCAGCTCGTCGAGGTGGGCCGCGGCCCGCCCCTTCAGCCCCACCAGCTGGTCGCGCAGGGCCTCGAAGTCGATGCCCTCGTAGGCCCGGGCCCGGGAGGCGACGTAGGCCTCGTTGAAGCGCCCGAGCGCCCCGGCCAGGGAGCCGTTCTCGAGCGCGTCGTTGACCCGCGCCTTCAGATCGGTGGTTGCCATCACGCGGCTCCGAACTCGCCGTCCACGGCGATGATGACGAGCTTCTTGGGACCGTGCACGCCGATGGTGAGGACGCGCTCGATGTCGGCGGTCCGGGAGGGGCCGGTGACGCAAGCCAGGTAGCGGGCCCGGGTGGGGTCCACCCGCTCGAGCAATGCGTCCAGGTCGGGGAGGAGGCGCGAGGTCGGGAAGAGCGCCACGTGGACCTCGGGGAGCATGGAGGCGAGCCGGAGGCGGGGGTCGGTCGCGTCCTGCGCGATGGTCCCCGTCGCCGCCAGCCCCCACTCGAACTCGGTGATCCCGACGCGGCTCTCGGCCGCGCGCTCCCGGGTCACCTCGAAGGAGAGACCGGGGAAGCGACGGACGAGCGCATCGCGGTCGAGGAGCGATCCCAGGATCGGTCCCCCGCACCACACGGCGCGCTCGCCCGGCGCATCCCCTACGCCCTCGCGGCCGAGCACCGCGAGGACGAGGTCCAGTGCCTGGGCGCCGGCGGGCGCCCGGTGGACCTCTGCACTGACCGCCTGCGCCTTCGCCCTGAAGGTCTCGAACATGGCGGCCTCGATTCGCTGGCTAGTGCGGGATCATCCACTGGAAGTAGTTGTGCTGCAGGAAGACCAGCACGCCGACCAGGCAGGCCAGCACGAGGCTGTGCCAGAAGACGTAGCGCAGGATCTCGCCCTCCTTGCCGTGCTCGCCGGTGGCCACCGCGGCCACCACGATCGACTGGGCGTCGATCATCTTGCCCATGACGCCGCCCGAGCTGTTGGACGCGGCCGCCAGGATGGGCGACATGCCGAGCTTCTCGGCCGACACGACCTGGAGGTTTCCGAAGAGCACGTTGGACGAGGTGTCCGAACCGGTCAGCGCCACGCCCAGCCAGCCCAGCATCGGGGAGAAGAAGGGGAAGAGCGCCCCGGTGGAGGCGAAGGCCAGGCCCATCGTCGAGTCGGAGCCCGAGAACTTGGTCACGTAGCCCAGCGCCAGCATGGCCGCGATGGTCATGAGGGAGAAGCGGATGCGGTGGAGCGTGGCGAAGTACGTCTTCACCAGGCTGCCGAGCCCCATGCCGAGCCACAGGCCGGAGATGATGCCGGTGAGGAGGAGCCCCGTGCCGGTGGCCGAGAGCAGGTTGAAGGTGTACTTGGCGCCCTCGAGGGACGGCTTCTTGGCCACGGGCGGGATCTTCTGCACCAGGTTGTGCAGCCCGTTCATCTCGAAGGACGGCGCGAAGATGCCGTTCAGCCAGGTCTTCACCGACGGGAGGCCCCAGATGAAGACCAGGACGGTGAGGACGATCCAGGGCATCCAGGCCATGAAGGCCTGCCCGGG
>CAIQRS010000266.1 GCA_903874275.1 uncultured Anaeromyxobacter sp.
ACCCGCTCGACATGCCGGCGCTCGACGAGGTGGCCTTCGCGTCGGGCAAGCTGGTTCGCCCGGTGCTGGCGTCGATTGCCCAGATCGACGTCGCCATCGCCCGGTTCCTGGGCACCGGGCGCCCCGACGCGCTCGACCTGCCGCCCGAGCCGCTCGAGGAGATGGAGCTGGTGGAGCAGATGCGCCCGCAGCGGTACTGGAATTAGTCGTCCTCGGGCTCCGGGGGCGCGCCGCTCTCCCGCCCCTCGTCCTGCAGCTTCCACTGCGCGATGCGCTTCATCACCGTGCTCTTGGCGATCTGCAGCTCCTTCACGGCAGCGGCCCGCTTGCCGCGGTTGCGCCGCAGGGAGAGGCGGATGGCCTCCCGCTCGATCTCCTCCAGCGTGAGGCCGGGCAGGTAGAGGGTGGTGTCGTCGCCGCCCGGTACCGCGGCGGGGCGCAGGTCCTCGAAGGTGACGGCGGAGGCGGGGAGCACCGCCCCCTCGCCCCGGAGGAGCAGCGCCCGCTGGACCACGTTCTTCAGCTGCCGCACGTTGCCCGGCCAGTCGTAGGACTCGAGCCGGCGCAGCGCGTCCTCGCTCCAGCGCAGCTGGAGGCCGCGCGGTGCGTTGGTGTCGAGGAAGCGCTGGGCCAGCGCCCGCACGTCGCCCTGGCGGGCCCGCAGTGGTGGGACAGATAGTGGAATGACCGAGAGCCGGTAGAAGAGGTCCTCGCGGAACTTCCCGGCCCGGACCTGCGCCGGGAGGTCGCGGTGCGTGGCCGAGACGATCCGGACCGAGACGTGGATGGGGCGCGATGCGCCGACCCGCTTCACCTCGGCGCTGTCGAGCGCCCGCAGGAGCTTCGACTGGAGGTCCAGCGGCATCTCGCCGATCTCGTCGAGGAACAGCGTTCCCTGGTCGGCCTCCTCGAAGGCCCCCTTGCGCAGCCGCTCGGCGCCGGAGAAGGCCCCCTTCTCGTGCCCGAAGAGCTCGCTCTCCATCAGGGTCTCGGGGATGGCCGCGCAGTTCACCGGGATGAAGGGCCCCGCGGCGCGCGGGGAGCGGGCGTGGAGCGCCCGGGCCACCAGCTCCTTGCCGGTGCCGGTCTCGCCGAGGATGCTCACCGCCGTCTCCGCAGGGGCGAGCCGGTCGATGAAGTCGAAGACCTGCCGCATCCCCGGGTCGAGCGAGAACATCCCCTCGTAGCTCCCGGGGAGCCGCCCGTCCCTGGGCGCGCCGATCTCCAGGACGAGCTCGCTGTCACCCAGGGTGATGGGAAGCCCCGGAGGCAGCTCGGCGCGGTAGATCCGGACCCCACCGAGAAGGGTGCCGTTCGTGGATCCGACGTCGGTGAGCTCCCATCGGCCGGCCGGCCGGTCGATGCGGGCGTGGCGGGAGGAGACGAAGGGGTCGTCGAGGACGAGCCCGTTGCCGGCCACCGAGCCCACCGTGAGCCCCTCGTCGGGGAGGGGGACGATGCGCTCGCGCCCCCGGTCGCGGACCCGCAGCCGGGCCTGGGCCGCCACGGGAGCCTCGACCGGGCGGATGCCGGTGAGCCCGCGCGCCGAGGTGGCCTCGGGGTCGTCGGAGGCCGACTCGCGGAAGAGGGCGCGCCAGCTGCCGAAGGTGAGGTGGACGCCGTCGGTCAGCACCACCTCGGTGACGTCCTCGGCGCCGACCCGGGTGCCCCGCCCCGACCGGTCGAGGAGGGTGTAGCCGGCGGGTCGCCGCTCGATGGAGGCCTGGATGTGGGAGAGACCAGGGTCCGGCAAACAGACGTCGCAGTCCGCGGATCGGCCGATCGTGGTCTGGTCGGCCAGGACGACGCGCAGCAACTCCTCACCGTGACGGAAGAAAGCGAGCTCGGGCATGATTGCCCCGGAGCCTATGCGAGGAACGGGCCGGGATCACCCCGCCACGAGCTGATCGAACGCGTCCCCGCCCCGCAGGGGGTCGAACACCGGGTCGGAGGAGAGCCACCCCCGGACCTTCTCCCCGTCGGCCTCGAGCGCCTTCCGGAGCGGCGCGAGCGCATCCGCGCTGCGCCCCCACTGGGCGTACAGCGACGCCAGGTCGTAGTTCACCACCGCGTCGTCCGGCTTCAGGGTTCGCGCCTTCTCGTAGGCCCGCTCCGCCTCGGCGTAGAAGCCTTTCTGTGCGTAGCAGAGCCCCAGGTCGAGGTGGATCTCGAAGCTCTCCGGCTCGAGCCGGGCCGCCTCGCGGAGGTGGCCGATGGCGGTCCGGTAGTCCCCCTCGTCCATGAGGAGGCTCGCCAGCTCGTGGCGCGCCATGGAGTCCTCGGGTGCGAGCCGGACGGCCACCGCGAGCTCCGAGAGCCCCTCCTCGGCGCGCCCCATGTCGGCGAGCGCCAGGCCGAGCTCCAGGTGGGCATCGGCGTGCTCCGGGTCGGCGGCGATGGCCTCCCGGTACTCGGTCTCGGCCATCTCGAGGCCATGGGTGGCGAGGAACGACGCCAGGGTGAACCGCGCTCCGGGGCTCTCCGGCTCGACCTCGACGGCCTTGAGATGCGCGAGCAGCGCCTCCCGCCAGCGCTTGCGGCGGGCGTGGAGCATGGCCAGGTTCTCGTGGGGATGGGCCGAGGCCGGGTCGAGGGCGATGGCCTTGTGAAATTCCTTCTCGGCCTCGTCGAGCCAGCCGCGGTCGGCCAGCTCGATGCCCCGCTCGTTGTGCTGATCGGCCTGGGTCGGCCTGTCCCGGTCTTGCGCCACGGGCGGGAGTCTACTCCAATGGAGTCCCGGGGCCGCCCCGGGAAAGGCGCCATGAGAATCCCCCGGAACGTCGCCATCTTCGTCGTCGGAGCCCTCGTCGCGGTGGCCTGCCTCGTCGTCATCCGGGCCCTGCGGGATGGTCCCACCGACGAGGAGCAGATCCGCGCGGTCTTCGAGGCGGGCGCGCGCGCCGTGGAGGAGAAGCGCCCCGGTGACGCCATGGCCGGGGTGAGCGAGCGCTTCCAGGGCGAGGGGATGGGGCACCGCGAGCTGAAGCAGTTCATCACCTACCAGGCCCTGCGCGGCTCCTGGAACGCTGTGGTGCCGGTGGCGGAGAAGGTGGAGGTGACGGGCGACCAGGCCGAGGCGGTCCTGGAGGTCGTCCTGGCCCGAGGCGGGAAGGGGGAGGGGGTGCTGGGCCGGCTGCCGGAGAATGGCGACGTCTGGCGCGTCGAGGCCACCCTGGCCCGGGAGAAGGGCGGGTGGAAGGTGGTCTCGGCCCGCTGGCGTCCTACAGGCCGGAGATGATCTTCCAGGACTGGCCGTCGCGCTGGAGCAGGATGCGCTGGATGTCTGTGTCGCGCTTGGGGATCTCGTGGCGCGGCGTCACCACCCGGTACTTGGCGTCGTAGAAGAGGTCGGCCTGCCCCTTGTCGCCGTTGACGATGATGTCGGTGATGCCGAACTCGATGCGGACCTGGGTGATGCGCGAGAAGGTGTCGCGGAGGACCCCCGGGAGCGCCTTGTAGTCCACGTCGTCCGCCGCGTCCACCGAACCGGAGTCGTCGTAGTAGTTGGGCGATACGAGGGCCATCACCGCGTCGGTGTTGCGGGTGTCGAAGGCCTTCCGGTAGGCATCGACGACGGCGATGATGGCGCGGTTGTCGGGGGTGTCCCGGATCTCGGTGTTGGGGAGGTTCCTGGCGCAGGCGGCCGCGGAGAGCGCGGCCAGGACGACGAACGACGGGAATCGCATCCGCCCGTCAAACCACGGTGGGCCCCGGCAGTCAATCGGCCGCCACCCGCGCGCGCCGCGCCATGCCCCGCCCCTGGACGGGCTCCCGGATTACACTGCGTGGATGACCGATCCGAGCGCCGAGGCCCTGGCCCGCTTCTTCGAGACCTCGCCCGCGGCGCGGAAGGCGACGCGGCCGCTGGCCCGCGACGCGCGTGTCGCGCTCTCGCTCCAGTCGGGCCCGGCCAGGTTCTCGATGGCGGGCGGGGAGGGGCGCGTCGAGGAGGGCGCCGAGGCCGACCCCGACTTCACCCTCACGATCCCCGACGAGGCGGTGAGGCAGATCACCGGGATCGCCGGGGACGACGTCGGCGAGTTCGGCATCGCCTTCTTCAAGCTGCTGCTGGCGCGCGAGCCGGAGAGGCGGGTGCGCGTGCACGTCAACGCCTCCACGGCGCGGCTCGTCTCGCACGGCTACCTGGGCGTGCTGGCGGCGGGCGGCGCCAAGGTGGGCTGGTGGCTCATCAAGAACGGGGTTCGGAACCCCAAGGCGGCCATCGACCGGCTGCGCGGCGGAAAGTAGCTCGGCCGTCAGCGCCCGCAGCGCAGCGAGGCGTGGCGGGCCCGCACGCGGTCGGCCTCGCGGTCGGTCTCCCGCTCGATCCGCGACCAGGCCTCCCGGGCCCCGGCCACGTCGCCCAGGCGGCAGCGCGCGGCTGCGAGCGAGGAGAGGGCCTCGACCCGGAAGGCGACCGAGGGCAACTCGCCCGCGAGCGCCCGCTCGAGGAGGGGCACCGCGGCGGCCGCGTCTCCCCGGGAGGCGGCGTACCGTCCTGCCAGGTAGGGGCCCAGGGGGTCCACCGATGTGGCGAGCGCGGGCATCACCGCGTCGGCCCCGGCCGTCCCCAGGAACCACGGTGCGGCCGCTCCGAGCGCGGATCCGGTCGCCGCCGCGACCTTGGTGGTGAGCTGCCGCGCCCGTGCCCGGTCGGGTTGGAGCGCCAGCGCCTCGCGGTAGCGCGCCGCCGCGGCGGGCCCGTCCCCGGAGCGCCAGGCCAGGTCCCCTCGGGACTCGAGCAGGCCCGAGCGCAGCGCAGGGGAGCCCTCACCGAGCGCCGAGAGGGCCTCGGCGTAGGCCGCGTCGGACGCCGCCGGATCGCTCCCCCGCAGTGCGTCGCCCAGGCCCCTCAGGTCCGACGGGTCGCCGGAGAGTCGCGCGGCCCGCCGCCAGAGGAGCGCCGCCGCCGAAGGGTCGCCGCGCCGCTCGGCGGTCCGGGCCCCGGCCTCCAGACCAGCCGCCTCCCGGGCGCAGCGCCGACCCAGGAGCCCGGCCGGGCGAAAGCGGGCCTCGGCGGCCACCAGGAGCTCCGGGGGGACCTGCATGGAGTCGAGGAAGGAGTGCCAGTCCCCCGTGAGCCGCTCGAGCGGCGCCCCGAAGGCCTCCGCGAAGGGGGCGCCGGAGTAGGCGCGGAGCAGCGGCCCCGGGCCGCGACGCTCGAGGAGGAAGGCCAGGAAGCTCCCCGATGCCCCGTAGGCCCGGGCCGCCGGCGCCGCGTAGAACCCGGCCGGCTCGACCAGGGTCGATGCCGCGGGGAGCAGCCCCAGGTCCTTCATGGCGCGGGCCCACTCGTGCGCCGTCCACTCGCCGCGCGGGATCTCGAGCGCCACGGCCAGCCCCTCGACGAGCCCGGCGTCCACCAGCACGCCGTGCCGCGCCGGGACGCCGAGCGGCCCACCCGCCACCGCTCCCCCCACCGCGTGGACGATCTCGTGGCGCAGGGCCGGCGGGCCTCCCGGCGCGTCGAGCACCTGGATCTCGGCGAGCCAGGGCTTGGTGAACTCGGTCCGCCCGGCGCCGACGAGCCGCCGCTTCTCCTCCTCGGATCGGTGGACCCATACCTTCACTACGGGTGGATGGGTCACGCCCAGGGCCTCCGCCACCTCGGCGACGTCGGCCTCGCAGTCGCGGAAGAGCCGCTCGGCTTCGGCGGCCGGCTTCTCCCGGGGGAAGTGGAGGTCGCAGCGGGCGCCCACGCGCCTGCCGCCCAGGACCCGGTCCATGCCGGCGCGGGTGGCGAGGTCGCCGGTGCGCGCGCCCTCCACGCGGACCGCGGCGACGCCGAGGAGGGCCAGCAGGACCACGGCGAGCCCGGCCCGCGACCAGGCCGGCGGGGTGCGGCGCCGCGCCGCGGCCACCGTTGCGCCCCCCACCATCGCCGCGGTCCAGGCCAGCGTCGCGAGCCGGAAGAGCAGGAGCCGCCGGTCGAGGGCCAGCGCCTCGTCGTAGATCGGCCCGGGCCAGATGCCCAGGAACGGGTCGAGCAGGTAGGACGCGGGGCCGAGCCAGCCCTCGAGGAGCGTGGCCGAGAGCGAGGCCAGCAGCCCCGCCAGGTAGAGCCCGGCGGAGGGAAGCCCGCGACCGCGGCCGACGGTCCCGGCGAGCACGCCCAGCGCGGCGGCGGCGAGCGCCGAGGGGAGGGCGACCGCCGGAACGAAGGCGAATCCGTGGACGAGGCTGCACGGCGTGAGGAGCGCGGTCCGCAGGGCGGCGCCGCCCACCAGCGCGCACTGGAGGAGCGCCACCCGGACGCCCGCCCCGGCGAAGGCCCGCGGGGCCGACGGGTTCGCCCCGGCGAGCTCGCGCCGCGCCGCCGCGACACCCAGGGGACCGCCCAGGAGGACGGCGAGGAGGGCCGCCGCCATCCCCAGCTCCCAGCCCGGGGCCTCGAGGAGCGGGAGCCCGGCCAGGCGGAACCCCAGCGCGGAGAGCAGGCCGGCCAAGGCCGCCGCAAGGACGATTCGCCCCCTTCGACTATCGGTCAAGGGCTCCCCCGCGCTACCATGCGCCGGTGACCCAGGAACGCCGCGAGCACGCCCGGAAGCCCGTGGAGCTGCAGGTCGCCTACGAGAAGCTGAACGCCTTCTTCGCCGACTACACGCGGAACATCTCCAAGGGCGGCACCTTCATCCCGTCCCGGCGATCGCTGCCGCTCGGCACCGCCTTCCGCTTCCGCCTGGTGGTCCCGGGGCGGGCGGACCCCTTCGAGCTCGAGGGGATCGTGATCCGCAACGGGACCGACGGCGACGAGCCGGGCGTGGGCATCCGGTTCAGCTGGAGCGACGAGGGGCGGCGCCGCGCGTTCGAGCAGGCGGTGGAGGCCATGATGACCGAGAGCTTCGGCCCGGTGGTGGCGCGGCAGCTGCTCGACCGTGGCGGCCAGGGCGATCACTGACGGGCTTCTGGGATCCCCTCGACCCGCATCCGGTCGCCGACCCGGACGCCGTGCGCCTCGGCCCAGCCCCCGGGCACCTCCAGCACCGTCCGGCTCGGCCCGCCGATGCGGGGCTCGAGGGTGAGCGGGCGCGCGCGGGCCACGATCCCGGTCACCCGCCCCGAGGAGTCGACGAAGATCAGGTCGAGGGGGATGAGGGTGTCCTTCATCCAGAAGGAGTGCTCCCCCTCCTCGTCGAAGAGGAAGAGCATGCCGCGGCCGTCCGCCAGCTCCTTGCGAAACATGAGCCCTCGCTCGCGTTTCGCCGGCGTGTCGGCGAGCTCCACCTGGACGACGTGGCTCTTGCCGCCCGACTCGAGGATGGCCCGGGGACCGCCGGAGGCCGCGCAGGCGGGAGCCGAGGCGAGCGCGAGGAGGACGAGGACCGAGGCGGCCCCCCGCCGGGCGATATCGACCATCGAGGTGCGGGAATTGCCGTGCATGGACGTTGACGGTTAGCACCCGGGCCGCGCCGCTTCAAGGCGCGCTTCCCGAGGTCGCGCAATTGCCCGGGTCGCCGGTAGGCGGGTACGATGCGGCCCAGACCCGATGATCACGCCGACCCGCACGATTTCGTCGAGTGACTCCATCGACGAAGCCGCGCGACAGAAGACCCAGTCGATCACCGTCCTCGAGCGGGAAGCGCGCGAGGAAGGGGACGGCGCGAGCGCTGCCGCGCTGCTGCGCCGGGGCGCGACCCTCGCGCGGGAGCTGCCGGACCTCGGGAGGGCGGAGTCGCTGCTCCTCCACGCGCTCGCCCGCCTGCCCGGCGACCCGGAGATGCTGCGGGAACTGGCGGCGGTGCGGGAGCAGCTGGGCGATCTCGCCGGAGTGGCCGCGGTGCTCGAGGAGGAGGCCGACCGGACCTCGCGTCCTGCCGAGGCCGCCCAGCGTTACCTGGCGCTGGCCCGGTGGTGGGAGGAGCGGATCGGACGGCGGGACCGCGCGGCGCTCTTCTACGGCCGGGCCTTCCGGCTCGACCCCGATCTGGCCGAGGCGCGACGCCGGGCCGTGTCGTGCGCCGAGGCGCTCGGGCGGTACGCCCAGGCGAAGAAGCTGCTCGACGGCTGGCGCGACGCCGGGGGCGACCGGGCCGAGCTCGCGGTGGCCTACGCCCACCTGGGCGTCGGCCTCGTGGACGAGCCGCTCGAGCACGCGCTCGCCCTCGACGCCACCGTGGAGGCCATGCTCCTCGACCGGGGCGCGCCCGGGGCGGCCGAGACGCTCGAGCGGCTGCGCTCGGCGCCCCGGACCTGGCGCGACCAGGCCGGCGCCCTGGTGCAGCGGGCCGCGGTGGAGAGGGACAGGAAGGAGGCCGCGCGGATCTGGCTCCGGCTCGCGGCCTTGCACGTCGCCTACGACCCCGACGGCGCCTCGCTGGCGCGCGAGGCCTTCGACAGGGCCTGGCTGGCCTCGCCGGGCCACCCGCGGGCGCTCGACCTCCTCGAGCGCTGGCACGGAGAGAGGGGCGACTGGACCACCCTGCGCGAGGAGCTGACCCGGCTGGCGCGCAGCTCGCGCGATCTGGCGGCCGCCGTGGCGGCGAACCTCCGGCTGTCCCAGCTGCTGCTCGTCCGGTTCGGCGACGCGGACGGCGCGCGCGACGCGCTGGCCCGCGCCCTCGACCTCGACCCCGCCAACGACGAGGCCGCCCTCCACCTCTTCGAGGCCCACGTGGACGCCGGGCGCGAGGCCGACGCCCTCTCGGTCCTGGAGCGGCACCTCGACGCGCGCTCCCACCGCCCCGAACACGCGCTGCTCCGGCTCCGGGGAGCGGAGATGGCCGTCGCCGCCGGGCAGCAGCCCCGGGCCCGCCGGATGCTGGAGGCCGCGCTGCGCGAGTCGCCCGGGTTCACGCCGGCGGCGCGGCTGCTCCTGCCGCTGCTCGAGTCGGCCGGCGACTGGCCGCAGCTCGTGGAGACGCTCCAGTCGGTCGCCTCGGCCGAGCGGGATCCGGCCGCGCGGGCCTCGCTCCTCCTGCGCGCCGCGGAGGTGGCCCTCGATCCCATCGGCGACGCGGCCGAGGCGATGCGCATCCTCACCTGGGCGCTCGTCTCCGAGCCGGCGCGCGCGGCGGCCCGGCGCCAGCTCGAGGCGGTCGCGGCCCGATCCGGGGACTACACCGGCCTCTCCCGGGCCTTCCTGGCCGGCGCTGCGGCGGCGGGGGCCGACCTCGGGACCAGGAAGGCGCTGCTCCGGCGGGCCGCCGAGATCGAGGAGCACGATCTCGGGCACGCCGAGGAGGCGGCGCGGGTTTGGCGCACCCTCGCCGATCTCGACCCGTCCGACCGCGGCGCGGCCAGCGCCTACGAGGCCGCGCTCTCGCGCGCCGGGCGCCAGGCCGAGCTCATCGAGGACCTGACCGGACGGCTGGCCACCGCCTCCGGCGCGGACCGTCGCGAGCTCTCCATCAAGATCGCCCGGCTCCACCTGGAGGCGGGCGACGCGCCGCGGGCCGAGGGCGCCTGGCGGGACGTGCTCGCCGAGGACGGCACCGATCCGGAGGCGCTGCGCGGGCTCGCCACGTCGCTGCGCGCCGACGGCTCCGAGGCGGCCGCCGCCGAGCTCTGCCAGGTCCTGGCGCGTCTCTCGGCCCAGGGAGCCCCGGACCGCGCCGACCTCGAGGCCGAGCGGGCGGCCCTCCTCCTCCAGCCGCTGGCCCGCCCCCTCGACTCCGCGGGCGCCTGGCTGGCGTTGCTCGACGCAGGCGGCCTCGCCCCTCCGCTGGCCGCCCAGGCGGTCCGGGCGCTCGAAGACCTCCTGGCGAGCGGCATCGACCCGGTGCGCATCGCCCGCGCCCTGGCGCCCGTCCACGCCGCTGCCGGCGACGCCGGGCGCCACGTCGAGATGCTCGAGGTGATCGCCCGCGACGAGTCGGCCGACCCGTCCGACCGGGCGCGCATGTGGCTCGACGTCTCGGCCATCCGCCAGGACCGTCTCGGCGACGCCCGCGGAGCGCTCGACGCCGCCGCCGAGGCGCTGGGCCAGGCGCCCAGCCACCCCGAGGCCCGGCGCAGGGTGGAGGACCTGGCCACCCGCGCCAGGGCCTACACCGAGCTCCACGCCCTGCTCGTCCGGGCCGCCGACGCACTCTCCGGGCAGCCCGCCGAGGAGCGGTCGCTGCGGATCCGCGCGGCCCAGCTCGCCGAGGAGGAGCTGGGATCCCAGGAGCAGGCGGCCACGCAGCTCCGGCGGGTTCGCCAGGTCTTCCCGGACGATGCCGACGCGCTCGCCGGCCTCACCCGCCTGGCGCTGGCCGGGGAGCGCTGGGAGGAGGCGCGCGATCTGCTCGCCGATCGCGAGCGGCTCGAGCCGCCGCCGCCCGAGCGCGCCGCGCTCGCCACCCAGAGGGGCGACCTGCTCCTCGAGCGGCTCCATGACCCCGTCGCGGCGGTCGCCGCCTACCGCCACGCGCTCGAGTTCGTGCCCCGCGAGCAGTCGGCCCGGCTGCTCGCCCGGACCGCTCGTGCCCTCGAGGCCGCGGGCGACCGGGACGGGCTCGCCGAGGTCCTCGAGGACCTCTCGCACCATCCCAACCTGCCGCCCGGCCTCGAGCTGCCGACGCTGCCGCCGCCCACCGACCCGCTGAAGAGGATGGAACTGGCGCGGGAACGGCTCGCCCGCGACCCCCACGACGTGGCGGCCGCGGCCGAGATGGAGCAGCTCGCCGAGGAGCTGGAGAGTCCGGCCGACCT
Source organism: uncultured Anaeromyxobacter sp. (assembly GCA_903874275.1). Lineage (GTDB taxonomy): Bacteria > Myxococcota > Myxococcia > Myxococcales > Anaeromyxobacteraceae > CAIOAK01. Next base: position 10,633 of record CAIQRS010000266.1, read on the forward strand.
GGCCTGGGCGCTCGAGCAGCGGCTCTCGGTGGCGCTCTTCGATTCCGACCTGGCCTTCCGGATCGCCGAGCTCCGGCGCGTCCGCCTGGGCGACCCCGCCGGCGCGCTGAGGCTCCTCGCCGAGGTGGCCGCCACCGATCCCGACCACCCCGGAGCGCGCCTCTCGCTCCTCCAGATGGCGCGCGAGCCGGGGACGATCGGACGGGACGCGCTCCTCCAGGTGGACCAGCTCTTCGTGTCGCCGCAGGACGTGGAGTCCCGGCTCACGGTCCGGGAGGACCGGCTGGCCGCCGAGGAGGACCCAGGCGAGCGGGCCCACCTCCAGGGAGAGATCCGGACGATCCTCGAGGTGGATCTCGCCGACCCCTCGCGCGCGCTCGACGCGGCGCGCGGAGCGTTCGCGGAAGGGGGGAGGGCGCGGGAGGAGTCGCTCGCCGACATCCCGCGGCTCGCCGAGAAGTCGGGGCGGCTCGACGTGCTGGCCGACGTGTACGCGGCCGCCGCCGAGGCCGCGGGCGGCGCCGCGGCAGTGGACTTCCTGCGGCTGTCGGCGCGCACCCGGGAGCGCACCGGCGACGTGGCCGCCCAGCTCGACGCCTGGCGCAGGCTGGCCGAGGCGGTGCCCGGCGACGTCGAGCCGCTGGAGGCCCTCGACCGGGTCCTCTCCCGGGAGCGGCGCACCGAGGAGCTCGTTCCGGTCCTCGCCGGGCTCGCCGAGGCGCGGCGGAACGACCCGGCCCGGAGGCTCGAGGTCCTGCTCCGGCGGGCCGTGCTGCTCGAGGGGGTGGAGGATCCACAGGCCGCGGTGGACGCCTTCGCGGCGGTGATGGAGGAGTTCCCGCAGGAGGGCGCGGCACTGGCCGGCCTGGCGCGCGCGCTGGCACGCCCCGGCTCCCGCGCCGCCGCGGCCCGGCTCCTCGAGAAGGTCCACCGGGCCTCCGGAGACCAGGACCAGCTCGCCGACCTGCTCGAGCTCCGGCTCGAGGACATGGCCGCCGAGGAGCAGCCCGCCGCCCTGGCCGAGCTGGCCGGCCTGCGCGAGGGGGCCGGGAAGCTCTCGGCCGCCTTCGAGGCGCGGGCGCGCCAGTATGCGCTCGAGCGCGGGGACACCGCCGCCGAGCCGCGGTCGAGGGCCGAGCTGTGCCGGCTCGCCGACACGGCCGGGACCGAGGAACGGCTGGCCGAGATCCTCTCCGGATCGCTCGCGGAGGGGCTGCCCGACGAGGCCGCCATCTCGGTCCAGACGGCCCTGGCGGCCATCCACCGGTCCCGGCAGGCCTGGGCGCCGCTCGCGGTGGCGTTGCAGGGACGGGCCGGGCTGGAGCGCGACTTCCGGGTCCGCCGGGAACTCTGGCGGGAGGTCGCCGAGGTGTCCGCCGACCGTCTCTCCGACGCGGACGGCGCACGCGAGGCGTGGCGCGAGGTGGCCGAGCTCCTCGACCAGGAGGGAGACGAGGCCGCCGCCCGGCCGGGTGGCGCGGAGGAGGCCGCCGACGCGCGGCTCCGCGCCGGCCGGATCCGCATGACCCGGCTCGGCGACGGGGGCGGCGCGGTGGGCTCGCTGCGCGCCGCGCTCGAGTCGGTGCCGGGCCACGCCGGGGCGCTCGCCGCGGCCGAGGAGCTCTCGCGGGAGCCTGCGCTCCTCGCCGCCAACGCCCCGTTCTTCGCAGACGTCCTCTCCGGGGAGATCGCCGCGGCCGAGAACGCGGGGAAGGACGTGGAGGCGGACGGGCTCCGCATCCGGCTGGCCGCGCTCCGGGAGGAGCACCTCCACGACCCCGCCGGCGCCCTCGCGCTCCTCGAGGAGGTGCTGGCCCGCCAGCCCGGCCACGCCGAGGCCCTCTCCCGCGTCGAGAGCGCCATGGCCCACGACCCGGAACGGGCCGGGGCCATCCTCGAGAAGGCCTACACCACCACCGGGAGGCACGAGCCGCTCGCCGCGCTCCTCACCGACCGGCTCCCGCGGCTGGGTGAGGCCGGGGGAGGGGTTGCGCTCCGGCTCGGCGCGCTCCTCGAGGGGCCGCTCGGGCGCCCGTCGGAGGCGCCGCGCTTCTACGAGGAGGCGCGGCGGCTCGACCCCGCGCTCGCCCCGCGCGCGCTCCTGGCCCTGGAGCGGCTCTACCGGAAGCTCGAGCGATTCGGAGAGCTCGCCACCACGCTCGAGGCGCTGGCCGACGCCGAGCCGCGTCCGGAGGAGCGCACCGGCATCCTCTTCGTCCTGGCGCAGCTCTGCGAGGAGAGGCTCTCGTCCCCGGGGAGGGCGGCCGACGCCTACCTCCGGATCCTCGAGGCCCAGCCCGGCCACCCGGCATCCCTGCGCGCGCTGACCCGGATCGCCGAGGCGACCGGCGGGAGCGATCCCGGCCTCGCGATCCGGCTGTGGGATCGGCTCTCCCGCTGGAACGAGGCCGACCGGCACCCCCTCGACGCCCTGCGCCGGCTCCAGGGGGAGCAGGGCGACCTCGTCGGCCTGGCCGCCACGCTCAGGAAGCTCATCCCCCTCGAGCCGGGGGCCGAGCGGGAGCTCCGGCTCGCCCTCGCCGAGACGCTCATCGCCTGTGGCGACGCGGCCGCCGTTTCCGAGGAGGGGCGGCGCGCCATGGCGCTCGGCACCGCCGGCGACACCGACCTCGACCGGCTGGGCGCCATCTTCCGTGCGGCGGGCGACGCCGACGAGGGCGCACGGGTGCTCGAGGCCAGGGCCCGCCGTCTCGGGCCGGGGCCGGAGGGCGCCGAGGCGTGGCGCGCAGTGGCCGCCGACTGGGCATCGCGCGGCCGGACCGTGGAGTCCTCCGCGGCGCTCGGCGAGGCCTTCTCCTGCGACCCGGGAAGTCGCGCCACCTTCGACGCGCTGCGCGCGCTCCACGCCGAGGCCTTCGACTGGGGAGCCTGGGCCCGTGTCACCGAGCTCTACGTCCCGCGCCTGGCCGAGGCGCCGGAGCGGGCGGGGCTGCTCCAGGAGCTGGCCGAGGTGCTCGAGACCCGCGCCGACCACCCCGCCGGGGCCTGGAACGCCTGGCGGAGGGCCTTCACAGAGGACCCCTCGTCGGAGCGGACGCTCTCGGCGCTGGAGCGGCTCGCGCCCTCGAGCGGTGGGCCGGGCGAGATCGTCCCGTTCCTCGAGCGGGCGGCCGAGGCGTCGAGCGGCGAGCGACAGGCCGCCCTGCTGCTCCGGGTCGCGGTGGCGCGCGGCGTGGACGGCGGGGACGCCGCCGCCGGCACCGAGGCGGTGCGTCGCGCCCTCCTCGCCGACCCGGTCTGCCTCGCCGGGGTCGCCGAGGACGACGCCCTCCCCGCGGACGCCCGGGCGCGCCTGCTCGGCTGGGGCGCCGCAGCGCTCGACGGGCGGGGCGAGGCGGGTCGCGCGCTCGGCCTCCTCGAGGCGGCGCACCGGATCGCCCCCGGCGACGGCGAGGTGGCCGCGTCCCTGGAGCGGTGCTACCGGGAGGGAGGCAACGTCGAGCGGCTGGCCAGCGTGCTGCGGATTCGCGCGTCGGTCGAGGCCGATCCCGCCGCGCGGAGCCGGACCCTGCTCGAGCTGGGCGAGCTGCTCGACGGAACGCTCGACCGTCCCGAGGAGGCGGAGGGCGCCTTCCGCGAGGCGCTCGCCCTCGGCGTCGATCCGGCCGCGGCCGCGGGGCTCCACCTCCGGCTGGCGCGCATGCGCGCGCAGGCCTCGGGCGATCCGGCCGAAGCCCGTTCCGACTTCGAGAAGGTGCTCGCGCTCGAGCCCGGAAACCTGGTCGCCATCCGCGCCCTGGCCGACATCCGATCCCGGGCCGGCGACCGGGCCGGCTTCGCCGAGATGCTCGCCGCCGAGGCCCGCCACGGCGACGATCCGTTCCGCGCCGCCGATGCGCTCGTCGAGGCGGCCCGGCTCCTCGATCTCGAGGGTCGTCCCCGAGAGGAGATCTCCGGACTCTACGAGGACGCGCTGTCGCGGGTTCCCGATCACCTCCCCGCCGCCCTGGCCCTCTCCGAGATCCTCGAGGCCCGCGGCGACCTGGCCGGGGTGGCCCGCCTGCTCGACCCCGCCGTGGCGCGGATGGGCCAGGCTGACCCGCGGGAACTGCTCCGGCAGCTCTGCCGCCTGGGGAAGGCGCGGGAGCACAGCGGCGACGCCGCGGGCGCGCTCGCCGCCTACCGGAAGGCCCGCGAGATCGACCCCACCTCGCTCCCGGCGCTCAAGGGGCTCGCGGCCATCCTGGGCCCGGGGGGGGACGCGCGGGAGGCGCTGCCGGTGCTGGAGGGGCTCCTCTCCCACCACGCCGACGCCCTCTCGCCGGCCGAGGTGGCGGTCGCGTGCGGGTGGGTGGGCCAGATCCTGGAGCGGCAGGGCGTCACGGAGCGGGCCGTGGAGAGCTTCGAGCGGGCGCTCGAGATCGATCCCCTCCACGTCCCCTCGCTGCGCGGCATGGCCCGGTCGCTGCTCGCGCGCGAGGACTGGCCGCGGGCGGTGGGCGTGCTGGAGCGGCTCCTGCGCATCCCCGAGGTGCAGGCCGACCACTCCGGCGCGGCGCGGCTCCACCTCCAGCTCGGCGAGATCCTGCGCGACCGGGTGGGGGACGAGGAGCTGGCGCTCCACCACCTCGAGCTGGCCCTCGACCACGATTCACGATTGGTGAAGGCATTCGCCGCCATGGAGCAGATCCTGGCCGGGAAGCGGCGCTGGCGCGACCTGGCCCGGGCCATCGAGCGGATGATCGCGCGGCTGCCCCGGGTGCCCGAGACCGAGAAGGCCCGCGCCGGGCTCTGGAAGGAGCTGGCGTCCCTGCAGCACCGCGCGCTGGGCGACCTCCCGGCCGCCCGCGTCGCCTACGAGCAGGTGGTGAAGGACAGCCCCGACGACCTCGATGCCCTGCAGTCCTACGCCGAGCTCGCCGCCGGCGTCCCGGGGCTCGAGGGGGTCGCGGCCGATTCCCTTCGCTCCATCGCGCTCCGGCAGAAGGATCCCTCGCGCTCCGTCTCCCGGCTCCTCGCGGTCCAGATCGCCCGCAAGGACCTCGACCGCGCCTACGCCGCCGCCGACGTGCTCGCCCACCTTCTCCGCACCGCCAGCCCCGAGGAGCTCGAGACGGTGGACCGGCTGCGGCGGCTGGCCCGCGAGTTCGCCACCCGCTCGCTCGACGACGTCCTCTGGCAGCGACTCCTCCACGAGCGGCTCCGGACCGGTCCGGTCCCGGCCATCCTCTCGCTCCTGGCACGGGAGGCCGGGTCGATCTTCGTCCAGGCCCCGAAGGACCTGGGGCTGAACCCGGCACGGGACGAGATCGACCTGGCGACCTCGGGGCTCGTCCTGGCCAACGGGATCAAGTACGCGGCCCGCTCGCTGGGGATAGAGGGGGTCCGGCTCTTCCGGGTGGTGGGGAGCCCGATGCGGCTCGGGTTCGCCAACACCGACCCGCCCTCGCTCGTGGCCGGCGAGGAGACCTACCAGGACCGGCCCCGCCGGGAGCTCTGGTACGTCGCGGCGCGCGCCGTTTCCTACTACCGGCCCGAGCTCCGCCTGGCGCGGCTCATGCCGCACGACCAGCTCCAGGCGGTCTTCCAGGCGGCCTGCTGCGTGGGCTCCCCGGCCTTCGTGCCCACCGCCGAGCCGCGCATGGTCCAGCGGATGCGGGGGACGATCGAGCGGGTCCTGCGGGAGCGCGGAAAACTTCCCGTGCTGGAGCGGCTCGCCGAGGAGTACGCTGCGACTGCGCGGCCCGGCGACGTCCGGGCCCACATGGATGCGGTCGAGCTGACGTCCAACCGGGCAGGCGCCCTCCTCTCCGGCGACCTGCAGGTTGCGCGGCGGCTCGTGTTGGAGGAAAAGGCGCAGGTGTCGAAGCTGCAGGACGAGGCCAAGGTGCGCGATCTGGTTCAGTTCTGCCTCTCCGAGGACTGGGCGGTCCTCCGCGATGCGCTCGGACTCTCGGTGGCGGCGAGGTGAGGGAGGCGGTCCATGCGGTTCAGTTGTGAAGGCTGCAGCGCGAAGTACATGATCTCCGACGACAAGGTCGGTCCCGCCGGCGTGAAGGTGCGCTGCAAGAAGTGCGGGCACGTCACCCTGGTGCGGCGGGGCGAGCCGGAGGGCGCGGTTGCCTCCGCGCCCGCGGGCCCCCTGTCGGCCGAGTGGTGGGTTGCCATCGCCGAGCAGCCCGTGGGACCGGTGGGGGTCGAGGTGCTCCAGCACCACTGGGACCAGGGCGAGATCGGCCCGGAGAGCCTGGTCTGGTACTCGGGGCTCTCCGAGTGGGCGCCCCTCTCCTCGGTGCCCGAGCTTCACTCCCACCTCGGCGGCGGCATGGCCGTGGCCCCTCCGGCAGCTGCCCCGCTGCCCCCGGCGGCCCCTCCGCCGCCCCCCGCGCCCGACCAGGAGTGGCGCCCCGGGGCGGCCTCCGCGCTGGCCGCGCTGGAGGAGACCCGTTCGCAGGACGTGGACCTCCCGGCCGGCGAGACCGCCGCCAGGCCGGATGCCCAGCCTGCCGCCGCGCCGACTCCCACCGAGGGTCACGCCGTCGGGACCGACCCCACCGGGGTGAAGCCCTTGCCCATGGCCGGGCTCGAGCGGACGGGGGAAAGGCGCATCTCCACCACTCCGGGGACGCGTGGCCAGAGGGTCCGGCAGCGGGTCCCGGAGCCCACCGAGAGCCGCTCGCTCACCGTGGTCCTGCTGGTGGCGCTGGCGGTCGTGGCGGTGGTTGCCGCCGGCCTCTGGTGGATGACGAAGTAGCGGGCCCTCCGGCGTGGACGTGGCCGACCAGGAGGTGCTCCGCCTCATCCTGAAGGGCGGCTCGGTGATCGACTGGCGCCGCCTGCACTTCCGGGACGCCGCCGAGGTGGACCGCTTCCTCCACCTCCACCTCTTCGACCTGGAGGACCCGCGCGACGAGGCGCGGCTGCGGGCCGTGCTGGCCCAGGCCGTCGAGTACCTCCGGACGGCCTACGGGTACCGGGTCGCGGCGGCGGTGGCCGCGCCCGAGGACCTCCGGACCCTCTTCCTCCTGGCGAGCGGCGTGGCCGAGCCCTCCCGCTACCGCCGCATCGCCTGCGTGGTGCTCAAGGTGATGCACGTGGTCCACCACCTGGAGGCCCGGGAGCTGCTCTTCCGCACCCCCATGCGCGAGTCGGACCTGGCCGACCGGGTGGAGCGCAGGGTCATGGCGGTGGCCCGCCGGCTGGCCGAGGCCGGCCTGCCCGTGGTGGAGTTCCAGGGCAACCGAAAGTCGCGGGACTCGCTGGTGACCAAGCTGCTCGTGAAAAAGGAGTCGGTCGCGGCGCAGGTCTTCGACCGGGTCCGCTACCGCATCCTGACGCGGGGCGCGGCCGACGTCGCGCCGGTGCTCCGCCACCTCTGGCAGGAGCTCTTCCCCTTCAACTACGTGGTCCCGGGCCAGTCGGAGAACTCGCTCGTGCCCCTCCGCAAGGGAGATCCGGTGAGGTCCAGGCGGGGCAACCCCTTCAGCGAGGCCACCTACCGGGCCCTCCACTTCGTGGTGGACCTCCCGGTGCGCATCGACGACATCCTGCCCCAGGCGCCGCCGCCCGCCGACGACGATCTGGGGCGCATCGTCTTCGCCATGGTCGAGTTCCAGGTGATGGACGAGGAGACGTCGCGCCGGAACGAGCAGGGCGCCGCCAACCACAGGCGGTACAAGAAGCGCCAGGCCGTCTCGGCGCTGCGCCGGCTCTCGCGCGGCCTGGTGGTGCCCCGGAGGCGGAAGGCTCGGGCCAACCCGGCGGCGCTCTAGCTACCTCTTCTTGCGGGCCTTCTTGCGCGCCTGCCGCTCCCGCTTGCGCTTCTTGTTGCGGGCCTCGCGGTCGGCAGCACTCTCGGTGGAGATGGGCTCGGGCGCGTAGCCCATGAGCCGGGCCCGGGCCAGCGCGCCGGCCGGCAGCCGCGGCTGCATCCCCCGGGGCAGCCCGGCCATCTGGCCGGCCATCTGCGACGGGTCGGCGGAGCCGCCCTCCATGAGCTGCTCGAACGCCGCGGCGTCGTCGCCGAGGACGTCGTCCATGCCCTGGCCCTTCGACTTGCGGAGGCCGGCCAGCTGCTTCATGCCGGGCAGCCGCGAGAGCAGCCCGGGCGCCGAGCCCACCATCTTCATGATGCCCTTCATGCCGTGGTACTGCTTGAGGAGGTCGCGGACCTCCTTCTCCTTGCGGCCGGACCCCTTGGCGATGCGGCGCATGCGCGACTCGTTGAGCGAGTCGGGGCGGGCCCTTTCACCCGGGGTCATCGAGTCCACCATGGCGACGATGCGCCCCAGCGCCTTCTCGTCGAACTGGAACCCCTCGGGCATCTCCCCGAAGATGGGGAACTTCTCCATCAGATCGCCGATGGGCCCCATCTTGCGGATGGTGCGGATCTGCTTCACGAAGTCGTCGAGGGTGAAGTCGCCGGAGAGGAGCTTCTTGGCGTCGGCCTCGGCCTGCTCCTCGTCGACGTGGGCCTCGAAGTCCTTCATGAGGCCGACGACGTCGCCGAACCCCAGGATGCGGCCGGCCAGCCCCTCGGGGCGGAACTCCTCGAGCTTGTCGAGCTGCTCGCCCATGCCCAGGAACTTGATGGGCTTGCCGGTGACCTCCTTGATGGAGAGCGCCGCGCCGCCGCGGGCGTCGCCGTCGAGCTTGGTGAGCACGAAGCCGTCGATGCCGATGCGCCGGTCGAACTCGGACGCGGTGCGCACCGCGTCCTGGCCGATCATGGCGTCGCAGACCAGCAGGGTGTTCTCGGGCTTCACCGCGAGCTTCACCTGCTCCAGCTCGGTCATGAGGGCGTCGTCGATGGCGAGGCGGCCGGCGGTGTCGTAGATGACGACGTCGGTCTTCTCGCGGGACGCCTTCTCGTGGGCGCGGCGGCAGAGCTCGGGCGGGGCGATGCCCGGCTCGTGGAACACCGGCACCCCGAGCTTCTCGCCGAGCTGCCGGAGCTGCTCGACGGCCGCCGGGCGCTGCACGTCGGCGGCCACGAGGAGGATGGTCTTCCCCTCCTTGAGGTAGCGGTTGGCGATCTTGGCCGCGGTGGTGGTCTTGCCGGAGCCCTGGAGCCCCACCATCATGACGCCGGTGGGCTTGCGGGCGCCCACGGCGAGGGAGGTGTCCACCGGGCCCATGAGGGCCTCGAGCTCGTCGTGGCAGATCTTGACGAAGTGGTCCTGCGGCGTGACCCGGACGGTCCCCTTGCCGGTCTTGACCTTGGTCTCCACCACCTCGCCCACGGCCTTCTCGCGGACCCGGGCGACGAAGCGTTTCACCACGTCGAAGGAGACGTCGGCCTCGAGCAGCGCCACGCGGATGTCGCGCAGCGCGTCATCGACGACCTCCGAGGTGATCTCGGTTCGCCCCTTGAGCTTGTTCCTGGCGGCCTTGAAGCCTCTGGCGACGGTTTCCAGCATCTGGGGATGCACCCTTTCGAGGAGGGGGCTTATAACACGGTCATGGCTCCGCGACCGCCCCCACAGGGGCCCCGGATGTTCACCGTCGAAGAGGCGAACGACCTCGTTCCCGACCTGGAACTGGCCTTCGGCCACCTGGGCCGGCTGCGCGGCGAGGCCAGCGTCCTCGTCGAGGCGCTGGGGGGAGGGGCGGCCGCGATGGAGATCCTGAACGGCCAGGCTCCCGGGCCGGGGCTCGAGCCGCACGCCCTGCGCTTCAAGACCCTGGTCGAGGAGATCAACGGCGTCGTCGAGCAGGTGAACGAGCTGGGCTGCCTCGTGAAGGACATCGACGCCGGGCTGGTGGACTTCTACGGGATCCAGGAGGGGGAGCCGATCTTCCTCTGCTGGCAGTTCGGGGAGCCGGCCGTGGCCCACTGGCACCCGGTCGAGGAGGGCTTCGCGTCCCGGCAGCCCATCGAGGGGGTGTCGATCGAGCCCCCGCCGTTCCCGAACTGATGTCTGATGTCCGGATGCGAATCGCGAATCCATGCGCGGCGCTGGTCCTGGTGGCCGTCCTCGGCTGCGCCGGCCCCATCCGCAAGCCCGACGCCTTCTACACCCCGCCCTCGCCCATCCCGGCCGGCAAGCCCGGGGACGTGCTGCGCGTGGAGCCCGCCGACGGCGCCCCGGACGGCGCCCGGGCCTGGCGCATCCTCTACCGGTCCACCGGGATGAAGGGGGAGCCCGAGGCGGTGTCGGCCGTGCTCGTCGTCCCCGACGCCCCGGCGCCGGAGGGAGGGCGGAGCGTGGTGGCCTGGGCGCATCCCACCACGGGCGTGGTCCCGGACTGCGCGCCGTCCCTGCAGGCGAGATGGCGCAAGACCATCGCCGGGCTCGACCTCATGGTGAAGGCCGGGTGGGTCGTGGTGGCCACCGACTACCCCGGCCTGGGCACGCCCGGCGTGCACCCCTACCTGGTCGGGGCCAGCGAGGCCCGGGCCGTCGTGGACTCGGTGCGGGCTGCACGCAACGTGAAGGAGGCGGCCGCCGGGCGCCGGTTCGCGGTGTGGGGCCACTCGCAGGGCGGGCACGCCGCGATCTTCACCGGTCAGCTCGTCGGGCAGCTGGCCCCGGAGCTCGAGCTGGTGGGGGTGGCCGCCGCTGCGCCCGCCACCGACCTCGTGAAGCTCCTCCAGTCCGACCTGGGCACGAAGCTCGGGAACGTGCTGGCCGCCGAGGCGCTCTGGTCCTGGTCGCGGGTCTACGGCGCGCCCCTCTCGGGCGTGCTGGTCCCGGACGCGATCGGGGTGGTGGACCGGGTGGCCGCCGACTGCATCCGGGACGGGCGCGAGGGGGTGGTGGCGTTCCACGACGCGGCCCCGCTCCGCGATGGTTTCCTCTCCGTGAACATCACCGGGACCGAGCCCTGGGCCGGCGTCATGAGGGCGAACTCGGCGGGGGGCAAGCCCCTGGCGGCTCCGCTCTTCGTCGCCCAGGGGACGAACGACGACGTGGTCCGCCCCGCGGTCACGGCTCTCTGGGCTGGCGGGGTCTGCGCCCAGGGGACGGCGGTGCGCTACCTGGCGGTACCGGACGAGAACCACTTCCTGGTGGCGTTCCACACCGCCGATCAGGCCGTGGCCTGGATGAGCGACCGCTTCGCCGGCAAGGCGGCTCCGGACGACTGCGTGCGCGGGACGAAGTAAGGCCCCCCCCGGTCACGCAAGGAGCGTTGTCAAAAGGCGGTCTCTCGGCCAGGCTCCACCCGAGGGGCCGCGGTTCCGCGGTTCGAGGGGGGGTCGTCCATGAGGCGCTGGGTCCTGTTCCTGGCCGTGTCCGCCGTCTTCGCCGGGTCCGCCTTCGCGGAGCAGCCCGGCTCCAAGAAGCGCAGGCCGCTGCCGCCCGAGTTCGGGCGCGTGATCATCAACAACACCTCGGAGAAGGCCGGCATGGCCGCGGTCTCCTTCGACCACTGGTACCACCGGGCCAAGTACACCTGCCGCGTCTGCCACGTGGACGTGGGCTTCGCCATGAAGCCGGGCGCCACCGGCATCAAGGCGGCCGACAACCAGGCCGGCTTCTACTGCGGGGCCTGCCACAACGGGAAGCTCGTGGTGGACGGCCGCACCGTCTTCGAGTCCTGCGGGAAGGCCCTCATCGGGGAGAACCGGCAGGCCTGCCTGCGCTGCCACTCGGTGGGGAAGAACGTCCCCCCCTCCATCGACTTCAAGGCCTTCACGAAGAACCTGCCGGTCGGCCGGCTGGGCAACGGCGTGGACTGGGAGAAGGCGGAGGAGGCTGGCCTCATCAAGCCGTCGGATTTCCTGGAAGGGGTGTCCATCCCGCGCCAGCCCATGACCGCCCAGAAGGACTTCGCGCTCACGGCCAAGCTGCAGGGGATGCCGGAGATCATCTTCTCCCACAAGAAACACACGGTCTGGAACGGCTGCGAGCTCTGCCACCCGGAGATCTTCGTGGGCGTGAAGAAGGGAGCCACCAAGTACTCGATGGTGGAGATCTTCGACGGCAAGTACTGCGGCGCCTGCCACGTGACGGTGGCCTTCCCGCTGACCGACTGCGGCCGCTGCCACACGAGGCCCGTCCAGTGAGTCGGGCGCGAGGATGGCTGGCCGCCTCGGTCCTCGGCGTGGCCGTGGCGGCGGTCGCCCTCCCGGGGCCGGTCGCGCTGGCCCAGGGGCAGGGCGCGCCGGCGCAGGACTGGAAGAAGGAGTTCGAGGAGGTCTGCGCCAAGACCCAGGACGCGATGGCGCTCCCCCTGAAGGAGCTGGAGTCCCTGGTCGCCCGCTGCGACAAGCTCAAGCCCACCATCGAGAAGCTCGACGAGTCCCAGCGGAAGGTCTACGCGCGGCGGCTCAAGGTCTGCCGCGACCTCTACCAGTTCGTCATCGAATCCCGCGTGAAGGAATGACCGGCGTGGACGGGCTCCGGCGCCTCGCCCTGGCGGTGCTCCTGGCGGCCCCGACGGCGTCGGCGGGCGTGAGCTTCGTGCCGCCCCAGCGGTACGGCCAGGTCGAGTTGTCGAGCCGGTCCTACGCGGCCAAGGTCCCACCGGTGGTCTTCGACCACTGGCGCCACCGGGCCCGCTTCACCTGCCGCCTCTGCCACGTGGACGTGGGATTCGCCATGTCGGCCGGACAGACCGAGATCTCCGCCTCCACCAACCGCTCCGGGTATCACTGCGGCGCCTGCCACAACGGCAAGACCGTGGTGGGTGGGACACCGGTCTTCGCCTCGTGCTCGGCGGGGCGCAACGTGGACGAGGCCCCGCGCTGCCGCCGCTGCCACGCCACGCCCGACCCCGCCCGGCTCAAGAAGGACTACGAGGCGTTCGCCGCGAAGCTCCCGAAGAAGGGGGTGGCGGGCGGCGTGGACTGGGAGGAGGCGGAGTCGAAGGGGCACATCCGGCCCCTCGACTTCCTGGAGGGGGTCTCCATCCACCGCGCCCCGCTCCGGATGGACAAGGAGATCGTCATCGCCTCGAGCGGCTGGATGACCGACGTGCTCTTCTCGCACCGGAAGCACTCGGTGTGGAACGGCTGCGAGGTCTGCCACCCGGAGATCTACCCGAGCACGAAGAGCGGGACCAGGAAGACCTCGATGATCCAGATCTCGGCGGGGGATTCCTGCGGTGTCTGCCACACCAAGGTGGCGTTCCAGATCGCCGAGTGCCAGCGCTGCCACGTGAATCCGGTCAAGTAGGGCCGCCCGGAGTCGAACCGGGACCCAGGTGTGCGGGAATCCGCGGCGATCGGGATAACGCGACGCGTCATCCCCGGCGAAGGGGTCAGCCTTTCCTGCACCCATCCGGGGACCTTGTTTCACTGGGAGGGGAGGCGCACCATCCGTCGAAGGACGGGGGGTCCCCATGGCGAACGAGGCAAGGAAGCTCACTCGTCGTGAAGTGCTGGCCCGCAGTTACTCGGTCGCGGTGACGAGCCTGCTGGCAGGGGCCGCCGCCAGCGGTTGCGGGGGGAGCGATCCGCCCGCCGCGGAGGCGAGCAAGCTCCTCTGCGACAACACCTGCACCACGCACGGGAACAGCCGGTGCGAGGACGGGGGAACGGGCTCCACCGCTTCCACCTGCAACACCGGCACCGACTGTTCCGACTGCGGGGTCCGATACGGGCCGGAGGGGTATTCGAACCAGTATTCGAATGGCTACTCGAATTACTCCAACGCGTACTCCAACACCTATTCGAATACCTATTCGAATTACTCGAACACCTATTCGAACACCTACTCGAATTATTCCAATTACTACTCGAATTACTCGAATTACTACTCGAATTACTACAATACCGGCTACTACAACTATTACAACACGCCGAGCTACTACAACTACTTCGTCAACTCCTGGTGATGGGCCGCCCGGTTCGGTTCCTGTTCGTCCACGCGTGGCAGGGATTCAGCCTCGCCGAGTGGTCCCTGCGCGAGGCGCTCACGGCAGGGGTTCGCTGCACGCCCGCCGAGTTTCATGCGGTCGACCTCTGGCGCGACCCGTCGCCGCTGGGCGATCTCCTGCCCCGCACGGTCGCCGCGCTCCAGCCGGACCTGGTGGGCTTCACCTGCCACGCCTGGTCCCTGTCGCGCATGCTGGAATGTGCCCGCTGCGTCAAGGACGTGGAACCGCAGGCGCGCGTCGTCCTCGGCGGTCCGCAGGTGAGCGATCCGCGGTCCGCGGAGGCGGTGCTCCGCGCGGCTCCGGCCGTCGACTTCGTGGTCCGGGGCCAGGGCGAGGGTCCCCTCGCGCGGCTGGTCGAGGCCATCCGAGAAGGACGGCCGCCGGATGACGTCCCATCCCTGAGCTGGAGGGACGGCACGCGCGTCGTCCACGCCCCGGTGGACCAGGATCCGTGGCGGCGAGGGCCCATCTTCCACGCAGGCAATCCGCTGGCGCTGTCCCTGGAGCACGCCTTGCAGGCGTCCTACGAGACCACCCGGGGCTGCCGGGGCGCGTGCACGTACTGCGCCTACCGGACGACTCCGCGCGGGGAACTGGATCTCGGCCTCGTGAAGGACGAGCTGGCGTTCCTGACGGCGATGCGCATCCAGCATCTCCGGATCTGCGACGCGGAGTTCGGAGGCACGAGGGAGCGCGCCAAGGACATCCTCCGCCACCTCTCGCGGGTGAACGCCGAGACGAGCGTGAAGGTCCACCCGGTGCTCGCGCACGTCGACGGGGAGTACGTCGACCTCCTTCGCGCGGCCGGCGCCGTGCCGACGTCGATCGGCGTCCAGTCCACGAACCCCGGTGCGCTGGCGGCGGTTCGCCGGGGCTCCGCCCTCCGCAGGGAGGAGGCCGTGGAGCGACTGCTCCGTGCGTTTCCCGGGACACCCGCCGACGTCATCGTGGGCCTTCCCGGGGACGGCGTGACCGGCCTGGCGAGGACCCTGCGGGAGGTGCTCGACGCCGGGTTCTCCGCCGTGAATCTCTACCGGCTCGTGGCCTTCCCGGGGACGACGATGGCCGAGGACGTGAGCGCGAGCCTGGGGGGCGGGCCGGTGACCCACTCTGGCCAGGGACTCATCCTCACCTCCGCCTCCTTCCCGCGCAGCGTCCTGAGGGACGTGGCCCTGCTCACCGCGGCGGCCGAGGTGGCGGCGCCCCTCGTCCTCACCCGGCGTGCCATCACGCCGCGGCGACCGGGATCCGCTCTCCTCGACGTGGCGCACCGGATCCCGGCTGCGGACCTGCTCGTCCTGCAGGGCGCCATGTCGTCGTTCCGCCCCGCTCAGCTCCTCGCGCGGACCACGCTCCTCGCCGCCGTGGCCAGGGACCTCGCAGGGCCCGAAGCCGGGATCGAGGCCCTCGCCCAGGACGTCGCGGAGATCCTGCTCCGGCAGGCGAAGGCCGAGGGCCGTCGGTCCTTCACGTGGAGCGATCCGGGAGGGTGGGTGCGGGAGGTGGACCAGGTGGCGCTGCCCGCGCGCGGGGGGATCGTCCTCGACCTCGCGGAGGGAAGACTCCGCCCGGGGATCGCGACGGGGGAGCGCGTGCTCGCCATGGCCGCGGATCTGTCTCCCGTATCCACCGAGGCGACCGCATGAACGTCCTCGTCACCAGCAACTGCAATCGGCGCTGCCCGTACTGCTTCGCCGCCTCCCGGATCTCGTTCGGCGACGGGCCCCCCCGCCCAGCTCCCCGCGTCATCTCGAGGGACGACTTCCGCGAGGCCCTGGCCTTCGCCAAGCGTGGAGGCGTGCCGGTGCTGGGAATGCTCGGGGGCGAGCCGTCGCTCCACCCCGAGTTCGTCGACCTGGTGCAGGAGGTCCTCCAGGAGGGCGTCGAGGTCAAGGTCTTCACGAACGGGATCTGGCGGGAAGGGGACGTCGAGCGCCTGAGCGAACGGGTGAAGGACGCCGGCCCCCGCCTGCGGCTCGTGGTGAATACGAACCATCCCGACATCACGCCGGAGCGGGAGCAGCAGGCCCAGCGACGCCTCTTCCGCGCCCTGGGGAGGTTCTGCACCCTGAGCTACAACATCTACCAGGCCGAGCCCGCGATGCTCTTCCTGCCGGACCTGATCCTCGAGTACGGGCTGGTCCGCCACGTCCGGCTCGGGCTCGCCCAGCCGCTCGCCGACGGGGAGAGCAGTCACGTCCCGGTCGAGGACTATTCGCGGGTCGCCCCGCACATCCTCGACCTGGCGCGGCGGTGCGACGAGAGCGACATCACGCTCGGCTTCGACTGCGGCTTCACGCTCTGCATGTTCACCCCCGAGGAGGTCGGGCAGCTCCAGCTCGCCGGGTGCGCGGTTCGAGCGACCTGTGGCCCTGCCGTCGACGTGGGGACGGACCTCTCCGTGTGGGCCTGCTTCCCGCTGGCAACGCTGGACCGCGGTGCACGGCTCTCCGAGTTTCCCGACATGCGTTCGCTCACGACCTATTTCGACGAGCGCTTCCGCCGTCTCTACAGGACCGGTGCGATGGAGAAGTGCGTCGACTGCCGCCACCTGCGACGGGGGCAGTGCTCGGGCGGCTGCGCCGCCCACGTGTATCGGAGCGTGAACCCATGACCGGCGCACCCGCAGCCCGTCCGGGGTCGACCGCCCTGACCGTGATCTTCAAGGGGACCAACGCCTGCAACGGGGGCTGCGAGTTCTGCTCGGTGGGATTCGGGGGCCGCCGCCGCATCGGGTGGGAGGCGTTCGAGGAACTCGCGGTCCAGCTCGAGCGGATGGTGGAAGGCGCGGGCCTTCGTCGAGTGGACTTCACGTTCCACGGGGGCGAGCCGACGCTGCTCGGCCCCGAGTTCATCGACCGGGCCTGCCGCAGGCTCGAGCGGATTCCCGTGGATGTCGCCTTCTCGATGCAGAGCAACCTCCTCGCCGTCACCGACGATCTCATCGCCGTCGCGCGGGCGCACCGGATCCAGATCGGTTCGTCGATCGATCCCATCGGATCGGGGCGCAGGACGCGGTTCGGAGGCGACGCCTTCCCGCGCTGGCTGGAAGGGTACGAGCGGCTGGTCCGGGCGGGCTTCGGCGTCGGCGCGATCTTCGTGGTGACGCGCGCCGCGCTGGGGCGGGAGAGGGAGGTCTACCGCGCCGCGGAATCGCTCGCCGTCTTCGGAAGCCCCCCCGGGCTCCAGGTGAATCCGATCTACCCCCAGGGCGAGGCGGGATCCCGGCAGCTCATCACGCCGGAGGAGCTCGGGCGATTCCTCGTGAATACCTGGCGTCTCTGGGAGGATTCGGGCCGTTCGGTCCAGGTCTCCCCGCTGAGCTCGCTCGCGAGGTGGTTCGAGGAGGGACCCGGCGAAGGCGTGCCGCTGTCCTGCGCGTTCGCAGGTGACTGCTCCCGAAGCCATGTCGGGGTGGACCACGATCTGCGCGTCGCCGGCTGCGGTCGGCGTCTCGACAGCGGTGCCTTCCTGGGGATGCTCGGGAACGCCGAGATGCACGCGATCCTGGGCGCGAGCGCCGAGAAGTCGCTCGTCGCCGGTCGCGCATCCCGCCTGGCGGCGGGCGCCTGCCGCGCGTGTCGCTTCTTCCCGCTCTGTCACGGCGGGTGCCCGGACGACGCGGCGCTGGCGGGCGACATCGCCGGTCGTACGCCGTGGTGCGAGGGCTACCGGGCCCTCTTCGAGGCCATGGAGGCGGGGGTGCGATGCCAGGGACCGCTCGCGCGACCTGCCGGGAGGGTGCGCCAGACGCTCCTGTTCGCCTCCCTGGATGCTTCCAGCCCCGACCCGGAGCAAGGGCCGAACGAGGAGCTCGAGCGCTGGCTTCTCCCCTCCGAGGACGGGAGCGCCCTGCGCTTCGACGCGGGACTCGAGAGGATTCTCGCGAGCCGTGCGGCACGGATCGTGATCTGGATCCACTCCAGGAACCTCCGCTCGCTGACGATGTGGCGGGACGTCCTGCGGGACCGGCGCGTCGCCGTGGGAGTGTTCGACGCGGGATCGGCTCTCCCGGCCGTGCTGAACGCGTTGAATGGCCTGGGAGCGCCGATCCTCCTCGACATGGCCTCCGAGGTGGCACGGGAAGGTGGCTCCGCGCGGCTGCAGGCGGCCTGGCAAAGGTTCCTCTCCGACCCGCTCTGGCACGTCCCGATCCAGCCGTTCGCCGCCATGCTCCGCGCAGGCGTGGAGCGTGTGCAGGCACCGCTCGCGGACTGGCGCGGCCTGTCCCGCGAGGGGTGTCGGGTCGTCGTCGCCGAAGGTGCCGGAGACGCGTTCCGGCGACTGGCGCCGGACCTCGCCGGCCGCGAGGTCCGCAGCCAGGGCGCGGCGCGCTGGATGGCGGAGCACAGGGGTTGCATCCGATGCGACGCGTTCTCCCTGTGCGGAGGGGCGCTCGCGGAAGGTCCAGCCGGGTGCGCCGCGCCGCTCGCCGACCTCGTCCATTCGATCGGCGCACGCTCCGCCGAGATTCGCGAGGTCCTCCGGGAGATGCCGGCCGCATGACCTCCGGGCGCCGATCGACCGGCACGGGACTCTTCGTGGTCCTGCTGCCGACGTTCGAGTGCAACCTGGCCTGCGACTACTGCTTCGAGGACCATCCTCGTGGCAGGTGGACCGCGGACGAGGCGGGACGGGTCCTCGCCCAGGTCTTCCGGTTGTCCGCGTCGGAGGGGTTCGACGAGGTTCGCCTCCACTGGCAGGGCGGCGAGGCGCTCCTTCTCGGCGAGGACTTCTGGACGCGCGTCCTGGCGCTTGCCGAGGACATCGCGGGCGAGTTCGGGATCGCGATCGACCAGCGAATGCAGACCAATCTGACCCTCTACGAACCCTGGCTCGCCCCGCTCGCCCGACGCCACTTCGGGGGCCAGATCGGGACATCCTACGATGGCACGGGGGAGCGCCGCACGCTCGGCGGAGGGGTGGACGATTTCGAGCGCCGGTTCTGGCGGGCCTTCCGGGAGGCGACGGACGCGGGAGTCGAGATCGGAGTCCTCGCGGTGGTGCGCCCACAGGCGATCCGCGAGGGACCGGCTCCCTACCTCGCCCGGCTACGGGAACGGGGGATCGCACGGCTCCGCCTCAGCCTCCCGTTCGCGACGTCCACCGGAAGGGGAGCCTGGCTGGAGCCCGGACCGGCGGGCCGATTCCTGGCTGGCGCCTACCGGACGTGGGCTCGTTCGGGCAAGGACCGATGGATGCAACTGCGTCCCTTCGGCTTCCTGGAGAGCCGACTTTCGGGGCAGGCGCCGACCGAGCCCGGGCTGTGCAGCTTCTCCGGGAATTGCGCCGACGGTGGCCTGGCCGTCGATCCGGGTGGAGGCGTGTGGCTGTGCGATAGCTGCATCGGCACCCGGGCGTCCTACGGGAATGCGCTCTCTGGCGAGCTTCGCGAGGCATGGCGCGGGGCCGGCCGCGCGGGAACGCGCCACGCCTGTGCGCAGCTCGTCGGCGCCCGGTGCCTCGAATGCCGGTGGCTGCCCGTCTGCAGTGGCGGGTGCCTCGTCCGTTCGACGCCCGACGACGATGGCGCGCTCGTGGACCATTACTGTGACGCCTACCGGGAGCTGTTCCATGCCGTCGAGCAGGAGCTTGCGGGGGTCCGGGCCTCACCCCCACCCTAGGACCCGCGCATGGCAAGCAGCTCCCGGGCAGCGGAGAGGATCGCCTCGGGCGCGAAGCGGAGCGGGACCCCGGGAGGTCCGTCCCGGCCCGGCAGTACGCGCTTCCGGGTCGAAGGCGCGAAAGGACCCCAGGAACCATCTCCCTTGCCCGGCGCGAGCAGGCCGACCACGGGAGTCCCTACGGCCGCAGCGAGGTGAAGGGGGCCCGACTCGCCCCCGACGAGGAGGGAGCAGGCCTCGAGGTGAGCGCCGAGGTCGTCGAGGCGGGGATCGTAGTCGACGATCCGGGTGTCGACCTCGCGAGCGAGCGCCGGAGGCACGTCGTCGCCGATGGCGACGGTCCGCGCTCCGAGCGCCTCGCGCAGAAGGTGGGCCGCCCGGGCGACGTCGCCAGGGTCCGGATTCTTGCCGGCATCCCGCTCCCGGGTCCGGCAGTGGAGCGCGATGACCGGTCGACCGTCCTCCCCGCGAAGTGCCCCCGCCCATGCGGCCGCTTGCGCCCGGGCGTCCGGCGTCGGCACGAACCGAGGATAGATGGCCCCTCCCGCGAGTTCGGCCAGGTGGGAGTAGGGTTCGACGAATCTGCAGCCTTCCGCCTCACGTGCGACTCCCGCCCCTGGAGGACCGTGGCAGATGGTCTCGACCTGCCCCGCCCATCCGAAGGCCGCCAGGCCCGAACGCTGGACGCGCTGGGCCAGGGGGACGACATCGTCCGGGGGAAGCTGGTCCAGAACCCATACCTCGTCGGGGGCGATCGGGTACCGGCGGGCGTCGTACTCGTCATCGTGAAACGGGATGACGGCGACGATCCGCTTCCTGCCGGCCGACCTCTCGATGGCAGCGCGGACGATCGCCTCGAACACGATCCGATCGCCCAGGCCGCCGTGGACGAAGAGCAGGAGCGTCGTGCCCTCGGGCGCGAATCGCTCCGTGCGGACGGTTCTCCGGAGGCGAAGATGCTCCACGGGGGAAAACCCTATCCCGGAGTCGGCCCGTGGAGAAGCGCGAGGTGGGCAGGGGCACCCGTTCGCTTCCCATTGCACCAGGCCGCCCGAGGCCCCGCATGGATGGCGCGTCAATTGAAGACGAGCACGCTCGTCTGGCCCGAACCATTGTAGTCCCACGTTCCGTCGAACATCTCGACTTGGAACTGCTGACGAAGATCTTGTTGCTGGACACAACCGTGACACTGGCGGTCGGCGCCACGAAGCGCCACGTTCCGTCGCTGACCAGGGCAGGGGTGTCGCCTTCCATGTAGGCCCATCCCACGACTCCGGAAGCCCCCGTGGGCCCCTGCGGACCGGTTGGTCCCGGTGCACCCGCCGGTCCGGTATCCCCCTTGGTACCGGCCGCCCCGTTGCAAACGTACTCGACGGCGCCGCCGTTCACCGTCACGGAGATGCCGCCCGTCGGTCAATGACTGTCGCCAACGGGAAGGACGACCCTGGCCAGCGTCTGGACGTCGGGGGCAGCCGGTGGTGGATTGGACGAGCTCGTCTTGTCGGTCGAACTGCAGGCGGTGATCCCAAGGGAAAGAAGGAAGGCCAGAGGCGTTCGAAATGTCATGGAGTCCCCCGTATCGGATGGCCGGCTCACCACGTCTCCGGGCTGGTGTCGGGGGGTTGACGCTGGGTGAACTTCTCGGTGCGGTTCGACAGGCAGCCCCCCCCCGTCACCATCGAGGACCGGTTCTCGCGCAGCGCGTCTAGATGGCGATCAATTCGGGCGCGGGAAGCCGCTTCGGCTTCCCCCTTCACGAACCGCAAGAACCCAAAACCTTAGGGCCGCCCGGGATCGAACCGGGATGCTGCTCTCGCAGCAGGGGATTTTAAGTCCCCCGCGTATGCCAGTTCCGCCACGGCCCCAGGGGATCGACCGTACCCCGGGCTAGCCTGAAGTCCACTTCGATGTCTACAAGAACGTTGCAATAATAGGCATATGTATGTGAAAATATATAGGATTATTAGCACATTATGCTGCTTACTTCGTAATGCGAATCGTTGCATGCTACCTTCGTGAGGGATGACCGACACCCGCGACCTCCTCGACCTCCTCGCCCGCATGCGGGTGGCGGGGGCCGCCGACCTGCTCGCCGCCCTCGGGGTCTCTCGCGCCACGCTCTCACGCCTGGTGGCGGAGGCGGGTGTCGAGCAGGTCTGCCGGATGGGCAGAGCCCGGGCGACGCAGTACGCGCGCACCCGGTCGGTCGAGGGACTCGGTCATCACGTGCCGCTCTTTCGCGTCTCGGAGGTGGGCGCTGCATCCGTGGCCGGAACGCTGAACCTCCTCTGGGCGGGTCAGCACTGGCTCGACCGGCCAGGCGAGGGCGGTCTCTTCGCCGGTCTTCCCCCGGCGCTCGCCGACATGGCGCCGCAGGGCTACATCGGGCGCGCGTTTCCGGAGCGTTTCCCGGAACTCGGTCTCCCGGCGAACGTCTCCGACTGGTCGGACGACCACCGGCTCATCGCACTCGCCAGACGCGGCGAGGACTGTGCGGGCGACCTCGTCCTGGGGGACGAGTCGCTGGCCCGGTTCCTGGCGTGGAGGCCGGTCGAGGTGGAGCCGGACGCCTACCCGGCGCTCGCCGCAAGCTCGGCGACGCAGGCCGCAACCACGTCCGCGGGCGGGGAGCGCCCCAAGTTCGGGGCATTCACCCGGGGTCGGCACGTCCTGGTGAAGTTCTCGCTCGGGGACGATGCCCCGGCCGCGCGCCGATGGCGCGATCTCCTCTGGTGCGAGTGCCGGGCCCTGGAGGCGGTCGCAGCGGCCGGCCTCTCCGCCGCGAGGGGCACCACCGTCGACGTCGGGGGCGCACGTTTCCTGGAAGTGGAGCGGTTCGACCGCGTCGGGGTGCGCGGCCGCCGGGCGGTGTTGACTCTGGGTGCGCTGGAGGACGAGTACTTCGGCGGGCGCGACAGCTGGACGGCGGCGGCGGGCCGGCTGGCGCGGACGCGCCCCTTTCTCCTGTCGGCGGACGACGCGCGGAAGCTCCGCTGGCTCGACACCTTCGGCCAGCTCATCGGCAACACCGATCGACACGCGGGAAACGTCGCGTTCCTGGTGGGGGAGGGTGGGGCGCTCCGTCTCGCCCCGGCCTACGACATGCTCCCGATGATCCTGGCGCCGTCGGGCGACACCGTCGTGGTCCGGGAGTTCCGTCCCGCCCCGCCGACCGGGAGCACGATCGATGTCTGGGCCGACGCGGCCGCCTGGGCCCGGCGCTACTGGCGCGCCCTCGCCGCGAACGGGTTGCTCGAGCCGTCCCTGCGCGCATTCGCCGAGCAGGCACTCGGCTCCGTCGAGCGCCTGGCGAGCCAGGTTGCCGTCCCGGCTGGCTGAACGATCACCGCACGAATCGCGCCTCGAAGTGGGCCCGCAGCTTCGGGTTCTTCCGCAAGAGCCCCAGCGCCAGGTCGGCGTGGCCGGGGACGTACCCGTTCCCGATGAGGAGCGTGGCGTCCTTGCCCACCCCCTCGGCCCCCAGCGCGGCGGTGGTGAAGCTCGTCGCCATCGAGAAGAAGATCACCGTGCCGCCGTCGCGGACCAGGAGCAGCGACGAGATCTCGGTCCCGGGCACGTTGGCGCAGTTCACCACGAGGTCGAAGAGGCCGCCCGCCGACTCGACCCGGTGGAGCGCGTCCACGCCGCGGGTGGCGTCGAGCGACAGGGTCCGGTCCACCACCCCGATGGCCTGGAGGTCGGCCAGCGCCTTCTCCGACAGGTCGGCCGCCACCACCTCGCCCGACCCGGCCATCGTCTCCTTCGCCTGCGCGCAGACCAGCGCCCCGGATTTGCCGGCCCCGATGACGAGGACGCGTGCGCCGGGGCGGGCGTGGCGGGCCACCAGCGCGGGCGCCCCGCAGACGTCGAGGGCGGCCAGCGCCAGCGCGTCGGGCATGTCGCCGGGCAGGCGCGCCCACAGTCCGGTGGCGAAGAGGATGGCGATGCCGCGCACGTCGACGCGGTCCACCCCTGGGTGGACGCCCAGGAACTCGTCGATGCGCAGCGGGGTCAGGGTGAGCGAGACCAGCGTGGCGATGCGGTCCCCCACGGCGAGGTCGTCGGCGGCCGGATGGCGCGGCCCCACCTCCCGGACCCGGCCGATGAGCATGCCGCCCGAGCCGGTGACCGGGTTGTGCATCTTGCCCCGCTCCCGGACGATGCGGGCCACCTCCTCGCCGATGCGGGCCGGGTCGCCCCCGGTCGCGTCGGAGAGCTGCTTGAAGCTCGCCGAGTCGATGTTGAGCGCGTCCACGTCGATGGCGAGCTCGTCGTCGCCGATCGGCAGGTCGGGGTCGAGCCGGTCGGCCCGCTGGGGCAGCACGCCGGCGGGGGAGACCACGCGCCTCAGTCCATAGGGGTCCACGGTGGGTCGAGAATAGCAGATCGTCCGCGGGTTTCCGGTTAGCATCCGGCCACATGCGCTACCGCGTTTCCATGTCGGAACCCCACTCCCACCTCTTCGAGGTCGAGGCGGTCCTCGAGGCCCCCGGGGCGTCGCCCGTGCTCGCCCTGCCGGTCTGGACGCCGGGCAGCTACCTGGTCCGCGAGTTTGCTCGACATCTGGAGTCGATCGAGGCCGACGACGGCGCGGGTCGGAAGCTGCCGTTCCTCCGGCTCGACAAGCACCGCTTCCGGGTGGACGCCTCCGGGGCCGACCGGGTGCGCCTCCGCTACCGGGTCTACGCCAACGATCCCACCGTGCGAACCTCCCACCTCGACGGGAGCCACGGGTTCTGGAACGGCGCCAACCTCTTCCTGTACGCCGAGGGGAGGGTGGAGGAGCCGGTGGAGCTCACGGTCGTCCCGCCGGCCGGGTGGCAGGTGTCCACGGCGCTGGACGGGGGCCCCCTCCGCTTCACGGCTCGTGACTATCACGAGCTGTGCGACTCGCCGGTCGAGGTGGGGACCCACGCGCTCGCCCCCTTCGAGGCGCTGGGGAAGCGGCACGAGGTGGCGTTGGCCGGGCGCGGCCACCTGGAGCTGCCGCGCTTCGTCGCCGATCTGAGGCGCATCGTCGAGCAGCTAGGCGCCCTCATGGGCGGGCTCCCCTACGAGCGCTACCTCTTCATCGTGCACCTCTCCGACCGGCGCCGCGGCGGCCTCGAGCACGAGCGAAGCACCACCCTCGACGTGGCCCGCAACGCCTTCTTCCCGCGGGAGGCCTACGAGGAGACCCTCTCCCTGGCGGCGCACGAGTTCCTGCACCTCTGGAACGTGAAGCGCCTGCGCCCCGCGGCGCTCTTGCCCTACGACTACGCCCGCGAGCAGTACACGCGCCTGCTCTGGTGGTTCGAGGGGGTCACGAGCTACTACGACCGGCTCACCCTGGTGCGCACCGGCCTCTCCGACGCGCGCGGGTATCTGAAACATCTGGGAGAGCAGTGGACGGCGCTGGGGCGGCAGCCCGGCGCGGGCAAGATGTCCCTGGAGGAGGCCAGCCTCACCGCCTGGGTGAAGTACTACCGGCCCGACGAGAACAGCGCGAACAGCGCGGTCTCCTACTACCTCAAGGGGGAGTTGGTGGCGCTCTGCCTCGACCTCGCGCTGCGGCGCGCCGGAGGCTCCCTCGACGACCTGCTTCGCGGACTTCACGCGCGGTACGCGACGACGGGACTCCCCGAGGACGGTGTGGAGCAGGCCGTGGCCGGGGTGATCGGGGAGGGCGCGGCCCGGGAGTTCTTCGACCGGTTCGTGCGCGGGACCGCGCCGGTGGAGGCCGGCCTCGACCTCGTCGGCCTCTCGATGGAGCGGAGGTTCGCCCAGTCGCTCGACGACAAGGGGGGCGCTCCGGCGCGCCGGAACGGCGACGACGGGCGGGCCGGCTGGCTCGGGGCCGAGATCCCTCCGGGGCCGAAGCTCGTCGTGCGGACGGTGCGGGAGGGGAGCCCGGCCGGGAAGGCGGGGCTCTACGCCGACGACGAGATCCTGGCCGAGTCGGGATTCCGGTTGGACCGCGCCGCGCTCTGGGACCGGATGCGCCAGGTGGGGCCGGGCGGAAGGCTTCGCCTCACGGTGTTCCGGCGCGACGAGCTCCAGGAGGTCGAGGTGGCTCTGGGGCAGCCTCCCGTGGAGGTGGCCTGGCTCGAGCCCGTGCCGGACCCCTCGCCGGCGCAGCGGGCGGCCTTCCTGGCCTGGACCGGCGCGGCGCTTCCGTGACGAAGGGGCTATAAGGAGCCTCCATGTTCGACATCCAGATCCACGCCGCCCGGCGCGCCGCCGTCCAGGCCGCCATGCGGCGCGAGGGCGGGGGCGCCATGCTGCTGCCCGCCGCCGACGAGAAGGCCCGCAACGCCGACAACCACTTCCCCTTCCGGCAGGACTCCGACTTCGCCTGGCTGACCGGCTTCGACGAGCCGGAGGGCGCCGCCCTGCTCCTCGCCGACCCGGCCGAGGGCAGGTCGGGGCTGGTGCTGTTCGTCCGCCCCAAGGACCGGGAGCGGGAGATCTGGGACGGCTTCCGGGCCGGGGTCGAGGGTGCGGTGTCCGCCCACGGCGCCGACGCCGCCCACCCGGTCGCCGAGATGGAGGCCAAGCTGGAGGAGCACCTGGCCCGCGGCGGGGCGCTCTGGTACCGGCTCGGCTTCTCCCGCGAATGGGACGAGCGGGTGGTGCGGATCGTCCAGAAGCTGCGCGCCCGGGTGCGCACCGGCGTCCGCGTGCCCGACCCGGTGCGGGACCCGGCGTCGATCCTCCACGAGCAGCGGCTGGTGAAGGCGCCCGAGGAGATCGAGCGGCTGCGCCGCGCCGCCGAGATCACCGCCGAGGCCCACATGGCGGCCATGCGCGACGGCCGCCCCGGGGCGCGCGAGTACCAGGTCCAGTCGGAGATCGAGTACGCCTTCCGCCGCCGCGGCGGGAACGGTCCGGGCTACGGCACCATCGTGGCCACCGGTGTGAACGCCACCGTCCTGCACTACCGGGCCGGGAACGCCGAGCTGAAGGCCGGGGAGCTGTGCCTGGTGGACGCCGGGGGCGAGTACGGCCTCTACACCGCCGACGTGACCCGCACCTTCCCGGTGTCGGGCGAGTTCACCAAGGCGCAGCGCAAGGCCTACGACGTGGTGCTCGCCGCCCAGGAGGCGGGCATCGCCGCGGTGAAGCCCGGCGTCACGGTGGACGCGCTCCACGACATCGTGGTCCGGAAGCTCGTCGAGGGGATGATCGCCCTCGGCCTCCTGCACGGGATCCCCGCGGAGCGCATCGCCGACGGGTCGTACAAGAAGTACTACATGCACCGCACCAGCCACTGGCTGGGCATGGACGTGCACGACGTGGGCGTCTACCACGTGGACGGCGAGTCCCGGCGGCTGGCCGCGGGCAACGTCATCACCGTCGAGCCCGGGCTCTACGTGGCGGCCGACGACACCGGTGCGCCGCCCGAGCTGCGCGGCATCGGCATCCGCATCGAGGACGACATCCTGGTCACACCGGAGGGCCACGAGAACCTCACCGCGGCCGTCCCGAAGTCACCCGACGAGGTAGAACTGTGTTGTACCCGATGAAGGGCGAGTCGCAGGCGCAGCGCATTGCACTGTTCGTGGACTTCGAGAACCTGGTCACCCGCACCGGCATCGCGCCGGAGGCCTTCGACCTCCAGCCGGCCATCGACACCCTGCTGGAGAAGGGGAAGGTGGTCTACCGCCGGGCCTACGCCGATTGGGCCCGCTTCGCCGACGCCGCCGCGCGGCTGCACGACCTGGGCGTGGAGCTCATCGACGTGCCGCCCTCCACCCGCTCCGGCAAGAACGGAGCCGACGTGCGCCTGGTCATCGACGCGCTCGAGCTCTGTTACCTGCGGGAGCACATCGACACCTTCGTCATCGCCTCGGGCGACTCCGACTTCTGCCCGCTGGCCCACAAGCTCCGGGAGAACGACCGGACGGTGGTGGGCATGGCGGTGAAGGAGTCCACCAGCCCGCTCTTCGTGAAGGCCTGCGACGAGTTCATGTACCTGCGCGGCCCCGGCCAGCGCCGCCGCGACGGCGGGCGGGAGAAGGAGAGCGAGCGGGAGAAGCCCAAGGAGAAGGTGATCCCCGAGGTGGCCCGCGAGGCCGCGGCGGCGCTGCTCGGCAAGGCCACCGCGCCGATCAACCCCTCGGCCATCAAGGAGGCCATCGTCCGCAAGTCGCCCGACTTCGACGAGCGGGACCACGGCTTCTCCTCCTTCAACCGGCTTCTCGAGGCCATGGAGAAGGAGGGCTTGCTGCGGCGCGAGCAGGGGGCCAAGGGGCAGTGGTACGTGCACCCGGTCTAGCGCGGCGAGTGGGTCCTCAAGCAGGGCCGATGGATCTTGACTCGATCCGGGGAGTCCAGTAGATCCGCCCGGTTCCACGGACGCGCCTCCCGGGCGCGGCGATCACAAAGCTTCCGTCGGGGAGTGGCTCAGCCTGGTAGAGCACTTGGTTCGGGACCAAGGGGTCGCAGGTTCAAATCCTGTCTCCCCGACCATCACCTGGCCCCGCGATTCCCTAGGAGTCGCGGGGCTTTCCATTTGGTCCCCCGCAGTTCCGGAAGCCGTCCAGGCGGCGCTCCCGGGCGACCTTTCGGAGGATTGCAGTTCCGTGCAGTCCGCGCCCCCGGCGGACGTGGTGCCCGAGGGCGTACCGAAGGCGCCGGTGAGGCCGGCTCGGACGTCCTTGGTGTCGAGGTGGCCGTAGGTGTGAATGGTCAGGCGCACGTCGGAGTGGCGCAGGGCCTTCTGCGCGACGGCCGTCCCGGCCGCCCTCACAACCGCCGTGCCGAAGCTGTGTCGCGTGTCGTGGAACCTGACATGCCTGGGGATCGGCTTGGACCACGCGGTGGGCTTCCCGCAGCGCGGGCAGGTCGCGGGGGCGGTGGGGTCCTGGCGTTGCTCGCGCCAGCCACAGCGCCAGGCCCTGCAGCGATGCTCGTAGCCTCCGAGGAGGCCGGCTGCCGCGATGGCGCGACGCAAGATCTTCCCCAGCCGGAGTTCCCGCGGCTGCATCGAGCCGTCAGCCTTCGGGAAGACGAAGACCCCCGACGACTTCATCGCCTCCCTCAGGAATGGGACGAGCTGGGGCACGATGGGGATGCGAGCGACCTTGTTGTCCTTGGTCCGCTCGGCGTCCCAGGAGCGATGAACTCTGAGTTCCAGTGCGTCGAAGTCCAAGTCGGCCTTGAGGAGGCCGAAGATCTCGCCTTCCCGCAGGCCCCCATACACTGCGGTGGCGACGGGCCCTCGCCAGGTGGAGGGCGTCTTGTCGAGGACCGGCTCGAACTCCGGGACGGTGAGGATGTTCCTGGCCGGCTCTTCTTGCTTGCGGCGGCTGACGTCGGCGACCGGGTTGGTGCGGCCCGCCCACGGGCCACCTTCCTTGCGCGCAAACTCGTAGATGTTGTGCATGAAGCCCCGGAGGTGGTTCAGGGACCTGCCCGAGAGCTCCCCCTTGGCCTCCTTCTCGGTGAGGACCCCCTCGATCTTGACGGTCGTGACCTCCCGGAGCGGGAGACGACCGAGCTTGGGGCTGAGGTGCTTCTTGAGGAAACCGCGGATTGCCGGCGACTTCAGCGCCTGGCCGTGACTCTCCCACCACCAGTCGACGAGCTGGTCGAAGAGCATGTCGAGCGATGCGGTCGGCAGCGGCTCGAGTCCCTGACGCTGGCGCCTGGCCTTGCCCTCGTAATCGACGAGGCGGTTCCGACCCTCCCGCTCGGCGCCCTTCTCGGTGAGGGGCTTCCCGTCCTTCCCGTTTCTGGGCAGCGTTTCCTGCCGCTGGCGGCCGCTCCCGTCGATCCACTGGATGACCGTCCGGCCGCTCTTCCGCTTCATCACCGAGCCCATGCGGACCTCCTACCTTCGGCCAGGATCCCCGGCCACGCCATCGCTCCGGGCGAAGCCTCGGACGGTGTCGGGTTGAAACCTGAACAGGGCGCCGACGCGAACGGCCGGGAGCGAGCCTTGCCGGCGGAGCTTGTAGACCATCGACAGCGAGACGCGGAGGAAGGCGGCTACGTCCTCGGCGGTCCACAGTGGATCGGCGACTCGCGGCGTTGCGCTCCGTGCGTCCATGGCGGGCTCCTTCGGGAAGCTCACGGGCCCACCGCCCTTCCGGGCAACTGAGGCGGTGCTGCCCGGTCGCACAGGATGAGCTTCCGCAGGTAGTCGAGGTCGGTCCTGGGGAGGGCGTCGAGGTCAAATCTGCAGTGGCCGGCTCGCTGGTGGAGGTCGATGGCTTCGTAGGCGTCCGAGAGCGCCTCGTCCACGCGCTCCAGGGAGTCGCGCAGGAGGAGCAGCTCGCGCTCGTCCACGGCCAGGGCGAACCTGGGCGGGGGAGGGGACGGCACCGTGGCTGCCGCCGTCGGGGGCTTCGAGGGGGACGGCGCAGCAGCAGGAGGCCGGCTGGCCGGGACGGTGGAGGCCAGTCGGTCCGGGAAGTACCCGAGGAGCCTACGAGCGGCCTCGGCGAAGGTGAGGACGATGACCTCGAACGCTCGGTGCTCCATTCGGGCCCTGACCTCCGGGAAGCTCGTGCCGTCGAGGCATGCCTTCACCGCATGCTCCACCCGCCGCCTTCGATCGAGGGAATGGACGACGAAGACGAGGCGCGGAGCGAACCCGTCCGGGAAGGCGCGAACGTACCAGCTGGCCTTGCGGTCGTCGGAGAGGACGTCGAAGTACTGCCGGTATCGCCGCACCTTGGAGACGATGGCCCCGGTTCGCTCCGGATGGGCGGTGACGATGCTCTGCGTGCCCGTCTCGGCCTCGATGAAGAGCCGGCGGCCCCGGCCCGGGACCTCCAGGATGGCGTCGGGCTTGAGGACGGCCTGGTGGGACTCCCCGAGGTGGTGGCCCAGGGCGCGGAACTGGAGGACCTCGTCGTTCTCGGCGCGCCAGCGGAAGGGCAACTCCGCGAGCAGCGCCGTCTCGGACCGCCTGAGCGAGAGGACGAGCTCGAGGAGGACGTCGTTGAGGAGCAGCGTGTGCTCCAGGAACCGGGCGCCGACGTCGCTCGCCGGGGCCGGGAGCCAGGGGAGGCCCGGGGTGACAAGGCTGCGGCCGTAGGGCGTGAGCGCCCAGACCGGGACGCTCGTGCCCTCGTAGCGCCGGTAGTGCAGGCGGCGCAGGCAGGCCCCCTCACCAGGGCGGCCACCGGGCAGGCAGAGCTTCGCGAGGCGGCGGTAGACGAGCTTCTTGCTGCGGTCGAGCGCGATGAGCCGGTGGACCTGGTCGGCCGATGTGTAGCGGGCGATGCCGACGTAGGCGAGGAGGGCGCGATCGCGATCGGTGAGGACGGCTCCCTTGACGTTCGGCATGGCGCGCCTCCGGGCGGCGCGGCCCCGTTGGGGTCGCTACCGCTTCCTCCCTGGATTCGAATTGGGGCCGTCGAAGCCAGGCTCCTGCTCGCGGAGCACGAGGGCGCGCTGGAAGAGGAGGTGGAGCAGGTACTCGTATCGCCCCATCCCGAGCGCGCTGCGATCCGCATCCAGGAGCGCCACGGCGGCAACTGGCAGGCCGAACCAGGTCCGGAGCCCGTCGAGGTGCCGGACGACGTGCGCCGTGAGGTCCACGCCGCGGGCGTCCGCCTCGCCGCGGAGGAAGGTGACGAGCTCGCGCGGCATGCGGATGGTCTGCATCAGCTTCTCCGTCGTGGAGAAGGGGCCGTCGGTGCGTGGCTTCTTACGGGATGCCATAACGAGTCCTCCTGACATACGTATAGTATACGCGTCGCCCTGACGCAAGAGTTCCAGGGTTCCGAGGGACGGCCGAGGTTCAGGAGACCAGGGGCGCGAGCGAGATCAACTCGTCGAAGCGACGGAAATCGCTCCCGTTGAGCGTGGCGAGAACCGTGACGCCGTGTGCCCGCATCGTGGCGACGATGTTGGCGTCGTGCACCTGCTTGCCCCGGACGGCGAAGCGACGAATCAGGTCGAGCAACTCCGGAAGGACGGGTTCGCCATCGTCCAGGAGTTCGCAAGCGGACGTCCAGTCGCCGAGGGCCGCCAACGCTTCCTCGACGCCGAACGTCCTATCCTCGACAGGGCCGCGGGTGAGCACCGCGAGGAATTCGCGGCACACCTGGGTGGAAATGCACGCGTTGGCACCGTCACGTGCGAGTCGCTCCAGGAACGCGGTCGCGACGGCGTGGCTGGGGTGGGCCTCGACCGAGGCGGCCACGAGGACGTTGGTGTCGATGAAGATGCGGTCAGCGGCCATCGTCGCCGTAGAGACTCTCGCGACGGAGGTCGCCGCCGATCCATCGGCCGCCGCTGGCCTTCAGGAGCGGTGGCCGGAAGCTCTTCGGGAGGGGCCGAGCGGCGTGGCGGTGGCGAATCTCGGCCATCACCCGCGCCCGGTCCTCGGGCGACAGGGAAGCCAGCTCCTCGGCCAAGCGCTTCAGGTCTCGCGGGTCGCGCGCCATGACGGGAAGATACCACCAGGCGGGGCAGCCTGCCGAGTGGGTGGGTACCAGAGGGCCCCTTCAGGAACTCACTCCTACCAACGGGATCACCTGCCCCCACTCGAATGCCAACCGATCCTGGTCACGCCACCGCTGCTTCTCGGCTTTCCGCCGCTCGAAGCGCACCTTCTCGACCCGGACCCGATTCTTGCCCTTCATGACTCAAAGAGCCAAACGCAGCCCGAGCACGACGACGACGCTCCCCAGGACAGACGACCCCCATAAACCCTGCCTCCTTTCTACTTTGTCTGTTCTCCCCCATCCTTGTGATTCCTCGAATCTGTATTCTTCCCAAAGTGAACCCTGACCAACCAGACCCAGCCCCGCCCCGCCGCCCCGAGCTCCAATTTGCTTCCATCAGGTGACAGCAACCCGATCCCACAATCCCACGTAGTGGTTGGGAGTGTGGGATCGGGCTGCTGGCACCCGTCCTGACGCACGCTCCGTCACGACGGGGCGGCGGGGCGGGGCGCCCGGATTGCGCAGGGTTGCCCGATCGAGTCGGTGTGTCGCCCTGTAGACCAACCATGGGCAAACGTCGTCGATCCCGGACTCCGGCGCCCGTCAACAGGGAACCGTCGACAGGGCTGGTTCATCTGTAGAGCGGTCGGCGGGGATGTGGGCCTCCCATCTGCTCCTTATCCCGCGGTGCGATCAGGACCTGCGGTAGCATGGCCATTCTCATCGGCCGACGAGGTGGAAGGCATGCACCGCGACAGGGACGAGGCGCAGCAGCGAGCAGACCAGGTGCGCGCATTCCGCGCGGAGGTCGAGGCGCTCGCCCGGGAAGGCTTGGTGGCGATGCCCCCGGACCAGGCGGCTCTCGTATCGTCTCATCATGACCGGCTCCTGGCTGCGATGTCTGAGGCCTTCGATGTCGACATCACTTCCCCGCAGAAGCAGCTTTCGTGGGGCATGCGGATCGCCGCCTTCCTGGGAGCGTCGGCCATGGCGGCCGCCATCTTCTTCCTCTTCTACCGGTACTGGGGATTCCTCGGGACCACCGCCCAAGTGAGCGTGTTGGTGACGGCGCCGCTGGTCGCCATCGTGGGCGTCGAGGTGGCGGCACGGCGCGAGAGGACCGGCTACGTGGCGGCCATCGCGGCGCTCGTAGCCTTCGCCTGCTTCGTCCTCGATCTCTCGATGCTCGGGCAGATCTTCGCGCTTGCGCCTACCCAGAACGCGATGCTCGCCTGGGGCGCCTTCGCGTTCCTGCTCGCGTACGGTTACGGCCTGCGACTGATGCTGATTGCGGGGATCTTGTGCTCGTTGGGCTGGCTCTCTGCAACGGCAGGCAGTTGGCACGGTCTCTACTGGATCTCGGTGGATCGGCAGCCCGAGCACTTCATTCCGGCAGGAGCCGTCATCTTTGGTCTGGGCTTCATTCCGGACCGCGCGCATCCGAGCTTTCCTGGGGCCTACCGCTTCTTCGGCCTGCTTGCGATTCTCGTCGCGGTGTTGGTGCTAGGACACTGGGGCGAGGCAAGCATGCTCCCGCTCTCTCCAGGAGCGGCCGAGCATTTCTACCAAGTGGCCGGGTTCGCCCTCTCTGGGGTCGCCATCTGGGCCGGGCTCCGGTTCGCGTGGCCCGGAATCGTCAATCTCGGGGCTACTGCTTTCGCAGTGCTCCTCTTCACGAAATTCTACGACTGGTGGTGGGAATCCGTGCCGAAGTACCTGTTCTTCCTGCTCGTGGGCTTGACGGCCCTCCTCTGCCTGATGGTCATGAGGCGGCTGCGGGCGGCGGCCCAGGGAGGCCAGCCATGAGACGGTACTTCGGCTACGGAGCGGCGATTCTCGTCATCCTTGTCAATGCGTGGGTGCTGACGGGCGTCGCCCGGAATCGGCTCGGTGAGCCGGATGCCACCCTCACTCTGAGCGAGCGGGAGGCATTGGCTGAATGGTCGACGATGCCGGAGAGCTCCGCCGTGATCCTCCGTCTTGCGGTGATTCACTGGATGCCAGGTCGACCCGTTACGGCCGGTCAATACGAGTCATCCGAGGGAACGGTCGTTGTCGAGCCTCCACGTCTAGCCCAACTCGGATTCGACGTCGTGCTGCCCCTAGGCCTGGAGGATGCTCGGCGTTCCGCCGTCCGCCAGTTGCCGCGGCGAGCCTGGGCGGTCGTGCAGTTCGATGGCGACCGCAAGAAGGCCTGGACCGCTGCGGTAGCTGAGGAGATCGCGCGGCGAGACAGAGCTGCCGCAGAAGGAAAGCTCGGCGAGTCTGGACGTGAGGAAACGAGGGCGCTGGAGCGCAGGCTGCACAATGCAACCCGACTCTTCCTGGTCGACGTGGGACCGGACCCAGACGCGCTTCGAAGGCAGTACCCGGACCGCAGCGCGTACGTCATCCTCCCGTGCGAAGTCGACGTAGAACTTTCAATCGACAAGGATGCGCCAGCTTGTGAGCCGGCCGTCTGTCGTCTAAGGGGCCGAGTTTCGCTCCTGACGAAGGAACTGCTCGTACCCCTCCACCTTCGGGCGCAACTTCCGCGCGCTGGACCGCATTCGGGGACTACTGGCCGCCCCGTGTTTGAGGCCGTCGTGAAATCAGGCGCGAGGAGGGAACTGTGGATCGAGGCCATCCGGCCGGGCGCTCGCTGAACGCCTCGATCCGCCACTTCCATGAGGCAGTTCCGGCCAGGTCATGACCGGCCTCCAGTTGCCTGTGCACCGAGCAACAGCAGCGCTACCTGGTCGCATGCGCGCCGGAGGATCGCCTCGATTTCGACGCGGCTTCCTGCGCCGCGTACCGCCCGCTCGGCGGCGATGGCGCCCGCCTGGATGAAGAGCTCCGCGCCCAGCGCGGGGAGGGGAGGGGCTCCTGCCCGCAGTCCACCAGCAGTCCACGCGTCGCGTCCGGGTGCCTCGCCGTGCATCGCGTGCGATCCAGTCGGATCCCCCGCTCCAACGAAATCAGCCGCTTGACGCTCCGTGCACTCCGGTGAAACCGGTGCAAGCGCCGCGAGCCCCGTTCGGGACCAAGGGGTCGCAGGTTCAAATCCTGTCTCCCCGACCATTTAACACTACTGCGTCACAAGTTCCTCGGGCGATGACAGGCGGGGCAGCGAGGGAGCCATGAAGCGACGCTTCGCGCGATGGAGAGCCGAACGGTGATGAAGCTGTCGGAGAAGTGTCGCTCGGGCCGCGAGCGGGTCCGAG
>CAIQRS010000267.1 GCA_903874275.1 uncultured Anaeromyxobacter sp.
CTGCCCGGCGTAGGGCCCATCCGTCGCGGTCCAGGGACGGGAGACGGTGGGGTTGGCGATGAAGTAGGTGCTGGCCTCGTTGGACGACATGTCCTCGATGACGTTGCCCTGGCGGCGGCCGATGTAGTCGACGCCCACCGACAGGTCCTGGAGGAGCTCGTACTGCACGCCACCACCGAACTGGTCGGTGTACTGCCCCTCGAGGTCGGGGGCCATCGGTGTGAAGTAGGGCGAGTAGACCTTGAAGCCCGCGCCGGTGAGCGGGCTCGGGCCCAGCGCCACGGTGTTGGGGCCCGGCCCGGAGCCGACCGGGAGCCCGTAGACGTTGGGGCAGCTGACGGCGGGGTTCCCGGCGGAGGCGGGTCCGGGGATCATGTCGGCCGAGCAGGTGGACAGCTGGTAGCTGCCGCTGACATTGGGAACGGTGGCCAGCGAGTTGAAGGCCATGGTGAGGGGCACCGACTCGTAGTAGCGCCCCCAGTTCGCCTGGATCTTCCCCCTCCCCTGCCCGGTGAAGTCCCAGATGGCCTGCACGCGAGGGGCCCAGCTGTTCTGGATGTCGAGCTGCGGCGTCCAGGGAGGATTGTCCGGCGATGCGTTGGTCATCACCTGCGTGTCGAGGCGCACGCCGAACCCCAGCGTGAGGACGTTGGCGATGGTCCAGGTATCCTGGAGGTAGAAGCCGTTCGACCAGTTGTGGGTGAGGACCGAGGCCGTCGCCCACTGCGTCGGGTCCTTCCCGCCCGCGTTCACGCACCGGCCCTCGACGATGCTGGTGCACCAGTTCGAGGACGCGGCGGGGTCCGTACCGGGAATCACGAGCGCGGGGTCGGGTCGGCCGTAGGATGTCATCTGGAAGGCGTTGAAGCTGCCGCCGGTCCCCGGGACGCCCGGCCCCAGGAAGCGCCCCCAGGCATCCCAGTACGAGCCGCCGGTGAGTCCCCTCGTGCCGCTGTACTCGGCGTAGTCGACCTGAACTCCGCCCTTCAGCATGTGCGGGCCGGCGAGGTCGAAGAGGACCGTCGCGGACGCGGTCCCGGCGAGCCGCCGGGTGGTGCTCTCCTCGTAACCGCCGCCCCCCCCCGTGGGATACCCCTGGACGTAGCAGCCGGGCGCAGCGCCGATCCCCGTCTGCCGGCTCGCGTAGGGGCAGAGGTCGGCCACCACCGGGTTGAAGTTCTGGAGCGGCTGCACGGTGCGCCAATAGATTCTCGGCGTCGTGGCCCGATCGACGCCGTCCACGACCTGCATCTGGGGGATGAAGGGCGAGTCGTAGAGCCCGATGTTCGCCTCCAGGAGCAGGTGCTTGTCGAGGAGCTTTCCGCCGTAACCGAGCACGAGGTTGGTCGTGTTGTAGTACCCCGATCCCGTCATGGCGGACGGCGAGCCGGCCAGTCCCGCGTTCCCGTCATTCCAGGTTGGCTGGGTGTTGAAGCTGAGGAACAGGTTGTGGTTCTCGTTCACGAGCCAGGTGAGCTTGGCAACCGCGTAGATGCGCCGGAAGGATTCCCCGTAGACCTTCTCGGTCCCCGGGAGCTGCTGCATGACGAACATCCCGTAGGGGTCGAACTGCGACACCCCGGGATCCTCCTGGGTGGCGACGCGGGTCCGGTAGAAGCCGGTTCGCACGGTCTCGTCGAGCTGCGCGGCGAGCCCCGCATAGAACCAGAGCCGGTCCTTCAGGACGGGGCCCCCCACCTCCAGGCCGAAGTCGCTCTGGTATCCGCCCTTGTAGGGGGAGGCATAGGAGGCCACAGCCATCCCGTTCGCCCCCAGCACCTCACCGGGCGGGGAGAAGATCCCGGGGGTGATGTTGCCCCAGATGGAGCCGTGGAACTCGTTGCCGCCCGACTTGATGACGGTGTTGACGATTCCGCCCGACGAGTAGCCGTACTCGGGGAGGAATCCGCTCGTCTTCACGTCGATCTGGTCGATGAAGTTGGTGAGCAGGTTGGTGCCCAGGTAGTTGTAGGACGGGTCCCCCACCCGGAGCCCGTCGAGCATGTAGTTGTTCTCCGGGGAGGTCGCCCCGCCCAGGCTGATCCCGCCCCCGTCGCGCAGCGCCGTCGGGGTGACGATCACCGTGCCCTCGTAGTCGCGGGTGGTCGGGATGGTGGCCAGGAACTCCCGGGAGATGACCCCTCCCGCCTCGGCGTTGCCGATGTTCACCACTGGTGTCACACGGGACCGGACGACCTGCGGCTCGTGCTCCACGGCCTCCGGCGTGACGGCCAGGTTGACACGCAGCGTGTAGTCCACCCGGAGGACCAGGTCGCCGCGCTCGGCGGGCAGGTATCCCTGGAGCTGGGCCGCGAGCCTGTAGCGGCCGGGCGGCAGCAGCGTGAGGACGAAGTGCCCCTTGGAGTCGGTCACCGCGGCCTGCTCCCCCTGGAGGGCCGGACTGGTCGCGATAACGAGGGCGCCCGCGACTGGCTTCCCGGTGGCCCCGTCGGTGACCGTTCCCACCAGGGTTCCGGTGGTCTGGGCCCACCCCGCGGTGGCGCAGGCGAGCGCCGCCAGGCACGCCGTTGCCCGTGAAGCCCGACACGCCCACGTCCATGCCGTCGTCGCGTCCATCGCTCCCCCCTGAGCGGGCCGCAGTTCGCGTCCCGGGCCGATGTAGCGTTGAGTGAAGTCGCCGACGGGTGTGACGGTAGGCCACACGGATCGTGGAAGTCGACACACCCGAAAGGGGACTCGATGATCTCGGTCAATGACGCACCGCGAAAAGCGACGCGTCGGTCGAATTCGAGGTCACAATCTGGGCGGCCGCTCGTCCCCTCGCCGGGTTGAGAAGTGCGATCCGACTCGCGTAGCATCAACGGTCAGCCGGGGGGGGGAGCGCCGTGGCTGAAGGTCAGGGTCCCACACGCGACGGAGCACAGGGGACGCTTTCCCGCCTCCTGGTGGAGATCTTCCAGGCGCCGGAAGTGGACCATGCCGCGTCGTGGCGCGAGCCGCTCAAGCCGGGCGACGTGGTCGGGCGCTACCAGATCAAGGCCGAGATCGGCCGGGGTGGCTTCGGCGCGGTGTACGAGGCGTTCGACCCGGAGTTGGGGCGGACCGTCGCCCTCAAGGCCCTGAAGCCGGGACGGACCCGCAAGACCTTCTCCGAGGAGTGGATCAAGAAGGAGGCCGAGGCGGTCGCCAAGCTCGACCACCCGGCCATCGTCACCATCTTCGACGTGGGGACGTGTCCAGCGGGTGCGTACCTGGTCATGGAGTTGCTGCGGGGCGAGACGCTGGCGAAGCGGATCGAGAAGGGTCCGCTTCCCGTGGACGAGGCGCTGCGGATCGCCGAGCAGATGGCGGAGGGGCTGGCGCACGCCCATTCACGGGGCGTGCTGCACCGGGATCTGAAGCCAGCCAACGTCTTCGTCTGCGAGGACGGGCGGGTGAAGCTGCTCGACTTCGGCCTGGCGCACCTGCTGGGGACGGAGGGGTCGAGCGGGGCCGGGACTCCTGCGTACATGGCGCCGGAGCAGGCGGCGGGGGCGGTGGTCGACGAGCGGGCGGACGTCTGGGCCGCGGGGATGGTGCTGGGGGAGATGCTGACGGGCAAGCGGCCGGTGGAGAGGACGCCCTCCCCCGAGCCCGGGGCGGCGACCGCGGAGCCGAAGACCGAGTTGATGTGGGAGGCGGCGAGGGCTGCGCCCCAGTCGGACGCCGTGACTCCTGGGCCGAAGCTCGCCGGGGTGCCGCGGCCTGTCGCGAGGGTGATGGCCGCGGCGCTGTCGGAGGATCCTGGGGCGAGACCGAGGGACGGACGTTCCTGGCTCTCGGAGCTTCGCTCCGCTCGCCTGCTGGTGGACCGGCCGCGTCGTCTGCGACGGATCACTGCGTTTGCGACCGCCTTCATCCTGGTCGGCCTCGCCGTCGCCGGTTTCGCCACCTGGCGCATCTGGGAACGCCAGATCCCTGGCGGACGACCCACCGTGGCCGTCGCCGACTTCGTGAACGAGACCGGGGAGAAGGAACTCGACTCCATCTCCGGCCTGCTCATCACTTCCCTGGAACAGGGCACCCAGCTTCGCGTCCTCACCCGCGGCCGGATGGTCGACGTCCTGAAGCAGCTGGGGAAGGGCCACGTCGAGCGCATCGACGAGCCGCTGGCGCGGGAGGTCGGAAGGGAGACTCGCACCCAGGCGCTGCTCCTCGCCTCCATCCGAAAGCTCGGCGACGCCTACGTGGTTGAGATGCGCGCCCTCGACCCGCTCCACGACGAGTACATCTTCACGGTGACCGACCGGGCCGCCGGCAAGGGCGCCGTTTTCGATCTCGTGGACCGGCTCGGTGCGGCGACGAGGAAGCGCCTGGGCAGCCCGGACGCCACCGCGCCTCAACCCCCCAAGGTGGCCTCCATCACGACCGACAGCCCGAAGGCCTGGGCGCTGCTCTTCCAGTCTCGGCAGGCCGTCAGGGACCGGATGGAGCATTCGGAGGCGCGCCGGCTCGCAGGGGAAGCG
Source organism: uncultured Anaeromyxobacter sp. (assembly GCA_903874275.1). Classification (GTDB taxonomy): domain Bacteria; phylum Myxococcota; class Myxococcia; order Myxococcales; family Anaeromyxobacteraceae; genus CAIOAK01. Next base: position 4,467 of record CAIQRS010000267.1, read on the forward strand.
GTGAAGGAGGATGCCGAGTTCGCCCTCGCCCACCTCGAGCTCGCTCGTCAGGCCTTCTGGCACGAGTGGAATCCCACCGGCCCGGGGTCGCCCGGACTCAAGGAACTGGAGGCCGCCGAGGCGAGGGCCAACCGGCTCCCGGAGAAGGAACGGCTCACCCTCCGCATCTTCCGCGCCATGGTCGACCGGCGGATCGACGACGCCGTGCGCCTGTCGGAGGAGTCCGTCGCCGCGTACCCACTCGACAAGGAAGTCCTCATGCAGGCCGGCGACGTCCTCTTCCACTGGGAAGCAGACATGGGGAAAGCCGTTCAGTACTTCGAGCGAGCGCTTCAGCTGGACCCTGGGGACTTCGTCGCCACCGATCACCTGCTCTACACTGTGTGGTGGTCGGGCCAGTCCGCGCGGTACCTCCCGTTCATCGAGCAGCGCGCCGCCGCGGCCGTCCAGTACGACGAGGCCCAGGTGATCGGCAGCCCGGTGGCCGGGGCGAAGGCGAACGAGCTCTTCATCATTGGGATTGGGCTCCTGGCCGCCGGAAAGGAACGGGAAGGGGTCGACCTCCTCGAGCGGGTAGCCCGGATCAAGGGCACCCAGGGCGCTCACGGCGGTGGGGGCAAGTTCTGGATCACCTACCTCTGCTACCAGGGCCGGATGGCCCAGGCGGAGGCCGAGGTGCGCGCAGCATTCCCCCGGCTCAAGTCCATCGGGAAGGAGGTTCCGCGCTTCCACCTCCACCACGTGCTCCTCGCGAGCGGCCGGATCCGGGAGGCGTATGCGGTATGGGAGAATCCGGAGGGGAAGGCAGGTCCGCCGCGGTACGTGTCGACCGACATCGCGACGTTGAATGGGTCGGTGGAGGAATTGGAGGCCGCCTGGAATCGACGCGAGGAACAAGGCCCCGAGGTCTCGTGGAACTTCGAGACAGCGTCAGCTCCCCAGATCCTGGGGGCTGCCTTTGGCTACGTTGTCCTGGGCGACCGAACCAGGGCCAGAGAACGAATCCTCAGGGCCAAGTCGACCCCGGACTGGAACGTCTCCGCCCTCGACTCCTATCGACGCCAAGGCGAGGCCATCCTGGCGTGGAGCGAGGGCAGGATGGAGGACGCGGATGCGATCATCGCCGAGAACATCAGGGAGTCCTTCCCGCCGCACCAGTTCGTCGCTCTCCAGGTTGCCGGGTGGTTCCGATTCACCTCGGGTGATTGCCCAGGCGCCGTGAAGTACCTGGAGGAGGCCCGCGCGGTGCCCTGGCCTTCACAGCCCTGGTCCCGGTCCTATGATCTGCCCCGCATGCTCCACGGCCTCGCCACCTGCTACGAGAAGATGGGGGACGTGGCGAAGGCGCGCGAGCGGAACGCCGAGATGCTGAAGCGGTGGGAGAAGGCCGACGAGGACATCCCCTTGCTCATCGAGGCGAAGGCGATGCGGGAGAGGATCGCGGTGAAGTGACATGGGCGACCTGTCGAAGCTCCTCGTCGAGATCTTCCAGGCCCCCGACGTGGACCTCGCCGCGTCATGGCGCGAGCCGCTCAAGCCGGGTGACGTCGTGGGGCGGTACCAGATCCGCGAGGAGATCGGCCGGGGTGGCTTCGGCGCGGTGTACGAGGCGTTCGACCCGGAACTGGGGCGCACGGTCGCGCTCAAGGCCCTGAAGCCGGGACGGACCCGCAAGACCTTCTCCGAGGAGTGGATCAAGAAGGAGGCCGAGGCGGTCGCCAAGCTCGACCATCCGGCCATCGTCACCATCTTCGACGTGGGGACCTGCCCGGCGGGTGCTTACCTCGTGATGGAACTCCTGCGCGGGCAGACGCTGGCGAAGCGGATCGAGAAGGGTCCGCTTCCCGTGGACGAGGCGCTACGGATCGCCGAGCAGATGGCCGAGGGACTCTCGCACGCCCATTCACGGGGCGTGCTGCACAGGGATCTGAAGCCGGCCAACGTCTTCGTCTGCGAGGACGGACGGGTGAAGCTGCTCGACTTCGGGCTCGCCCACCTGCTGGGGACGGAGGGGTCGAGCGGGGCCGGGACTCCCGCGTACATGGCGCCGGAGCAGGCGGCGGGGACGGTGGTCGACGAGCGGGCGGACGTGTGGGCGGCGGGGATGGTGCTGGGGGAGATGCTGACGGGCAAGCGGCCGGTGGAGAGGACTCCGACGCCTGCAGCCGGGACGGAGCCGGAGACCGAGCTGATGTGGGAGGCGCCGAAGGCATCGCCCCAGCCGCCTGCTGTGACTCCAGGGCCGAGGCTCGCCGGGATACCGCGGCCGGTCGCGAGGGTGATGGCGGCGGCGCTGTCCGAGGATCCGGCGGCGAGGCCGAGGGACGGACGTTCCTGGCTCTCGGAGCTTCGCTCCGCTCGCCTGATTCTCGATCGCCCCCGACGTGCCCGACGGGTCGCGATCCTGGGAGGGGTGGGCCTGGTCGTGGGCCTCGCCGTCGCCGGCTTCGCCACCTGGCGCATCTGGGAGCGGCAGATCCCGGGCGGGCGTCCCACCGTGGCCGTCGCCGACTTCACGAACGAGACCGGGGAAAAGGAGCTCGACTCCATCTCCGGCCTGCTCATCACATCCCTCGAGCAGGGCACCCAGCTTCGCGTCCTCACCCGCGGCCGGATGGTGGACGTGCTCAAGCAGCTCGGCAAGGGAGCCGTCGAGCGCATCGACGAGCCGCTGGCGCGCGAGGTCGGGCGGGAGACGCGCGCGAATGCCCTCCTGCTCGCATCCATCCGCAAGCTCGGCGATGTCTACGTGGTCGAGATGCGCGCGCTCGACCCGCTCCACGACGAGTACATCTTCACGGTCAGCGACCGGGCCTCTGGCAAGGGCGCCGTCTTCGACCTCGTCGATCGGCTCGGAACGGCGACGAGGAAGCGCCTGGGCCGCCCGGATGCCGCCGCGCCCCCTCCACCCAAGGTAGCCTCCATCACCACGGACAACCCGAAGGCCTGGGCGCTGCTCTTCCAGTCGCGGCTGGCCACGGATCGGATGGACCTTCCTGAGGCCCGGCGACTGGCCCAGGAGGCGGTGAAGGAAGATCCCGAGTTCGCCCTCGCTTACCACCAGCTCGCTCTCACGGCCTTCTGGCACGAGTGGAATCCTGGTCAGAGGGATGCTCCCGGCGTCAAGGAGATGGAGGCAGCCGAGGCCCGGGCCCACCGGCTGCCGGAGAAGGAGCGGCTCACCCTTCGCGCATTCCGCGCGCTCGTCGACAAGCGGATCAACGACGCCGAACGCCTGTCGGGAGAATCCGTCGCGGCGTACCCGCTCGACAAGGACGTTCTCATGCAGGCTGGTGAAATCCTCCACCACTGGGAAACGAACATGGGAAGGTCCGTCGAGTACTTCGAACGGGCGCTCCAGCTCGATCCGGGCAATGTCTACGCCACCTACCACCTGATCGTCTCCGCGTGGTGGACTGGCCAGTCCGCGCAGTTCCTGCCGGTCATCGAGCAGGCCGCAACCGCAGCCGTACACTACGACGAGGCCCAGGTGGCAGGCCGCGCGGCGGCGGATCCCAGGCCGGATGCGTTTCTCGGCGCCGCGCTCGGACTTCTGGGCGCTGGCAGGGAACGGCAAGGTGTCGAGATCCTCGACCGGGCCGCCCGGATCAACGGCACCCCCGGCATGGGAGGCCACCTCTGGAACACTTATCTTTGCTACCAGGGCCGCATGGCCGAGGCCGAGGCTTGGGTGCTCACCGCGTTCGCCGGGTTCGAGTCCAAAGGGAAGAAGCCTCCGCGCTTCGAGCTCTACCACGTGCTCCTCGCGAGCGGCCGGATCCGGGAGGCGTATGCGGTGTGGGAGCATCCGGAGGTGAAGCGAGGCCCCCCACGATTCGTGCGGACCGACATCGCGTTGATGAAGGGGTCGGTGGAGGAGTTGGAGGCCGCCTGGAATCGACGCGCGGAAGAGGGCTCTCCCCCCGAATGGATATTCGAGTGGTCGTCAACCCCTCCGATCCTCGGCGCAGCCCTTGGGTTCCTGATCCTGGGAGACCGGACCAGGGCAAGAGAGCAAGTCCTCAGGGCCAGGTCGACCCCGGATTGGAGCATTTCCACCATCGACTCTCATCGACGCCAAGGCGAGGCCATCCTGGCCTGGAGCGAGGGCAGGCTGGGCGACGCGGACACGATCATCGCCGAGAACATCAGGGAGTCTTTCCTGCCGCACCGGTGGATCGGCCTCCAGCTTGCCGGCTGGTTCCACTTCACCTCGGGTGATTGCCCGGGAGCCGTGAAGCACCTGGAGGAGGCCCGCGCGGTGCCCTGGCCCTCACAGCCCTGGTCCCGGTCCTACGATCTGCCCCGCATGCTCCACCGCCTCGCCACCTGCTACGAGAGGATGGGCGACCTCCCGAAGGCCCGCGAGCGGAACGACGAGATGCTGAAGCGGTGGGAGAAGGCGGACGAGGACATCCCGCTGCTCATCGAAGCCAAGGCGATGCGGGAGAGGCTGGCGGGGGCGACGGCGGGCGCGAGTTCACCCAGGTGAATCGGGGGAACAGGAAAGCTCGCCCGGGCGAACTCCGGGGGAACGTGACGCGGGGGAGGCGGCCGTTAGCGGCCATTGCGCGGCCTGAAGGCCGCGCTGTTATTCCTCCCTGTACACCGCCAGCGACCCCTCGTTCTCCCAGACCTCCACCTTCGACACCCGGACCCGCTCCCCCTCGGTCGCGGCGATCCTTCGATTTGCCTCGTCGAAGAAGTACCGGGCGATGTTCTCCGCGGTGGTGTTCAGCTCGTCGAACGGGGGGATCTCGTTCACGTTCCGGTGGTCGAAGCGTGCCCCGATCTCGGCCACGATCCGCTGGAGATCCGCGAAGTCCACCACCATGGAGAGGTGGTTCAGCTTCGAGGCCCGGGCGTGGAGCCGGATCCTCCAGTTGTGGCCGTGCAGCCGCTCGCACTTCCCCGGGTGGAACCGGATCTGGTGCGCGGCGCTGAACATGAAGTCCTTGGAGATCTCGTAGACGGGTACGCCCATGGCGGCGCGCAATATAGCCGCACCCCGGCGCAGGCGCACCCCGACCGGTACCGGGGCCGGTACGGCATCCGGGGGACGGCCTCCCGGCGGGAATCTGGCCCCCCGCCGCGGCGTTCCCGGGTTAGCATCCGCCGCCGATGAACACCGTCGCACAGATGGCCCTCCTGGCCGCCGCGGGAAGCGCCCTCGGGCTCGCCGCCAACGCGGTCTCGCCCCATCCGGCCGAGCTCCGGCAGCCTGTCCTGTCGGCCGCCGAGTCGGGGGGCGGCGCCTGCGCCATGCCGGCCTCGGCCACCGTGGCTCAGTCCACCGCGACCCCCCCGCCCTGGAGGCCGGTCCGCATCGGCGTGGACGAGGCCAAGGGGCTCTGCACCGCCTGCCTGGCCGGGTTCGTGGACGCCCGGGGCCCCCACGAGTTCGCCCACGGACACATCCAGAACGCCGTCCACCTGCCCGCGGCTGGCCACCCCGACGAGGCGGCGGTCGTCGCCCAGCTCCGCACGTATCCATTGGTGGTGGTCTACGACGGGGATTACAGCTGCGCCGTGGCCGACGACGTCGCCGGGCGGCTGCGGCGCGCCGGGCTTCCCGACGTGCGGGTCCTCCAGGGAGCCTGGCCCGCCTGGGTCGCCGCCCAGGGGCCGTCGGCGGCGGGCATGTGCGGCGCCTGCGGCCCGGAGGCGTTCGGGAAATGAAGCTCCTCGCCCGTGCCGCGCGCATCATCCTCGGCGCGCTCTTCCTCTGGGCCTCGGTCACCAAGGTGCCCGACATGGCCGCCTTCGCGGAGAGTGTGGCCAACTACCGGATCGTCCCCCCGTCGCTCGTGCCGGTGGTGGCGGCCGCGGTGGTCGGCGTGGAGATCTTGGCCGGCGTCGCCCTCATGCTGAACGTCTGGGCCCGGCCCGCGGCCCTCCTCCTCGCAGGGCTCCTGGCGGTCTTCACCGTGGGTCTCGCGAGCGCGCTGGCCCGCGGGATCGACCTCGCCTGCGGCTGCTTCGGCGGGACCGACGCGGCTACCTGGTGGACCGTCCTGCGCGACCTCGCGCTCCTGGCCTGGGCCCTCGGGGTGGCGGCCTCGTCGCCTTCACCCCCGCCTTCCCCTTCCCCGGCCCTCGACCCGGCGCGCGCCCCCTGATCGGGGCCAGCTCCAGGAAGTACTGGTAGGGCAGGAAGCGCCGCTCCCGCGCCACCTCGAGGCCGGCTCGCCGCGCCTCGGCGGCGAGCTCGGTCCCGGAGATCTTGTGCCCCGGCGGCGGGCCAACCGGCAGCTCCCGCTTGTGGAAGTCCACGATCACGATCCGCCCGCCGGGAGCGAGCCTTCCGGCCAGCCGCTTCAGATACCCGGCCCCGTCGGGGAAGTGGTGATAGGCATTCACCACGAGGATGACCTGGCAGCGCCGCGGCGGGAGCGCGCCGCGCCGCGCGTCGGAGAGGATGGGGTGGACGTTCTCGATCCCCGACTCCCCGATGCGCTTCCCGATCTCCTCGATCATCCTGGAATCCACGTCGATGGCGTAGACGGCGCCTTCGGGGCCGACGGCCCTGGCCATCCGCAGCGCCAGGTAGCCCGTTCCGGCTCCCACGTCGCAGGCCACGTCGCCAGGCCGCAGCCCGAGCGCGTCCACGACGCGTTCGGGCATCTGCCAGGCCTTCCGCTCGGGGTCCTCGAGCTTTCCCAGGTAGCGGGCGAAGTCCTCCGGGTTCCTGTGCTTGTCGTACGGACCGTGCGAATGGCCGTGCTCGTGACCGTGGCCGTGCTCCTGACCGTGGTCGTGCTGGTGCCCGTGGCCGTGCATGTCTCTCACCTCTTTCTCATCTCCGTCGCGTCCAGGAACCTTCGCACGACGACCGCCGGATCGGGAGCGTCGAGCCAGGCCCGGATCGCGGCCAGCCCGTGCGCCCCTGCGGCGACGACCTCCGGACCGTTCGCAACATCCACCCCGCCCAGCCCCACGAGGGGCAGCCCCAGAAGGGACGCCTCCCGCAGCGGGCCGAGCCCCACCGGCGGGCCGTACTCCCGCTTCGATGGCGTCTCGAAGACCGGGCCGAAGGTCGCGAAATCGGCCCCGGCACCCCTGGCCCGCTCCACGTCGGCGGCGGAGTGGCAGGAGACACCGATGAGACGCCCGTTTCCAGCCAACCTCCGGGCCTCCCCCGGCGGAATTCCCGCCGCGGGCAGGTGGACACCGTCCGCGCCGGCCGCCATCGCCACGTCCAACCGATCGTTCACGAGGAGCAGCTGGCCCGCGGCCGAGACGACGGCCCGAAGTGCACGGGCCATGTCCATGAACTCCCGGCCCGTGGCGCCGCGCGCGCGGAACTGGACGGCCACCACGCCGGGCGGCACCTCCCGAAGCGCCGCCGCCGTGTGCCCAACGAGCCCACTCCCCCCGGAGGGGTCGGTGACGAGGTAGACACGCGGAGGGCGGGGGGGCATCATTCGGCGACTTTCGTACCGAGCATGCCCGAGAGGTCACCTTCTTGAACAGCGACGTGAGCACCCTCCTCGATTTCCTGGAAGCGCAGCGGGTGAAGCAGGCCCCCCACTTCCCGACCGTGAAGTTCGACAAGGTGCTCTCCTTCATGGGCACCACCAGCCTCCCCGGCACGCACCTCTCGGTGGCCGTCCTGCCGGTCGTCCGGCTCCAGCCGGGCGCCTCGCCCTCCGAGATGCGCGTCCACCTCCGCGGCCGCCTGCCGCGCGCGCTGGCCCGCAACGAGTGCGTCACCGTCCACGTGGACAAGGTGGACCAGTACCAGGGGTACCAGATCAAGTCCCGGCCACTCTCCGGCGCCGGCTCCGAGGCGCAGGTCTTCGAGGCCAGCGGCGACGACCTGGTCGTGGAGGGGCGGCAGATCTACACGGTCCACCACAGCCCCTACACCATGAAGTTCTTCGAGCAGATCCCCTACGACGAGGTCGAGCAGACCGTGGGGAGCGTGAAGTACGCCTTCGTGGGGATGGGCGAGACCGCCAACATCTCGCCCCGCTTCGTCTTCCACCACGAGAGCAAGCTCGACCGGCTGAACCTCTTCCACGGCGACGGGCTGGCGCTCAAGACCTACATGAACCTGAAGCACAACCGGCAGGAGACCCGGATCGTGGTGGACCTCGACACCTTCGAGGGCTGGGCGCTGCAGGGAACGGTGGAGGAGTTCGCCCCCCACCAGCACCCGGCGGCCTACGACCGCATCTGCCAGGGATTCGCCGCCGGCAACTGGGGGCGCCCGTCGCGGGTCTTCCGGTTCGTCGCCGATCGCTTCGAGCAGATCGCGCCGTTCCGCGGGTAGCCGCCGCGGGCCGCGCTACCGGGGCGACCCCACCAGCCCGGTCATGGGGCTCGACGCCGCGGCGTGGAGCCGCATGGGCATGCGCCCGGCCAGGAAGGCCTTGCGCCCCGCCGACACCCCGTCCCGCATGGCCTCGGCCATGAGCACCGCGTCGCCCGCCTCGGCGATGGCGGTGTTCATGAGGACGGCCACCGCGCCCAGCTCCATGGCGATGGCCGCGTCGCTGGCCGTGCCCACCCCGGCGTCCACCAGCACCGGCACCTGCACCGTCTCCATGAGGATGCGCAGGTTGTAGGGGTTGCGGATGCCCAGCCCGGAGCCGATGGGGGCGCCGAGCGGCATGACCGCCGCGCACCCCACGTCCTCGAGCCGCTTCGCGGTGACCGGGTCGTCGTTGGTGTACGGGAGGACGGTGAAGCCCTCCTTCACCAGGACCGCGGCCGCCTCGACGAGCCCCACCACGTCGGGGAAGAGGGTGCGCCGGTCACCGATGACCTCGAGCTTCACGAGATCCCCCATGTCGAGCTCGCGGCCGAGCCGCGCCGTCCGCACCGCCTCGTCGGCCGTGAAGCAGGCCGCGGTGTTGGGGAGCAGCCTCATTCCCTTCGGGATCCAGGAGAGGAGCGATGCCTCCCCCTGCTTCGAGAGGTCGAGCCGGCGGACCGCCACCGTGACCACCTCGGCGCCCGAGGCGACCAGTGCGCGCTGCATGGTGGGGAAGTCGGCGTACTTGCCGGTGCCCACGAGCAGGCGGCTCGTGAAGGCGTGCTTGCCGATCGACCAGGTGTCCGCCGCGCGCGTCTCCACCGCTACCCCCCTCCGACGAAGGCCACGATCTCCACCGCGTCGCCACCGTGGAGCACGTGCCCCTCGTGGCTGTCCCGGGTGACGACGGTCTCGTTCACCTCGACCGCGACGCGCGGCGCCTTCACGCCGAGCAGCAGGAGAAGCCCCGACACCGTGGTCCCGTCGGCCACCTCGCGAATCTCGCCGTTGATGGAGATCTGCATCGGGGCGGATCTACAGCGCCGGGCGCTCGAAGGCAATCGGCGTGGTAGAGTCGCCGGTGGCCCTCACCCCCTTCCACCAGCTCGTCGCCGCCGAGACCCTCACCGCACGTGGAGGGGTCGGAACGGCCCGGCTGTCGCCCGCCCTGGCCCACGCCTCCCTCGACCTGAATCCCCACCAGGTGGAGGCTGCCGCCTTCGCGCTCTCGGCCCTGCCCACCGGCGGGGCGGTGCTGGCCGACGAGGTGGGGCTCGGCAAGACCATCGAGGCGGGGCTGGTGCTCGCCCAGCTGGCCTCGGAGGGGCGCGACCGGGCCGTGGTGCTCGTACCGGCCTCGCTCCGCAACCAGTGGCGCGACGAGCTGCGGTCCCGCTTCGGCCTGGCCGCCGAGGTGGTGGACGGCGAGAGCGCCCGCGCCCATCCCGGGAACCCCTTCGACCGGCCCGGCATCGTCATCGTCTCCACCGCCTTCGCCGCCCTGCGCGCCGACGAGCTCTCGCGCGTGCCCTGGGATCTCGCCGTACTCGACGAGGCCCACCGGATGCGCAACGCCTGGCGGCGCGACCACCGCACCGGGCAGGCGCTGCGGCGGGCCCTGCGCCGGACGCCCAAGCTGCTCCTCACCGCCACCCCGCTGCAGAACGACCTGATGGAACTGCTGGGCCTGGCCTCCTTCCTCGACGAGACCCTGCTCGGCGACGAGGACTCCTTCCGGCTCCGCTACGCCACCGGGGAGCTGACCGAGGAGCGCGCCGCCGATCTGCAGGCCCGCCTCGCTCCGGTGGTCTTCCGCACGCTGCGCCGGCAGGTGAAGGAGTACGTCCGCTTCACCGCGCGTCGATCGATGGTGGAGGACTTCGCCCCCTCCCCCGAGGAGCAGGCCCTCTACGACCGGGTGAGCGAGTACCTGCGTCGCGAGGACGCCGTGGCCATCCCGCCGGCCCGGCGGGCCCTGCTCATCCTGGTGTACCGGAAGATCCTGGCCTCCTCCTCCTTCGCGCTGGCGAGCACGCTCGACCGGCTGGCCGACTCGCTGGCGCAGAGGCTGGCCGGCGCCGGGGCCGTGGCGGCCGACTGCCCGGAGCTGGCCGGCTTCGCCGAGGAGGCGGAGGAGTGGGAGGAGGGGGACGGAGCCGCGCCGAGGCGCGCCCCGTCCCTGCGGCGGATCATGGAGGCGGAGCTGGCCGAGCTGCGCGCCTGCGCCGCCGCCGCGCGCGACATCCGCGTGAACGCCAAGGGGGAGGCGCTGTCACGGGGGCTCGACCGGGCCTTCACCGTGGCACGGGCCTGCGCCTGGCCGGAGAAGGCGGTGATCTTCACCGAGTTCCGGCGCACCCAGGACTACCTGCGCGAGCTGCTCGGGGCGCGGGGCTGGTCGGTCACCTGCCTCTCCGGGGACGCCGGGTCGGCCGACCGCCGGCAGGCGCTGGTCGAGGAGTTCCGCGACCGGACCCAGATCCTCCTCATGACCGAGGCCGGGGCCGAGGGGCTGAACCTCCAGTTCTGCAACCTGGTGGTGAACTACGACCTCCCCTGGAACCCCCAGCGCATCGAGCAGCGCATCGGGCGCTGCCACCGCTACGGGCAGGCCCGCGACGTCCTGGTGGTGAACTTCCTCAACCGGCGCAACGCCGCCGACGCCCGCCTCTACGAGCTGCTGGGCGAGAAGCTGGCCCTCTTCGACGGCGTCTTCGGCTCCTCCGACGAGGTGCTGGGGGCGCTGGGCAGCGGCGTGGACTTCGAGCGGCGGGTGCTCGACATCTACCAGTCCTGCCGGACCGCCGCGGAGATCGACCGGGCCTTCGACGAGTTGCGGCTCGACCTGGACGGACGCATCGGGGCGCGGCTTTCGGCCGCGCGCTCCCTCCTCTTCGAGCACTTCGACGGGGACGTCCGGGCGCGCATGCGCCTCACCGAGCGCGAGGCCGGGGACGCGGTGCGCCGCCGCACCGACGACGAGGAGGCGCTGGTGCGGTCGGTGCTGGACGCGGGCTCCGACCTCTCCGTTCCGGCCCACCGCGGCCGCCTGGCCCGCGCCGCCGCCGAGGCAGTGCGGGCGCGCCCGGCCGAGGCCGTCCACCGGGTCGAGGTGGACTCAGGCTCGCTCCCGGCCCGGCTCGGCCACCTGGCGGGGCGCGAGGGCTGGTGGTTCGCCTGGCGCCTCGGCTTCGAGGGGCTCGTACCCGAGGAGCGGATCGTTCACCTCGTCCTCCGCCAGGAAGGGAACGGCTGGGCGGTGCTCGACCCCGCCGACGCGTCCCTCTTCGCCGCCCTGCCCGCCCGCACCGGCTCCGGCGCGCCGGGTGGCGCCGCGCCGCTCGGCTCGCTCCCCGAGGAGGCGGTGGCGCGCATCTCCGCGGCCGCCCGCGACGAGATCGTGGCCCGCTCCGACGCCGCCATCGATCTGGCCCGGGAGCGCTGGGACCGGTCGATCGAGGACGCGCTCGAGGCGCCGCGGCAGGCCGCCGACGTGGCGCGCGCGGAGTGGGGACGGGCCCGCGCCGCACTCCGCGATCCGGCGAGCCCGCTGCCGCTCCCCGATCGCCGCGGGCTGGTCGAACGGGCCGAGCGGGAATACCGGAGAAGGCTCGACGCCCTGCGTGGCGCCGAGTCGCTCCGCCATGCCGAAAAGGACCGGGCCATCGGGGAGATGCGCCACCGGGCCGAGGTCCGGGGGCGGCGCAAGCTGGTCGCCACCGCCTGGTGGCGCTGCACCTGATAGGATCCCGGGCCGGCGCATGGCCCTCCACCCCGAGCTCCTCGACCGGCCTCCCTCCGAGGGAGCGCGCACCGTCGTGCTGGCCTTCCTCGCCGAGGCGCGCGAGCGGGCCGGCCGGATGGGAGACCCCGGCGACGAGGAGGGCCTGCACGACTTCCGGGTCTCGGTCCGCCGGCTGCGGTCGGCGCTGCGCGCCTGGCGGGACGTCCTGGGCGGCGCGGTGCGGGACAAGGACCTGCGCCGGCTGCGGCGTGTGGCCCGGGCCACCGGCGAGGCGCGCGACGCCGAGGTGCTGCTGGCCTGGATCGCCGGGGCCGCCGAGGAGCTCCCGCCCGCCCACCGCGCCGCCGCCGAGTGGCTCTCCCGGAGGCTCGCGCCGCAGGCCGGACGTTCCGACCTCTCCTCCACCGTGGAGCGGTTCGTCGAGGCCGCCGGCTCCCTCTCTCGCCGCCTGAAGCACGAGCGCCCGCCCCCCTCCCGGGAGACCTTCGGCGAGGCCATCGCGGCGCGGATCCGGGATCAGGTCGCCGCGGTGAAGTCCTGGCTCTCCCGGGTGGAGACCCCCGCCGACGCGCCGCTGGCCCACCGCGCCCGCATCGAGGGCAAGCGGCTGCGCTACCTGCTCGAGCCGCTCCGCGACACCCCCGGGGCCGAGTCGGCCGGCGCGGTGAAGTCCCTGAAGCGCTTCCAGGACCTCCTCGGCGAGCTGAACGACGCCCTCGTCGCCGGCGAGGTCATCCGGGCGGCGCGCCACGACGCCGAGGCCGAGCGGATGCGCGAGGAGGAGCCGGGCCACGGGCCCGGCCTGCGCCCAGGGCTGCTGGCGCTCGAACTCCGGGCGGAGCGTCACGCGGCGGCGACCTACGAACGGCTCCGGCGGGAGGTGCTCTCCGACAAGGGGAGCGATTCGCTCGACCCGGCGCTGGCCGTGGCGGACGCGCTCGTCGCCAACGCCGCGCGGCACGGGCCGGAGAGCCCGGAGTCCCGCCACCTGCTCGACTCCCTGCCCCCCGGCGCCAGGGATTGGCCCGACGCGGTGGAGGAGGAGGCCGGATGGCTCCCCGACTCGGCGGGGCGGGAGGGCTTCCGCCTCCTGCACGGCGGCTCGGGCGATCGCTTCTTCCGGGAGATCGCCTCCGGGTCGGGGACGCGTCGCGGCGCGGTCCGCGAGCCGGTGGAGGCCGCCACCTTCGAGGCCTACTGGCCGCTCACCGAGGGGCGGCGCCTCCGCCGCGTCCGGAGGATCGACCCCTCCGGGAGCGGCTGGCGGGTGGACGAGTACCTCGACCGCTCGCTCGCGCTGGCCGTGGGGCCGGCCGATGCCGATCTGCCCGGGTGGCTCGAGCGGGTCGCCGTGCGGGACGTCTCCGGGGAGCGGGCCTACCGCGACGAGGTCATCGCCCGCCGGCCGCCGCGGGGCTGATCACGGCCGGGCCAGCGGCACCCGCACGCGGAGCGCACCCGGGAGCAGGGTCCAGCGGGCCGGCAGCCGGCCGGGCTGCTCGCCGTCCACGTCGAGCAGCACCTCGGCCCCATCCACCGGCTCGGCCTCGACGACCCGCCCCCGAAGGCAGCGGGTGTTGCGGAGCTTCACGTGGGTCCCGTCGTAGAGCATGCCCCGCTTGGTCAGGAAGTCGGTGAAGCCGAGCCCCTTCCAGACGGTGAGGTCGAGCAGGCCGTCGTCCATGCGGGCCCCGGGCGCCACCATCATGCCCGCGCCGAAGTAGCGCCCGTTGCACACCGCGACGGCGGTGATCGGCTCCTCCATCCACTCCCCGCCGTCCACCCTCCAGCGCACCGGCTGATCGCGGTAGCCGAGCAGCGCCTTGGCGCTGGCCAGCGTGTAGGTGAGCTTCCCGCCGCCCAGCTTGCCGCCGCGCGCCAGTTCCCGGACCACCCTCCCCGACACCCCGAAGCTGGAGACGTTCACGAAGTGGCGCCGCTGCGGGGAGCCGTCGTGCGCGGTGAACTCCACGAGCCCGACGTCGCAGGTGACGGTGACCCCGACGGCCAGCGCGCGCGCCGCCTCCTCCGGCGTCCCCGGCCAGCCCAGCGACCGGCGCAGGTCGCCGCCGGTGCCGTGCGGGATGCAACCGAAGAGCACCTCCGGCTCGACCACCTTGCCCGCCCCGGTCAGGCCGTCCACCACCTCGCTGGCTGTGCCGTCCCCACCCACCGCCACCACCATCCGCTCCCCGCCCCGGGCGGCGTCGCGGGCGATGTCCACCGCCTCGCCCTGGCGGGTGGTGAAGACCGCATGGAAGTCCCCGTGCGATTCCTTCACCGCGCGTGCAATGCGGTCGAAGTGGCGGCCGGTGCGGCCGCCCCCGCTGGCGGGGTTCACGATGAGGAACGGTCGCAGGACGGTCTCCGGCCCGGGAGTCTACCGGGGTTCGCCGGGGGGCGCCCGCCGCGGCGCGTCGAGGTCCACCGAGCGGGCCGAGAGCAGCCGGACCAGCCGGGTGATGGGCACCCCGGTGGGGCAGAGGGTCTCGCAGCCGGTGCAGGTGGTGCAGGCGGCCAGCGCGTCGCCGGACCGGGCCAGCATCTCGTCGCTCTTGGAGATGAGGCGGAAGGCGGCGTGGAGCCCCAGGTCGCGGACCGCCGGGATGGCCGCCCGCATGGCGCAGCCCGACTCGCACAGCCCGCAGGAGATGCAGGCGCTGGCCGCCTGGGCGGCTGCGCGCACGTCGAGACCGGTGGGGGCGAGCCGCTCGACCGCGTAGCTGGCCAGGAAGCGCTCCTCGCCGGTACCGCGCCGTCCGATGGCGCGGAGCGGGTGGGACACGGCGGCGCGCCAGGCCAGCCAGGCGTAGCTGCGGACCTTGCTCACGCGCCCCTCCCGGCGGCCGAGCGCCCGGCCAGCCAGCCGGTGAACATGGCCACGCCCATCCCGGTGCCGTCGGAGGAGGGGTCGTGGCCTCCGACCACCGCCCCGGCCGCGAAGATGCGCGGGTGGAGGACCCGCCCCTCGGCGTCGAGGGGGTGGAGTTCGTCGTCCACGCGCAGTCCGGCCGCCAGCAGCGGCTGGGGGGCGCGGCTGTCACGGAGGGTGAGGCTGGCCGGCGGGCGGGCCGCGAAGCGGACGGACGGGTCGGCGAAGGGCCCCTCCGAGGCCAGCACCGGCAGCCCCAGCACCGACTCGCGGAGCTCGCCGCGCCGCTCGATCCCGCCCCCCACGAACCGGCCGCTGGCCAGCACCCAGGAGCGGGCCAGCACCTCGCGCCCCCCGACCGCGGCGGGGAGGTCGGGGCCGGCCCCGGAGCGAACCTCGCCCTGGAGCACCTCGACGCCGGCGGCGGCCAGGCGGGCCTCGATGGCCCGGTGGAAGCGGAGCCCGGGGACGCTGGGGAGGTCGGAGAGGATCTCGGCCACCGGGATCCCGGCCTCGGCGGCGATGCGCTCGGGGACGCGCGTGGCCGGGTCGATGCCGAGCACGGCGGGCAGGACCGCCGCGGCGTCGCCGCGCTGGAGCGCGCGCCGCAGCACCCGGCCGGCCTCCTCCGCCGCGCCGGGGGCCTCCAGGAGCCGGGCCAGGTCGAAGGGGCGTCCCAGCGCCCCCTCCTCCCATCGGAAGAGGTCGAGCAGCACGGCGCGGGGCGTCGGCCCTCCCAGGGCCCGGACCCGAACGGCCCCGGAGGCGATGAGCCCCGGGTCCCACCCCAGGTGCCCCTCGAAGCCGCAGACGACCAGCGTGCCGCGAACCTCGGCGAGGTCGCCGGCCGCCATGGACCGGTGGCAGGCGGCCGCGGCGTGGGCGTGGCCGAACGGGGTGAGGAGCCAGCGGTTGCGGCCGCTGGGAGGCGCGAGGACCTCCGACATCTGCCCGGTGGCGAACTCGACCGCGTTCCAGAGCCGGTCGAGCCGGTCGCGCAGCAGCCGGTAGGGGTGGCCGGGGCGCGTGGCGGCGATCCGCCGTGCCGACTCGACCACGCCGGCGCGCGCCGCGAAGGGGGTGTCGGGCATGCAGCCCGGGTCCTGGGCCACCGAGACCGCGCCGCCGGAGAGGCCGGTGCTCCCCGGGGCCTTGCGGACCAGCACCACCCGGGCCCCCCCGTCCCGCGCGGCCAGCGCGGCGGTGGCGCCGGCCATGCCGCCGCCCACCACCAGAACGTCGCACTCGATGCGCGTCGAGGGGGGCACGCTAGAGCCCCCCCAGGCCGCGGTGGACCGCCCGGAGCAGCTCCTCCTCGGCGAGTTGCCACCCGTCGAGGACCGGCCGCCGCTCGCGCCAGCCCACCTCGAGCAGGTCGGCGAGCTCGGCGCGGAGACGGTCGGCGTCCCAGCCCAGCTCGCGCGCCACGATCTGCGCCGCGGGACGGGCGCAGTCGAGTCCGCCGCAGCCCCCCAGGGCGAGCCGGCAGCGGCGGCGCAGGTCCTGGAGGCGGCGGACCTTCTCGTGCCGGGCGATCCAGGCCACCTCGGCCGCCAGGATCCCCTCGTCGCGGCAGAGGACGAGCTTCATGCGCGGGTCGTCGTCGGCCACCCGGAGCACCTCGCGGGCCCTCGACCCGTGGCGGAAGACCAGGCGCGCCGCGACCGGCTCGGGGATGCCGTGCCGGGCCGCCAGCTCGGCCGGGGAAGGGACCTCGTCGCCTCCCGGGAGCGGGACCTCGTGGGTGCGGCAGGGCAGGACCCCCTTGCCGAGCATGGCCACCACCCGGTCGGCGAGCTCCTCCGACTGGGCCCGGTAGCTCGCCAGCTTGCCGCCGACGAAGGAGAGCAGCCCGGCCGAACCCTCGGCGGCGTGGTCGAGGATCCGGTGGTCGCGGGAGAGGTCGTCCTCCTCGACGCCGTACTCGAAGAGCGTGGTGCGGACGCCCCACCAGGCCCGGGTGATGCGCGCCTGGCGGATCGACGGCACCAGGGACGCGGCGCCGTCCACCAGGTACTCGACCTCGTCGGCGGTGGCGTCGAGGTCGTCGGGGTCGCCGAAGAAGTCGTCGTCGGTGGTCCCGATGATCGACTCCATCTCGTGGGGCATGAGGAACATCTGCCGCCCGTCCACGGCGGTGCAGATGATCCCGTAGTTCCCGTGGCGCCGGTCGAGGGAGAGGTGGACCCCCTTGCCGGGGCGCATGGGGACCTGGAACCCGTTCGACCGGCCGAAGCGGGGCGACCAGCCCCCGGTGGCGTTCACCACCACCCCGGCACGGGCCTCGCCGTGCTCGCCGGTGACGGCGTCGCGGAAGCGCACCGCCACCACCCTGCCCCCCTCGCGGACCAGGCTCTCGGCCTCGGTCCAGGTGCGGACGTCGGCGCCGTGGTGGGCGGCCGAGAGGGCGTTCAGGAGGCAGAGCCGCTGCCCGTCGATCCCCCACTCGTCGAGGGTCACGGCGCCGTGCAGCCCGGGGCGCAGCGAGGGCTCGATCCGGTAGAGCTCGTCGGCGGAGAGCCGGACCGACGGCTTCCCTCCCTTGAGCGGCTGGAAGAGGTCGTAGGTGCCGACGTAGACCTCGGTGGCGTACCAGGCCACCCGGTCGAGCAGGCGCGACCCCTCCTCGTGGGTGGCGAAGGGGAGCAGGAAGGGGATGCGGAAGGTGAGGTGGGGCGCGATGCGCCGGATGTAGCCGGCGTCGCGGGAGGCCGACTCGGTGACCCGCCGGTCGCTCGTCATGTAGCGGATGCCGCCGTGGATCATCCCGGAGCTGGCGCCCGAGGCGCCGCAGGCCAGGTCCTGCTTCTCCAGCAGCAGCACCGAGAGCCCGCGCATGGCGCAGTCGCGAGCCAGGCCCGCGCCGTTCACGCCGCCGCCGAGGACGACGACGTCGTAGGCGTGATCGCGATCCGCTCCCGCCATGGGAGGCGGCTACTTCCCCGGCTCCACGGTGCTCTTCACCGAGAGTTCACGGAGCTGCTTCTGGTCGGCGTCGCCCGGGGCCCCGGTCATGAGATCGGTGCCCTTCTGGGTCTTGGGCCAGGCCACCACGTCGCGCAGCGACTCGGCGCCGGTGAGGAGCATGACCAGCCGGTCCATGCCCAGCGCGATGCCGCCGTGCGGCGGGGCGCCCATCTTCAGGGCGTCGAGGAGGAAGCCGAACTTGCTGCGGGCGTCCTCGTCGGAGATGCCCATGGCGCGGAAGACCCGGGCCTGGACCTCGGGGTCGTGGAGCCGGATGGAGCCGCCGCCGATCTCGAAGCCGTTCAGCACCACGTCGTAGCGCCAGCAGTAGACCCTGCCCGGATCGGACTCGAGGAACGGCAGGTCCTGGTCGCGGGGGCGCGTGAAGGCGTGGTGGGCCGCGGCCCAGGTCCCGGCCTCCTCGTCGTACTCGAAGAGCGGGGGATCGACCACCCAGAGGAAGTTCCAGTTCCCCCCCGAGCCGTACTCGGGGATGAGCCCCATCTTCTTGGCCAGGTGCACGCGCAGGTTGGCCATGACCGTGTGCACGGTGGAGGGCTTGCCGAACTGGAAGAGGACCAGGTCGCCGGGCACGACGCCCATGGCCGCATTCACCGCGAGCCGCATCTCGGGGGTGATGGTCTTGGCGAAGGGGGACTGGGTCCACTCCCCGCCCTCCCCGATCTTGGCCCGGGCCAGCCCCTTCGAGCCCATGCCTCTGACGTACTCCTCGAGCTTGTCGATCTCGGTGCGGGAGAAGGCGGCCGAGGCCGGGACCTTCATGCCCTTGACGATCCCGCCGGCGGCCACCGCCTCGGCGAGCAGCGGCACCCCGCCGCCGCCGTGCTCCTTCACCAGGCCGGTGAGGACCACGTGCTCCATGCCGAAGCGCAGGTCGGGCTTGTCGTTGCCGTACTTGTCCATCGACTCGTCGAAGGGCAGGCGCCGGAAGGGGCGCGGGATCTCGATCCCCAGCACCTCCCTCCAGAGCTTGACGATGAGCCCCTCGATGACGTCGAAGACGTCGTTCTGCTCGACGAAGCTCATCTCCACGTCGATCTGGGTGAACTCGGGCTGGCGGTCGAGGCGCAGGTCCTCGTCGCGGAAGCAGCGGACGATCTGGAAGTACCGGTCGAAGCCGGCGATCATGTAGAGCTGCTTGAAGAGCTGGGGGCTCTCGGCCAGGGCGTAGAACTTGCCCGGGTTGAGGCGGCTGGGGACGAGGAAGTTGCGGGCCCCGCCCGGCGTGTACTTCACCATGAAGGGGGTCTCGAGCTCGAGGAACCCACTGTCGGTGAAGTAGTTGCGGGTCAGGTGGTTGACCCGGGCCCGGGTCATGAGGGTCCTCTGCAGCGGGCCGCGGCGCAGGTCGAGGTAGCGGTACTGGAGCCGCTTCTCCTCGGCGGTGTCGATCTGGTCCTCGATGGGGAAGGGCGTGGCCTCGGAGCGGTTGAAGATCTCCACCTCGGTGCCGTGGACCTCGATCTCGCCGGTGGCCAGCCGCGCGTTCACGTTGGACCCTCGGGAGACCACCTTGCCCCGGATGCCCACGCAGTACTCGAGGCGCACCTTCTCGGCCACCTCGTGGACCTCGGGGCGGACGTCCTCCTCGAAGACCACCTGGGTCACCCCGGCCCGGTCGCGCAGGTCGATGAAGACCGCGCCCCCGTGGTCGCGGCGGTTGTTGACCCAGCCGAAGAGGACGACCTCCTTGCCGATGTCGTCCTTGGTCAGCTGTCCGCAGCTGTGGGTGCGCTTCTGCTCGGTGATGAAACGGGCCACGCGTGCCTCCCGGCGAAATCTCTGGGGAACCTTGCTCGGTAGCACCGGCGAACGCGGCGCGTCAAGGCGCGATTCACGCGCCGGGGACGGCCGGGACGGGCCGGGGCGCGCCCCTCAGGTCGCGGACCCGGAGCTGCAGCCTCCGCATCCCGTCCCAGTCGTCGAAGCCCAGCGACACCGCGGCCTCGACCGGCCCCGAGCAGAGGGCCAGCCGGTCCCCCATCTGGAAGGCGATGGCGTCGCGGTCTGCCAGCACGAGCTTGAGGTGCACGCCGGCGGCCCCCACCTGCCGCGCGCGCGACGGGCGGGCGCGCACGCCGAAGACCGGCTCGGGGTTCCCGGCGCCGAAGGGGGCGAGCTTCTCGAGGTCCGTCGCGGCCCGGTCGTCGAGCTCGAGCGGGTCCACCCAGGCGTCGATGCGGGTGCGCGGGACGAGGTCGTCGTCCCGGAGCACCGAGGCGGCGTGGGCCTCGAAGGCCTCCCGGAAGGCGGGGATGGCCAGGGGATCGATGGTGACCCCGGCGGCGTGCCTGTGGCCGCCGAACCGGGTCAGGTGGACGGCGCAGGCGGCCAGCGCGTCGTGGAGGTGGAAGGCCGCGATGCTCCGGCCGCTCCCCTTCCCCACCCCGTCGGAGACCCCCACCAGCACCGCCGGCCGGTGGAAGCGCTCCACCACCCGGGAGGCGACGATGCCCACCACGCCGGGGTGCCAGCCCGGACGGGAGAGCACGAGCCCGCGGGCCCCGGCCGCCACCAGGCGCGCCGCGTCCTCGAGGGCCTCCTCCAGGATCTGCCGCTCGATCTCCTGCCGGGCCCGGTTCTCCCGGTCGAGCTCCTCGGCGAGCGCGTCGGCCGCGGCCGGATCGGCGGTGGAGAGGAGGCGCACCCCCCGGCCAGCGTCGTCGAGCCGACCGGCCGCATTCACCCGGGGTGCGAGCCGGAAGCCCACCTGCGAGGCGGTGACCTCGCCGGTGGCCACCCCGGCCACGCGCAGCAGCGCCCGGACCCCCGGGCGGCGGGCCTTTCCCAACTCGGCCAGGCCGAAGCGGACCAGCACCCGGTTCACCTCGACCAGCGGAACCACGTCGGCGACGGTGCCCAGCGCGACCAGGTCGAGCATCTCGCGGAGGTTGGGCTCGGGGCGGGTCGGGCCGAACCGGCCCCGCTCCCGGAGGCGCCGGCGGAGCGCCATGACCAGGTTGAAGGTCACCCCCACCGCGGCCAGGTGCTTGGAGGGGTAGGCGCAGCCGGGCTGGTGCGGGTTCAGGATGGCGCTGGCCGCCGGCAGGTCCACCGGGACCGTGTGGTGATCCACCACCACCACGTCCACGCCCCGGCGCGCCGCGGCGGCCACCTCGGCCACGCTGGTGATACCGCAGTCGAGGGTGACGATGAGGTTCACGCCCTGGTCGGCCAGCCGCTCCACGGCCGCGCCGTTCAGGCCGTAGCCCTCCACCAGCCGGTGGGGAATGTAGGTGCTCACCACACCTCCGGCGGCGCCCAGGAATCCGGACAGCAGCACCGTGGAGGTGACCCCGTCCACGTCGTAGTCGCCGTAGCAGGCGATCCGCTGCCCCTCCTCGACGGCGCGGACGATGCGGGCCACCGCGCCCTCCATCCCCTTCATGGTGAAGGGATCGGGGAGGTCCTCGAGGCGCGGGGAGAGGAAGCGGGAGGCCAGGACCGGGTCGGCGAGACCGCGGGCGGCGAGCGCCCGGGCGGCCAGGGGGTGGAGCCCGAGCGCCCCGGCGAGGCGGGAGGCGGCCGCCTCGTCGCCGCCTCCGTCGACCTCAACCCATCGCTTCTCCGGCGCCGTCACCAGATCGGAGTAGCACCCGATGCTGACACCCCACGGCGAGCCGCAGCGCGGCGAGCAAGAACCTCCGACGAGCACTCCCCCGTCACCGGACGTGCCGCACCGCCCGCTCGTCGGGCCCGCCAGCCTGTCCGCGGCGCGGACCATCGGGCAGCTGGCGCCGGTTGAACCGGTGCCCGTGGTCGTCCTACCGGTAGGACGCATCTGACCCACCCCGAAGGAGCGAGGCCCATCCCGGAGGTACGGAGGGCAAGTGCCGTTGGCCGCGGGGGCGGGGCGGCCCTTCCACGGTCGAGAATGGACCGTGCGGCAAGAATGTTTTTTGCCGATCTGGGGATATGCTCAGACCCTCCCGGTCGCACGAACACCCGGTTGGAGAGGACCCGTCTCGATGAGCTCCACTGACCCGATTCAGCCGCCCGGCCCCGACGAGAAGCTCCCGGAGGGGCGGGAGTCCGCGCCCCCGGGCGTGAGGACCATGGCGCTCGTCCGCTGGGCGCTCATCGGCCTCATGGCGGTGGCGGCCGTGGCGGCCTGGGTGCACTTCGCGCGCACCGGCCAGGAGGTCACGGATCGCTCGCAGGCCAAGTACGTCTGCCCGATGCACCCGTCGGTGCTCTCCGAGCGCGCCGGGAGCTGCCCCATCTGCGGCATGGACCTGGTCTCCATCGCCAGCCTGGGCGAGGGGGCCAAGGGAGGGGTTGGCGTCCACGCCCACGGCGACGCCGCTCCCGCCGCCGGGAAGTACTGGTGCCCCATGCACCCCGAGGTGGCCAGCGACGACCCCAACGCCATCTGCGAGAAGTGCGGGAGCATGAAGCTCATCCCGCGCGAGCAGGTGCCGGGACTCACTCCCATCGACGTGAGCCAGGAGCGGCTGCAGCTCATCGGCATGCGCACCGCACCGGCGGTGCTGGAGAAGCTCGCGCCGACGCTCCGCACGGTGGGCATGGTGGCCCCCGACGAGGGGGCGGTCGCGGTGGTGACGAGCCGGGTGACCGGCTGGGTCGAGAAGGTGATGGTCTCGCAGAGCGGGGAGCGGGTGAAGAAGGGGCAGCCGCTCGCCAAGATCTACAGCCTCGAGCTCAACAACGTTCAGCTCAACTACCTGAACGCCATCAAGTGGACCCGTGACTGGAGCGCCGGGCAGTCGCAGGCCGGCACCCAGGCGCTGGAGGTGGACGCCCGGCAGCGGCTCGTCCTGAACGGGTTCACCCCCATCGACATCGCCGAGCTGGAGGAGAAGAAGACCCCGCTCGAGTTCCTCTCCATCCGGGCCCCCATCGACGGCTACGTCGGACGGCGCGGGGTGCAGGTGGGCGCCTACGTCACCCCAGGCCAGGAGCTCTACGAGATCGCCGACATCGCCAACGTCTGGGTGCTGGCCGACGTCTACGAGGCCGACATCGGCCGGGTTCACGCCGGGCAGCGATCCAGCATCGCCCTGCAGGCCCTCCCCGGGGAGACCTTCGTCGGCAAGGTGGCCTACCTGTATCCCGCGGTGAACCCCCAGAGCCGCACCATGCAGGCGCGCATCGTCGTCCCCAACAGCAAGGGGCGGCTGCGCCCCGGCATGTACGCCGACGTGACCATCGACCTGGGAATGACCGAGGGGACCACCATCCCCGCCGACGCGCTGGTGGACACCGGCGAGGCCCAGTACGTCTTCGTGGCGCTCCCCGGGGGGCGCTTCGAGCCCCGCCCGGTCACGGTGGGCGTCCGCACGGCGGACAAGGTCCAGATCCTCCGGGGCGTGCACCCTGGCGAGAACGTGGTGACGACCGCCAACTTCCTCATCGACTCGGAGAGCCGGCTGCGCGCGGCGATCCAGGGCTTCGGCGGGAAGTAGGGGGCGCCCATGGTCTCGAAGATCATCGAGTTCTGCGCCCGGAACCGGCTGGTGGTCCTGTTCGGCGTGGCCATCGCCACCATGGCGGCGGCCTGGTCGATCTCACGCACCAAGATCGACGCCATCCCCGACCTGACCGACCCCCAGGTCATCGTCTTCACCGAGTGGATGGGGCGCAGCCCCACCCTCATCGAGGACCAGGTCACCTACCCGGTGGTCTCCGCGCTCATCTCGGCGCCCAAGGTGGTGGACGTCCGCGGCTACTCGATGTTCGGCATGTCCTTCGTCTACGTGATCTTCGACGAGGGCACCGACATGTACTGGGCCCGCAGCCGGGTGAACGAGATGCTCGGCACCATGCGGGCGCGGCTCCCCGACGGCGTGGTGCCCACGCTGGGGCCCGACGCCACCGGCATCGGCTGGGCCTTCCAGTACACGCTGGTGGACAAGAGCGGCCGGACCTCCATCGACGAGCTGCGCACCTTCCAGGACTTCTCGCTGCGCTACGCTCTGGGCGCCGTGCCGGGCGTCGCCGAGGTGGCCAGCGTCGGCGGCTACCAGAAGCAGTACCAGGTGACCATCGACCCCAACCGCCTGCGCGCCTACGGGGTCAGCCTGGAGGAGGTGGTGCGGGCCATCCGCGAGTCCAACCAGGACGTGGGCGGGCGGGTCGTCGAGATGTCCGGCCGCGAGTACTACGTGCGCGGCCGCGGCTACATCCAGGACATCGGCGCGCTGGCCTCCACGTCGGTGAAGGCCAACGGCCCCTCCGGCGTGCCGGTGCTCCTGCGCGACCTGGGCACGGTGCGCTTCGGCCCGGACATCCGGCGCGGCGCGCTCGACTGGAACGGCGAGGGCGAGGCGGTGGGCGGCATCGTGGTGGTCCGCTACGGCGAGAACACCCTCGAGGTGGTCGACCGGGTGAAGAGGCGGCTCGAGGAGCTCAAGCCGGGCTTCCCCCCCGGGGTCACCGCCGAGGTGGCCTACGACAGGACCGAGCTCATCTTCCGCTCGATCGGCACGCTCAAGCGGGCGCTGCTCGAGGAGATGCTCACCGTGGCCGCGGTGATCCTGATCTTCCTGCTCCACGTGCGCTCGGCGCTGCTCCCCATGCTGTCGCTCCCCATCGCGGTGGCGCTGGCATTCGTCCCGATGTACTTCCTCGACATCCCGGCCACCATCATGAGCCTGGGCGGGATCGCCATCGCCATCGGGGCCACCGTGGACGCCGAGATCGTCATGATCGAGGCCTCCCACAAGCGGCTCGAGTCGGCCCCACCGGGCGCCGACCGGCACAAGCTGCTCGCCGAGGCCGCCCGCGAGGTGACGCCGGCCATCTTCTTCTCGCTGCTCATCATCGCGGTGAGCTTCCTGCCGGTCTTCACGCTCACCGGCCAGGCCGGCCGCCTCTTCCGGCCGCTGGCCTTCACCAAGACCTTCGTCATGCTCTCCGCGGCGGTGCTCTCCATCACCTTCGCGCCGGCGCTGCGGGACCTCCTGCTCCGCGGGAAGATCCGCCCCGAGTCGAAGCACCCCATCTCCCGGGCCATCATCCGGGTGTACAAGCCCTTCGTCTTCGTGGCCCTGCGCTGGCCCAAGACCACCATCGCGCTCGGGCTGCTCGCCATCCTCTCCGCCGTGCCCCTGGCGCTGCGGCTGGGCAGCGAGTTCATGCCGCCCCTCAACGAGGGGGACGTCCTCTTCATGCCCACCACCTTCCCGGGCATCTCCATCGAGGAGGCCAAGGCGTCGCTGCAGCGGCAGGACCGGGTGCTGCGAGGCTTCCCGGAGGTGATCTCGGTCTTCGGCAAGGTTGGACGGGCCGAGACCGCCACCGACCCCGCCCCCATCACCATGCTCGAGACCACGGTGCGCCTCAGGCCCGCCTCGGAGTGGCGGATGGTGGACGACCCGCGCTGGTACTCGGGGTGGGCCCCGGGCTTCCTGAAGGCGGTCCTGCGCCCCGTCTGGCCGGACCGGCGCCGCATCCAGTTCGACGAGCTCACCGCCGAGATGAACCGGCAGACCCAGTTCCCCGGCTGGACCAACGCCTACACCATGCCCATCCGGGCGCGCATCGACATGCTCACCACCGGTGTGCGCACCCCGGTGGGGGTGAAGGTGATGGGCGCCGACCTCGGCGAGATCGAGAAGCTCGGGGTGGCGCTGGAGCGGATCCTGGCTCCGGTGCCGGGCACACGCAGCGTCTACTACGAGCGGAACACCGGCGGCCTCTACCTCGACATCTACCCCAACCGCGAGGCCCTGGCCCGACGCGGTCTCACCGTAGGTGACGTGCAGCGGACCATCGAGGCGGCCGTCGGCGGCGCCTCCATCTCCACCACGGTGGAGGGGCGGGCCCGCTTCTCCATCAGCGTGCGCTACCCGCAGGACCTCCGCAGCGACGTCGAGGCGCTGAAGCAGGTCCTGGTCCCGGTTCCGGCGGCCGGCGGCCGGCCCGGCGGCGGCGGCGGGATGGGCGGCTCCGGCTCGCTCACCCCACCCGTCATCCCCCGGCTCATGCTGGCCCAGATGGGCGGCGGCGGGGCGGCGGCGGCCAGGCCGGCCAGCGGCTCGAGCGCCACCGACGCACCGGCGCTCGACTGGGCCCGCCCCAGCTCCCGGCTGGAGCAGCTCCCGCTCGGCGACCGCGCGCTCAAGGCCGGGGGAAGCCCCGGCAGCGGCTCGTTCGTACCGCTCGGCCAGGTGGCCGACATCCGCATCGTCGGCGGTCCGCCCATGCTGCGGGACGAGGGCGGCCTGCTCGTCGGCTACGTCTACGTGGACGTGGACCCGTCGGTGGACATCGGCGGGTACGTGGCCGGCGCCAAGGTGGAGGTGGACAAGGCGACGACGGCCGGTGGCTTCGCCGTTCCTCCCGGGTATTTCCTCAAGTGGACCGGCCAGTACGAGCTGCTCGAGAAGATGAACGAGCGGCTGCGGGTGGTGATCCCGCTCACCCTCATCATCATCATCGTGCTCCTGCTCTTCCACTTCCGGAACGTGACCGAGGTGCTCATCGTGCTCCTCTCCATCCCGTTCGCGCTGGTGGGGAGCATCTGGCTGCTCTGGCTCCTCGACTACCGGCTCTCCACGGCGGTCTGGGTGGGGATCATCGCGCTGGTGGGGCTGGCGGCGCAGACCGGCATCGTCATGATCGTCTACATCGACACCGCCTACGAGCGGCGGCGCGCGGCAGGCAAGATCCGCGACCTCGACGACATCATCTGGGCCCACATGGAGGGCACGGTGATGCGGGTGCGCCCCAAGCTCATGACCGTGGGAACGATGCTGGTCGGCCTCCTGCCGCTCCTCTGGGCCACCGGCTCGGGCGCCGACGTCATGAAGCGCATCGCCGCCCCCATGGTGGGCGGCCTCATCACCTCTGCCTTCCTCACCCTCGAGATCATCCCGGTGGTCTACACCTACTGGCGGCAGGAGCAGGTGCTCTGGGAACTGCTCGCCCCGCTCGACGCGGCCCGCCTGCGCCGGCTGCGCATCCTGACCGCGGTGCAGCAGGCCGGCTGGGTGCTCCTCCTCTGCGTCGGCGGCGCGGCCATCTACACCGAGTGGCCGAGGACCCTGCTCGCCGCGGCGCTCCTCGTCCCCACCCTGGCCATCCTGGGGGGCTTCGCCCTCTACCTCCGGGAGCGCCCCGCCGCCCTCCGCCTGGTCTGGCCGGCACGGGCCGGCCTTGCCCCGGCCCGGTTCTTCGGCTAATTTCCGCGCCCCGACCCCATCGTCTAGAGGCCCAGGACTCGGCCCTTTCAAGGCTGCAACCGCGGTTCGAATCCGCGTGGGGTCATTTACAGCCCGTTCCTGCTTGCAGGAACGGGCAGTCGTCTTCTTCACGACCAAACCCGCGCGCCTCAGGCTCCCGCCTGGCGGCGCAGTTCCAGCAGCGCCTCGACCTCGGCGTCGAAGCCGGCCAGCAAGCTGGCCGGGTCGGGGATCACCCCTGCGTCGCACTGGATCCCCATCCAGACCTTGCCGGCGTAGGAGAGCACCGAGACGCCCAGCGCCAGGCGGCCGGCGCTGGGAACCCAGAACATCACCTCCCGAAGCGGCGCGCCGCCGATGGAGATCTGCCGCCTCGGACCGACCACGTTGGTCACCACCGCCGTGCCCTTGGCGGCGAAGATCCGCAGCGCCAGGTCGAAGAGCGGCCGGGGCGCCGCCCCCACCGCCCAGAGCACCTGGTACACGGCCAGCGCCTGGGGCGAGTCCTTGAGGGCGCGCATCCGGCGCCGGACCTCGAAGAGACGGTCGAGCGGATCCTCGATCCCGACCGGGAGGGAGAGGAAGACCAGGCCGAACCGGTTGCCCAGCCGTCCCGCTGCCTCGGGGCGCCGGAGGTTCACCGGCACGACCCCGCGAACGTCCATGTCGCGGGGCGGCTCGCCGTCGGACACCAGATATCGGCGCAGCGCCCCGGCCAGGGCCGCCATGAGGACGTCGTTCACGGTGGAGCCGGTGGCCCGCCCGATGGACTTCACGTCGTCGAGGTCGAGGGGGTGCGACCAGGCGGCGATCTTCTCCCTGCCGAGCGCCCCCTTGAGCCGGGTGGGAGGGTCGTCGGGCAGGGCCAGCAGGCCGAGAAGCGACCCGGCGCTCCCCGAGGCGAGCCGCGCCAGGTCCCCGATGCGGCCGGGGTGGCCGAGCAGGGCGCGGGCCCCGCGCAGCGCCTTTTCACCCAGCGTCATGGCCCAGGAGGCGCTGGGTCGAACCACGCGCCGACCCGGGGCGGTGGCACCGTCGGCCATGGAGAGCAGCACGTGAACCAGCGCCATCCCGTCGCCGACGCAGTGGTGGATCCGCGCGATCACGGCGGACCCGCCCTGGAAGTGCTCGACGAGGTGGATCGTCCAGGGCGGCCGGCCGGCCGGGAGGGGCTCGGAGAGGAGCCGGCTCACGAAGTCCTGCAGGGCCGGCGTTCCCGCGCCCGGTCCGAGCTTCTCGCGGAGGAGGTGGCGGTCGAGGTCGAACTCCGGGTCGGGCTCCCAGGAGGGAAGCCCCACCCCCGCGAAGGGAGGGACCACGCGGCTCGTGAAGCGCCGGAAGCGGAGGAGCCGCTTCTCGACCAGCTCGCGGAGCCGGGCCAGGGGGAGCGGCGCGTCGAGAACCAGGACGCCCGTGACCACCATGAGGTTCACGGGCTCGTCCATGCGAAGCCAGGACGCGTCCACGCTGCGGAACGGGGTGCGCATGGGTCTCAGGCCAGCAGGTGGTCGAGCCCGCTCTTCTTCAGCCAGGCCCGGTAGACCGGGTGGATGGGGTTGGTCACGGGCGCGAGCTGGAGGAGCGTGAGCGGCGGCCCGGAGAGCTTCACGCGCCCCAGCGCCAGCGCCAGCGGCACGCTCTCCTTGCCCTGGAAGAAGCGGTTGGCCACGTCGCTCGCCATCCGCATGGTGATCACCGGCTCCCAGTCGGCCGGGCCCCACGTCCAGCGCAGGAACCTCCCCTTCGCCTCCTCGGCGTCGGGCGCCCCGGTCACGTTGAACTCGATCCCCAGGTCGGTGATGAGGAAGCGGTGCGGTGCGTGGGCGTCGCGCAGCTTGCGCCCCACCGCGGGCGTCTCGTTCATGAGCTCGAAGACGCGCTCGAAGACGCGCCGGAACTCGGCCTCGTCGCGGAACCCCTTCACGGCGCCCTCCCCGCCGGCGCGGCCGGCACCTCAGGTGCGGCTGGCGCGGACGGAGCGGCAGGCGCGGGCCGCGGGATGGCGGCCACGGCCCGGCCCGCCACCTCGCAGGCCGCCCGGTCGTCCTCCGGCTCACGCCCCCCCTTGTCGCAGAGCCCGGCGTAGGCCCGCAGGATCTCCGGGCACTCGCTGGCGCCGGAGTAGGCCATCTCCTCCTCGCACTTCTGCACCAGGATGCCGGCCACGAGGAGGTTGGCCTCCGCCTCGGTGGGCTCGTTCAGGCCGAGAAGCTCGGGATTGCGCAGCATGGTGTCCCGGATGGGCTGGCGGACGGCCCGGAAGTCCTTCAAGGTCCCGCAGACCAGCGCGGCTCGCCCCACCAGCCGGCGGACGTAGACGTCCACCACCTCCCGCGTCTCCCCGTCGTCGTGGGTGCGGGCGTGGTAGCGGGCCACCCGGTCCACGCTGCGCGAGGCGCGCTGCAGCGCCCGGCAGTCGTCGGTCCCGGCCAGGGAGGTGAGGATGGCCCGGACCGCGGCGCGGCGGGCGTCGTCGAGCTTGTCCCGGGGCGCACCCTTCAGCTCCTGGGAGAGCGACTCCTCGAGCATGATCATGGCCTTCTCGTCGTAGGTCGGGTCGCGGACGAACTCCTGCAGGAGCGCGTATCCCACCAGCCGCTTGTCGGCGTTCACGGTGTCGGTCGCCAGCATGCTGGTCTCGAAGAAGGCCCGGTACTTGTCGGCCTGGCTGGCGCGGGCGAACTCCTTGTTCCACTTGTCCTGCTCGGTCCGGTCGCGGTGCTCCTGCTGCGCCTTGTTGGACCAGGTCTGGTAGGCATTCACCCCCAGTCCAGCCAGGGCCACGTAGCCCACCAGCACCGGGCCGACCATGGAGAAGCGGGACCGGCGGGCGGTCCGCTCGGCGCGGAGCCTGTGCAACTCCTCGGCGGCCTTCATCCGCTGCAGCTCGTCCAGCGTGGCGCTGCGGGCCAGCTCGGCCGGGTCGGCGTCCGGGTCGGGGGGCTGGGAAGGAGGTTGCGGATCGGCCATGGGGGGATCGTACCTCGCCGTTGCCAGAATGGCGTGGGCACCGGACGCGCCCTGCCAGATTGGCAGGGGGCCCGGGGGCGGTGGCGCGCAAGGGCGCGGACCCTCTCACCCTCCCCGCAGGCACGCCGGTTGCTCCACGGGGGGATGGCCCCGGTCCCTTCCCCGGGGCCTGGAGGCACCGATGGCATCCCTCTCCCGTCGCCAAAACCCGCTCGTGCTGCTCGTCGAGGACGACTCCGGCCTCCGCGAGGCCGTGGTCAAGGGGCTCACCAAGGCCGGCTACCAGGTGGCCGCGGCAGGGAGCCGCCGCGAGGCCGTCCGGGCGGCCCACGACCTGAACCCGGACGCGGTGGTGATGGACGTCCTGCTCCCGGACGGCGAGGGGCCGGTGGCAGCCCGGGAGATCCGCGACCAGGCCGGGCTCGCCGCCGTGCCGGTGCTCTTCGTGACCGCCCGGGCGCCGGCCGCGGTGGGGGACTCCCTCTTCCCCGCCCCGGTGCTCTTCAAGCCATTCACCTACCGTCAACTGGTGGCGTCGGTGCGCGCCCTGGTCCGGCCGCCGGGACCGGCTCCGACTCCCGGATCCGCCGCGCCAGCCCGCTGACGTGGGGCTCGTAGTCCTTTCCCGGCGGGGCGACCGCGAAGGAGACCTCCACCTCGTCCGCCCCGCGCCGCGCGTAGACCAGCCGGAACCTGGGGCCCGGCTGGCCCGGCTCGCTCTCGAAGATCACCGTCCCGGCCCCGCTGCGGACCCCGTAGCGGATGACGTGCCCCTCGCCGTCCCAGAAGATCGCCTGGAGGGCCTTCCCCTTCGGGTAGACGACCGTCAGGTCCTCGTGCACCGCGCCCCTGGCCTCGCCGGGCCGGGGCGCGAACTCGGAGCGGCCGCGGCGCACCGCCACCTTGCCATCGAGGTCGATGGCGAAGGTGAATCCCCCGCCCACCGCCTCGCCGGGCTTCCCCCCGCCCGACTCGGCCTTCCAGGCGCCGACGAGGAAGCGCAGGGCAGCCCAGGGATCGGCGACCTTCGAGGGCGTGGCGGCGGGAGGCGCCGCGAGCAGCAGGGAGAGCGCGAGGGCGGTGAGGTCCATCAGCTCTCCTCGATGGCAAGGAAGGTGAAGAAGTCCACGAACTGGTCGAAGGGGATCCGGAACACGCCGTGCACCCGATCGTACCCGTTCTGCGGGCCGGACGCCCCCTGGGGATGGAAGTCGGTCCCCCAGGGATTCCAGAGGACGACCACGCCGGCCCCGGGGTCGAAGTCGAGCACGGCGTAGACGTGGTCCCAGGGGATCGACCGGGCCGGGGGGCGGTGCAGGATCAGCACCTCCGCCATGAGCCGACGCTCGTGCATCCGCGTGAGCGCGGCGCGCACCTTCCCCCGGTGCGCCCGCTCGCCCAGGTGGTGGGTTCCGGCACGACGCCCGGTGAAGCGCTCGACCACCGGCTTCGGCCCACCCGGCACGTCGATGGCGACGGTGGGGTCGGGAATGGCCGCCGACCTGCCCCCCCGCCGGGCCATGATCACCCCGGTGGCCTTCTCGAGGACCGGCATCCAGAGCCCGTCCTGGAGCGTGGACGCCGAGTCGTTGACGGCGAGTTCCGCATCGGTCGGCGGCGACACCACCGCCGAGTCGCCGTCCGGGAAGGTCACCTGGTACCGGCCGTCCGGCAGCACGGCGATGGCCTTCGTGATCACCTCGGGGCGGTAGCGGGCGATCCAGCCCGCCCCCGAGAAGAAGTGGCAGTCGCCCGCCGGCCCCTGCTGGAGCTTCGCGAAGGAGGGCGCCCCGGGGGCGAAGAGCACGCGCCGCGCGCCCCGCAGCTTGGCGACGTACGTCCGGTAGTTCCCGAGCACCTTCTCCTCGCCGAGCCCGATGGCGGCGTCCCGGGAGACCGGGCCGTGCCTCACGGTGAAGCGCTCGAGCGCCGCGAGGGCCGCCGCGTCCTCCCCCCGGAACGTGGGGCTGGCGATGGCGGCGATGAGGGCGTGGCGTCGGAAGCCTCGGTCTCGGGCGCCCTTGCCCGGTCCTCAGGGTCGTCGGCCGGGGTGGCGGGTACCCCGACGGCGAGTGCAGCGACGAGGGCGACGGCGAGGCCATGAGCCATCCACCAGCAATCCCACGTGGCTGGCCGGGGCGCATCTGCCCCGCCGGGGATGACCCGGCGGTGCTCCACCACGCACCCTGGGTCCAGCCTGACCCTCCATCCGTATCACCCCAAATGGGCGAAACCTTTGAGGTAGCCGGAGGCCTGGCCGATGCAGTTCAATGTAGGCACATGGCCACATGGCGGATCGGGGCGGCCTTGCTCCTGGCTTCGTTGTCGGCGGACGCGTTCGCCGACGGGCGGAGCGCCTCCTTCAACGTGTCGGTGCGTGTGGTCACGACACTCCGACCGAGAGGACAGGCCGTCGTCCCTCCGGCCTCCTTCCTGGTCGCGCCCGGCCGCGCCGCCCTCCCCTGCGGCGCCCCGTCGTCGGACGCCTGCCGGGAGGCCGCTGCCTCGGCATCGCTCGCCTCGGGAGCTCCGGTGACCCTGACCAGCTTCACCGACGGTACGCCACCGGCGGTCGTCGAACGCTGATGGCGCCGCCGGTCGGCACTCCGGGTCACTGCGCCGAGGCCACCCGCGGGCTGGGGTCGCAGGCCATGTCCCCGAGGTCCTGAACGCCCGGCGCTTCCGGCACGACGAGCCTGGCCCTGCAGGTTCCGCCGCGCCAGCTCACCTCGGCGGCGTAGGCGCCGGGGCGGGCTCCCTCCAGGAAGAAGCGGCCGTCGGAGGTGGTGGCCGCCCGGAGCTCGGCCCCGTCCTGGACCACCACCAGCTCGCCGCCGCCGGGAGCGCGCGTGTCGTCGCCGTCGAGGCGCAGCCGGCCCACGACCGCGCGGATGGGGGTCACGTCGAAGCGGACCACCATCCCGCCCTTTCGCGACGGCGCCACCAGCTGCTCCACCTTCCCGACCTCGTACTCCATGGGGATGTCGGCGGCGCGGATGGAGACCCGGTTGGAGTAGCGGGCCAGCAGCGACGGGACGAGGACGTCGCCGTGGTCGTCGGTCACCCCGACCTCCTGATTTTCCAGATAAGCGGTGACCCCGGGAACGCCGACGCGCAGGAGCGCGTAGGCCTCCTCCACCGGGCGGGTGGCGAAGATCCGGTCGCCGGCGATGACGATGCCGCCGGCGGCCCGGACCATTCCCTGGGTGTCCGCGCCGTACTGGTCCACCTGGGCCTCGTAGCGCCCGAAGCCGGTCTGGACCTGGAGGAGTCCCGAGCCCCTCGAGCCGACCGCACCGGCCTCGCCCTCGACGCGGTAGCCGTAGCCGCTCCCCACCGGCAACGTGCGGGCCACGGCGGCGAGGGCCGCGGGGCCGGTCGCGGAGGTCAGCGCCGACGCCTGCGCGGTCGTCCGGTCGCCGATGGACCAGGAGAGGGTGACCATGCCGCTCGTTCCGGGAGTGGGTCCACCCACGGTCTGCGTGGCGGAGGCCAGCAGCGTCAGGCCCATTCCCAATGCCAGGTCGGCGCGCAGGGTCGCGCTGGCGCTGTCGCCCACGTCCCGCCAGCGCGCGCCGGTGAGCTCGATCCCGAGCCCGAGCCGCGCCACCGGGGAGATCGAGCCGAAGGCCATGAAGTCGCCGAGCGAGCGGTCCTGCCAGGGGTCGAGGATGGCGGTCGCGAAGGCGGGCGTCTGGGTGCGGAGCCGCAGCCCGCTCGACCAGCCCCGGCCCATCCACGACCAGCCGAGGGCGGCCGCGCCGCCCGGCAGCCCCTGCGCCACGCTTCCCACCACCTCGAGGTCCACCTGCCCGAAGAGCGTGCCCATGGTGATCGACGGGCCGGCCAGGAACCGGTCGAGCGAGGCCTCGGCCCGCCCTCCCACCGTCACCACCTCGTCGAGCCCGACCCGGTGACGCCCGAGGAGCACGGGGCGTCCGTACGAGAAGCTCGCCGAGTCGAGCTGGTTGCGGACGAAGCCGGCGGTGTAGCCGAAGTCGGTGATCCCGGG
Organism: uncultured Anaeromyxobacter sp.; assembly: GCA_903874275.1. GTDB lineage: Bacteria > Myxococcota > Myxococcia > Myxococcales > Anaeromyxobacteraceae > CAIOAK01. The sequence goes on from CAIQRS010000267.1 coordinate 38,460, forward strand.
GGCCAGGAGCGCCGGAGCGAAGTTGGCGCGCAGGTCGAAGGTCTGCTCCCGCCCGTAGGCGTCGCGGAGCACGGTGCGCACCTGCCCGGCGCCGGTGACGACCGGGATGTTGGTGAGGTCGAGGGTCCCGGCGGGGACGGGCTGCTGGCGGACCATCGCTCCGTTCACCCACACCTCCAGCGTCGAGGGGGTCGGGGCGAACGCCGTCAGGGCCGGACGCGGCGCGACGACGAGGTACGGGTCGAGCGCGAAGTCGCGGCCCCAGGTCACGCCACCCACCACGCCCGTCGAGCCGATCCCGGTGGACGAGACCACCGCGTCCCCGACCACGAGCTTCTCGAGCCGGGAGAGGAAGTCGTAGGTGAAGGCCGTCATCCCGCGGACCGGGATGCCGGGCGGGGTCACGGCGAATCCGGAGGAGAGGAGCGCGGGGCCCGAGCTCACGCCCGCCTCGCCGTACCCGGAGACCTGCTTCTGGAGGTCCACCTGCGCCGCGTAGTTGACGAAGGCGGTGGTGGCGTCGCCCATCAGCGTTCCGGGGGGGCGCTGGTAGCCGATGTCGAGCCGGTCCACCGGGAGCAGCGCCGGCCCGACGGTCAGCTCGAGGGCCAGCGAGCGCTCGTTCACGAAGTAGCGGAGCTGCGGAGAGAGGGTGCGCAGCGAGACCCACTCCTTGCCGTCGTCCCGCCTTCGCGTCCCCTCGAAGCTCTGGACGCCGAACCGGTGCAGGTCGTCGATGGGGAGCCAGGCCTCCTCCCCCTCCAGGAGGACCACGGCCTCCCCCCGGGGAGCGCCGTTCAGGCGGATGTCGAGGTGGGCCCGGATGGCGCTCGGCGGCGGCGGCTCGGAGGCCGCCACCTGCGTCGCCAGGGCCACGGCGGCGATGGCGAGGAACAGGCGCACGGCTCAGGGGGCGCAGGGGTTCGGCGTCTGGACCCTCGACCGGAGCACTTCACGCGGGATCGCCACCTGCACCTCGATCTCGCGCACCGCGCCGCAGGACTCCCTCGGGATCTCGGCATCGTAGCGCCGCTCCCCGCCCGCGAGCACGTACCAGGCGTTCAATTCGCGCTCCATCACCTGCTTTCCGTCGGCGCCCAGCCCGACGACCTTCACCGAGGTCGGGCGGACGTGCACCGTGCCCTCGTTCACCAGGCGGAAGGTCGCCTTTCCCGAACGCACGGCGAGGTCGGCCACCATCTGCTTCTCCACGGTCTTCGCCGGGGCCATGAAGACCGGCAACCCGATGCGGGAGACCACGCGGACCTGCACCCCTCCCTCGGGCTTCTCCGGGGGGGCCATCTCCTGCAGGAAGACCCGGTAGGTCTTCTCCACCGGGCCGAACGGGGTGGAGGCCCCGATGCGGACGTTTCGCTCCTCTCCGGGTGCCAGGTTCAGGACCGGCGGGTAGACCGCCAGTTCCACGGTCGGGGCGAGGAGCATCTCCCCGTCCGGATCCTGCCCCCAGGAACGGACCTGCAGCTCGAAGCGCGTCGTCTCCTGCCCCGAGTTGCGGACGACGACGATGGCGCTCCGTGCGGCAGGGGTGAGACTCACCACGACGGGATTGATCTGCACCTCGGATGCCCGGGCCGGTGCGGCGCTCATGGTGAGCGCCGTGGCGATGGATGCGAGGGCGGCGAGGCGGTTGGACATGGCTAGTAGTTCACGTTCACGGTGACGGTGTCGGTGTAGATGCCGGGAGGGACGTCCTGGAGGGCCCCGATCGTTGCCGTGGCGAGGTAAGGCACCGCCGCCCGCCCGGGAGCGCTCCCGCCCCAGCCGTTCGTCTCGTTCCAGGGCACGGCCGGGGTTCCCCGGCTGATCGCGTAGTTCAGCGAGTTTCCGGCGGTCGTGGTGGTGTCGGTCAGCGTCCAGCCCTTGGCCGAGGTGAGGAAGGTCGTGTAGGTCGTGTTCTTCGTGCAGGCGACGTTGACGTTGGTGGTTCCGACGGTGGGAGTGCCGTTGTTGGGGTCGTAGCTCGCGATGACGATCGGCGCGGCGTTGACGGTGCACACCTTCCCGACGGTGGCGGTCACCGTGAAGTTGTTGCTCGCGGTCTGCGCCTGGGCGGACCCGGGGACGAGCAGGACGGCGAGGGCGGCGGCGGCGACTGCGGCGGCGATCATCGAGGTGCGGCGCATGGTGATTCCTTTCGGTCGTGGTTCGGTTCGTGGTGAGCGGGACCGGCCCGCGTCCCGGCGGGGTGTCGCAAAGCACACCCGGTGCCAGGACCCGCCCCGTCCAAGCCCTTGGAATCTGGGGCTGTGGGTGGATGTGTCGTGCCGATAATGGTCACTCAGAGTTCAGCCACTTGGCCGCGATCCGTCAGCCGAAATCGCCCCAGAGGGTACGACCTCCCGGGGTGGGTGCAAGAAAACCTGCGCGGATGTGGGATGCGGATCGGGCCCCGTCCCCGGAGTGGCGAAGACCCGGGAGTCGGCTAGCATCCGGGGATGCGCTTCAGGGCCCTCGCCTGCGCCTGCCTGCTCGCCGGCGCGCTCCCGGCCGCCGCCGACGTCTGCTCGGTGGCGGTGGTCGGGCCGTCGTTCGGGATCTACGACACGACGTCGATGTCGCCCAACGACGCGGTGGGGCGCGTCCAGATCTCGTGCAAGAGCGGCGCGACCGTCACCGTCTCCACGGGCGGGTCGGGCACCTACTTCCCGCGGTCCATGCGCAGCGGCGCCGCGACCCTCGCCTACAACCTGTTCGTCGATGCGGCCCGCACGGGCATCCTGGGCACCTGGGGCGGGGGCACGCAGGTGATCTTCGTCGCCCAGGGGAACAACCGGACCGTCCCCTTCTTCGGCCGGATCCCCGCGCTGCAGGACGTGGACCCCGGCGTCTACACCGACACGCTCACCGTCAGCGTCTTCTTCTAGCCCGGAGGCTCCCCGTGCTCATTCACTCGAGGTCAATGATGGCCGCCGCGATCCTGGCCGGGTGCCTCCTCGCCCTCCCCACCTCGGCGGAGGACGCCTGCCTGGCCGACGCGAAGCGGCTCTGCTCGACCGTGCCCCCCGGCGGCGGCCGCATCTACTACTGCCTCCGCGGGAGCTGGAACCAGCTCTCGGACGGCTGCCAGCAGCTCCTCGACTGGTCCCGGCAGCGGGCCAACGAGGTGGCACTCGACTGCCAGGCCGACGCCTTCTCCTGGTGCCAGGGGGTTCCGGCCGGCAAGGGGCGCCTCTTCGCCTGCCTGGCCGGGCACCGCGACCAGCTCTCCTCGGAGTGCAGGAAGGCCATGGCCGGGGTGGAGTGGTTCAACTCCGCGTGCGGGGCGGACCGGGAGAGGCTCTGCTCCGGCGTCCCGGTCATCGACGGCGGCGCCATCGCCTGCCTGGTCACGGCCCGGGAGCGACTCTCGCCGGCCTGCCAGGCCGTCTTCTGGCCGTGATCTAGCCCCCGTCGCGCCAGGGCGTGCTGGCCCGGAGCGCGGCCAGGATGGCGCGGGAGCTGGGCGACCGGTTGAGCGTGTAGAAGTGGATCCCCGGGGCGCCGCGGCGCAGCAGGTCGGCGCACTGGAGGCTGGCGTAGGCCACGCCCAGCTGGAGCGAGGCCTCGGCGTCGGTGCGCCGCACCCCCATGGCCGCCCGCAGCGGCGGCGGGATGGAGGCGCCGCACATCGCGGTGAAGCGCTCGATCTGGTCCACGCTGGTGAAGGGCATCACGCCAGGCATCACGGGGAGTGAAATACCGGCGGCCCGGGCCCGCTCCACGAAGCGGAAGTAGTGGGAGTTCTCGAAGAAGAGCTGGGTGACGAGGAAGTCCACCCCGGCGTCCACCTTCCTCTTCAGATGGGCCAGGTCGAGGGCCAGGTCGCGGGTCTCGGGGTGCCCCTCGGGGTAGGCCGCCGCCCCCACGCAGAAGCGCCAGCGCTCCGGCTGGGAGCGCACGAAGGCCACCAGGTCGCCGGCATGGGCGAAGCCGTCCGGGTGCGGGGCGAAGGCCTTCTCCCCGCGCGGCGGGTCGCCGCGGAGGAGCAGCACGTTCTGGATCCCGGCGGCCGCCACGTCGTCGAGGACGTGGGCCACCTCGTCGCGCGGGGAGCCGACGCAGGTGACGTGGGCCACCGGCTCCACCTCGACGTCGCGCTTGAGCCGCTTCACCAGGTCCACGGTGCGGGCCCGCTCGGAGCCACCGGCGCCGTAGGTCACCGAGACGAAGCCCGGCCCGAGCGGCCGCAGGGCCTCGACGGTGAGGAAGAGCTGCCGCTCCCCCTCGTCGGTGCGGGGGGGGAAGAACTCGAAGGAGAATACCGGCTCGCCGCGCTCGCCCGCGAACCGGAGGATGTCCGTGACCTTCACAGGGGCGCGAGTATATTCCGCCGGAGAGGACGCACGCGAGAATGAGCACCGAGAAGCCCCCCCGGGCGGCGCGCTACATCACCCCCGAGGGCTTCCAGCGCATCTCGGCCGAACACCAGCGCATCTGGACGGTGTCCCGCCCCCGGGTGGTGGCGGAGGTCGAGGCCGCCGCGGCGCTGGGCGACCGCAGCGAGAACGCCGAGTACGTCTACGGGAAGAAGAAGCTGCGCGAGCTCGACCGCCGGCTGCGGGAGCTCTCCGAGCGGATGGACACGCTCACCGTCATCGACCCGAAGCCAAACCCGTCCGGACGGGCCTACTTCGGGGCATGGGTGACGGTGGAGCACGAGGACGGCACCGAGAAGCGATATCGGCTGGTGGGGCCCGACGAGTTCGACGTCGAGGCGGGCCTGCTCAGCGTGGACGCGCCGCTGGGGCGGGCGCTGCTCGGCAAGCGCAAGGGGGAGGTGGTTCGGTTCCTCCGCCCGGCCGGGGCCGTCGAGGTCACCCTGGTCCGGGTCTCCTGGAAGGCTCCGGCGTGAACGGGCCGCCCGAGGTGATCCGCGACCGGGCCGCCCAGAAGGCGCTGCTCGAGCGCTTCGTCCGGGATCGCCCGGGCGCGCTGCTCCTCGACGCGGCCTCCCCGGCCCTCCTCGACCTCTTCTCCGGAAAGGTCCTGCCGGTGGACTGGAACCGGATCGAGGGGCTCGCCGAGGCCCGGAACCGCGACACCGGGTCCCCGTACCTCGCCCTCCTGCGCGACGACGGGCGGCAGGTGATCCTGGCCGACGTCGGGATCGCCTTCGAGCCGCTCGCTGCCGCGACCGGGCCGCTCCCGGGGCTGCCCCCGGTGGTCTGCTTCCGCGACTTCGCCGCCACCGCCGGTCGGATCGAGCATTTGCTCGTGGACCACCCGGGTGAGCCGGTCACCCGCGACCACCTCGACCTCTTCCTCTTCCTGGTCGCGGTCGTGGACGGGGCCCGGGCGGTGGGCTTCGACGTCGCCACCGAGGAGCGGCGGCTGGAACGGATCCTGGGCGAGATCGAGGCCCGCTCTTCCTAGCCTTCCGGCTCGACCCCGGCCATGGCCGCGATCCGCTCCCACAGGGCCTCCGAGCCGGTCCCCTCCACGGCTGAGAACGGGATGGCCTCACCGCGCGGCAGCCCCAGCGCCTGCTCGGCGGCCCGCAGGGCCGGGAGTCGCTGGTTCCGGGTCATCTTGTCCATCTTGGTGACCGCCACCACCACCTTGCGTCCGGTGGAGCGGAGGAAGTCGAGCGCCTCGTGGTCGCTCGGCTGGGGCGGGTGGCGCCCGTCCACGATGAGGACCACCGCCCGCAGCGGCTCCCGCTCACGCAGGTAGGACTCGATCATCGCCACCCAACTCTGCCGCTCGTCCTTGGACACCTTGGCGTATCCGTAGCCGGGCAGGTCGCCGAAGCGGATCCGGGTCACCTTGCGGGAACCGGAGGGCTGGACCTCGAGCTCGAAGAACTGGAGGGCGCGGGTGCGCCCCGGTGTGTTGGAGACGCGGGCCAGCCCGGGCTTCCGGGAGAGCGCGTTCAGCATGGAGGACTTCCCCACGTTGCTGCGCCCGACGAAGGCGAACTCGGGGAAGTGGGGAGGAGGGGGCCATTCCTGCCGTTTCACGGCGGTGCGGAGGAACTCGGCTCGGAAGACGCGAAAGGGCATGGCGCGACTATAATGCCTCATGGTCCGGCTCCCCCACCTCCTGACGGCATTCCTGCTCCTCCTCGCCCTTCCCGGGACGGCGCTCGCGCGCTCCTGGCAGGGGATCACCCCGGGCCAGAGCACCCAGGCCGACGTGGTGGCCCGCTTCGGCGAGCCCTCCACCAAGGGCAAGCTGGAGGGGCGCACCGCGCTGGTCTACAAGGCGGAGCAGGCCATCGTCGGCACCCGCCAGGCCCAGTTCCTGGTCTCCGACGACGGGAAGGTGGCCGAGATCAACGTCTTCCCGGCCTCCCAGCTGGAGAAGGAGGCGGTCCTCGGCACCTTCGGGAAGGACCCCCAGAAGACCTTCACCGACGACTTCCGCACCGTCTGGCTCTACCGCGCCATCGGCGTGGTGGTCTTCTTCGCGAAGGACGGCGCAGTGGAGGCCATCCGCTTCCAGGCCGCCGACAAGTCCCACCGCCCCGCACCGGCCGCGGCGGAGGGCCCGGCCGCAGCCGCAGCCCCAGCCCCTTCCCCGGCCGCTCCGGCCACCCCGGCCGCCCCCGCCGGACGCTGACGGCCCGCCTCCGTGCGCCTGGTCGGCCTCACCGGTGGCATCGCCAGCGGGAAGAGCACGTTCGCCTCGGCGCTCCGCGACCTGGGAGCGCCGGTGATCGACGCCGACGCGATCGCCCGGGCCGCCGTCCGGCCGGGGACTCCTGCCCTCCGGGAGATCGCCCGCCTCTTCGGAACGGGCCTGCTCACACCCGACGGCGAGCTCGACCGGAAGGCCATGGCGGCCATCGTCTTCGCCGACCCGGCCGCGCGCGCCCGGCTCGAGGCCGTCGTGCACCCCGCGGTCCGGGCCGAGGTCGCCGCCGAGACGGCGCGCCTCGCCGCCGCCGGGCACGACCTGGCCTTCTACGACGTCCCCCTGCTCTTCGAGCGCGGGCTGGAGGGGGAGGTGGACTGCGCGGTGGTGGTGCACGCCCCGCCGGCGCTCCAGCTCACCCGCCTCCAGTCCCGCGACGGGATGACCCGCGAGGAGGCGGAGGCCCGGCTCTCCGCACAGCTCCCCATCGACGAGAAGGCCCGCCGCGCCGACGTGGTGGTCTCGAACGAGGGGGACCTGGCCTGGCTGCGCTCCCGGGCCGCCCCGCTGCTGGCCGCCCTGCGCTCGGGCCTCACCCGCCGCCTTCCCAACGCGCCCCCGGCGCGCTATTGACGGGGTTCGATGCCCGACACCCCCGGCACCACCCTCTTCACCGGATACCCCGGCTTCATCGGGCGCCGCCTCGTCCACCGCATGCTGGAGGAGGGGCGCGGAGGACGGATGGTCCTCCTCGTGCAGCCCGACCAGGGCGCCACGGCCCGCGCCGAGGTGGCGCGCCACGCCCCGGCCAACGTCGAGGTCTGGGAGGGCGACGTCTCGGCCATGCACCTCGGCCTGTCGGGCGGGGAGTGGAAGTCGCTGCTCCGCGACGTCACCTGCATCTGGCACCTGGCGGCCGCCTCCCGCCTCGACTCGGCCAGCGATATTTCACGACGAGTGAATATCGAGGGGACGCGAAACGTCCTCGAGCTGGCCCGCGCGGCGCCCCGCCCGCCTCGGCTCCACCACTTCTCCTCCGCCTTCGTGGCCGGCGACCGCCGGGGCGTCATCATGGAGGACGAGCTCATGGTGGGGCAGCGCTTCCGCACCCCCTACGAGCAGAGCAAGGCCCGCGCCGAGGAGCTGGTGCGGCGGGCCATGGGAGATGTCCCCACCACCATCTACCGGCCGGCCATCGTGGTCGGGGACTCCCGCACCGGGGAGATCGACCGCTTCGAGGGCCCCTACTACCTGGCCATCCTGCTGGTCACCTCCCCGCTCGCGGTCCCCCTCCCCCTCCCCGGCGACGGGGGCGCGCCGCTCAACGTCGTCCCGGTGGACTTCCTGGTGGACGCCACCCTGGCCATCGGCCGGAACCCGGCTTCCGTGGGCAGGACCGTGCACCTGGTCGACCCGGCCCCGCACTCGGCCCGGCGCGTCTACGAGATGATCGCCGAGCGCGCCCACCGGCGCATGCCGCGGGTGTCGCTCCCCCACAAGATGGTGGACGCCGTCCTGTCGCTGCCCATCCTGGAGCGCTTCTCCCGCCAGCAAAGGGCCGCCATCGAGTCGGTGAACCAGCTGGCCTTCTACAACCCCCACAACCTCCTCGAACTCCTCGACGGGACCGGCGTGCGCTGCCCGCCCATCACCGCCTACCTCGACCGGCTCATCGCCTTCGTGCGCGAGCACTTCGAGAAGCGGCAGGCGGTGGCCCGGGAGACCGACGACGACCCCCTGGCGCCGCCCGAGCCGTCCCCGCCCGAGGAGGAGGAGTCCCGATGAGGCACGCATCCGACTTCCGGGTGGGGGATTCGTTCCAGCTCGTCCGGGAGGCCGACCGCTACCGGCCCATCTACTACGGGGCGGTGTCGGGCGACTTCAACCCCATCCACATCGACCGGGAGGTGGGGCGGGCGGCCGGGTTCCCCGACGCCATCCTCCAGGGGATGTGCACCATGGCCTGGCTGGCCGACGCCTGCACCGCCTACCTGGGCGACCCCGCGAGGGTCCGGAAGCTGCGGGTGCGCTTCTCCCGGCCGGTGGTGGTGGGCGACGTGGTCACCTTCCGCGGCCGCTGCGTGGCCGTCGAGGGGCCGGTGATCCGCCTCCAGGTGGAGGCCCGGAACCAGCGCGGCGAGGAGGTCCTCAAGGGGGCCTCGGCCGAGGGCTGGGTGGAGGACCGCTGATGCCCATCGACCCGCGCCACGTGGGGCGTCGCTACGGCCCCTTCCGCAACACCATCTGCGCCGAGCACATCCGCGCCTTCGCCACCGCCGTCTCCGGCGGGATCCCTGGCTACTCGTGGACCGCGCAGGGCGACCCGCCCGCGGGGAGCGTGGACGAGGAGGCGGCGGGCCGCTCGCCCGACGGCGCGCTGGTGGCCCCGCCCACCTTCGGCGTCACCTTCGCCATGAAGCCCTTCGCGCTGGCCTGCTCCGACCCGGAACTGGGACTCGACCTGCTCCGGCTCCTGCACGCCGAGCAGGAGTTCGAGCACGGCGCCCCGGTGCGCCCCGGCGACGAGCTCAGCACCATGGGCGAGATCGTGGAGATCCGGAGCCGCGGCTCCCTCGACTTCCTGACGGTGCGGAGCGAGACCACCAACGGGTCGGGGGAGCGGGTGCTGGTGGCCCGCTGGACCGCGGTCGTCCGCGGCTAGCGGATCACGCCCTCGGCGATCAGCGAGGCCAGGATGCGGGCCGTGTCCAGGCGAGGCAGGCCGGAGAGCGCGAAGAGATCCTCGTAGCTGACCGTCCCGTCGATCTGGGCGAGGAGGAACCCGGCCCGGTGGTCGAGGTTCAGCCACATGACCTCCTCGGCGTGGATGGCCAGGCGGGGCCGGGTGCCCAGGGAGCCCAGCTTGGACTCGTACATCGCCACCAGCGTGGACTCGTTCTGGCGGAGGTAGGCCCGGGCCTCGGCGTGGGTGGGATCGAGCCGGAGGATGCGCTCGATCATCTCCAGCGACCCGCTGAAGTCGCCCAGCGCGAAGAGCTCCCGGGCGCCGTCCATCCAGGTGGCCACGTCGCCGGGGGGTGGCGGGCGGGAGGGCGCCCGCTGGTCGGCGACCAGCGGCCGGATGTCCGACTTCTCGTCCACCGCCCCCAGGTCGATCCCGGATCCCTCGTCCACCACCACCACCACGGTGGCCGCCGAGGAAGGACCGGCGTCCCAGGGCGACGGCGCGAAGGGGGGCTCCGGCGGCGGCGGCGCGGACGGAACGGGCCGGGCCGGTTGCTCTCCCCTGATCTGCCGGAGGTAGGCGCGCACCCGCTCGTTCTGGGGGTCGAGCTCCAGCGCCTGGAGCCAGGCGCGCTCGGCCTCGGCCGAGTCACCCCGGGTGTAGGCCTTCACTCCCTGATCGAGCAGCTCCGCGACGGTGGCCATCAGGGCTCCGACCCCTTCTCCCCGGGAGGGGCGCCGCCGGCCAGCCCCTTGAAGAGCTGGAGGGCCCTGTCGAGCTGCTCCTCGACCGCGATCATCTGCTGGAGGTCCTGGGCGGCCGTGGCGGCGCGGGCCCGCGCCACCACCTCCTCGGCCCGGGTCACCGCATCCTTGCCGAACCGGCTGCGGGAGAGGGCTTCCTTCACCGCGGGCGCCAGGGACTCGATCTCGCCGATGACCGCCTGGGTGCGATCGCGGAGCCGCTCGAAGTCACCCACCTGGCGGCGGGTCAGCATCTCGTCGAGGTTCTCCTCGAGGATGCGCCGCATCTCGGTCTCGGTGAGGCCGGAGGTGGCGGTGACGGTGATGGACTGGCGGGTCCCGGTGGCGGAGTCGCGGGCCGACACGCCCACGATGCCGTCGGCGCTGATGTCGAAGGTGATCTCGATCTCCACCTCGCCGCGCCGGGCCGGGCGGATCCCCTCGAGGACGAACTCCCCGAGCAGCTCGTTCTCCATGGCCTTGTCGCTGGCCCCCTGGAGCACGGCGATGCGCACCGAGGACTGGTTGTCCTGCACCGTGGTGAAGAGGTGGGACTGGCTGGTGGGGACGGTGGTGTTCCGCGGGATGATGGTGGCGAAGTAGCCGCCCACCACCATGATGCCCAGGTTCTGCGGGGTGACGTCGAGGAGGAGGACCTCCTTGCCCTTCTGCGGATGGAGCAGCGCGTGGGCCTGGATGGCCGCCCCGAGCGCCACCACCTCCTCGGGGTGCACGCCGCGCGAGGGCTCGCGGCCGAAGTAGGCCTTCACGGCCTGCTGCACGCGGGGCATGCGGGTCATGCCTCCCACCAGCAGCACCTCGCCGATCTGGGAAGGGCGCACCCCGGAATCGCGCATGGTCCGGTCGGCCACCGAGATGGCCTTGTCCACCAGGTCCTGGGTGAGGTCCTCGAGCTTCTCCCGCGAGATCTGCCGGTCGAGGTGCAGCGCGGCCTTTCCCTCGGGGCCGCTGGCCAGGAAGGGGAGGTGGATGGTGGACTGCCTCCCCTCGGAGAGCTCGATCTTGGCCCGCTCCGCGGCATCGCGCAGCCGCTGCAGCGCCATCTTGTCCTGGCGGAGGTCGAGGGCCTGGTGCTCCTGGGCGAAGGAGAAGACCAGCCAGTCGATGATCCGCCGGTCGTAGTCCTCGCCGCCCAGGTAGGTGTCGCCCCCCACGGCGATGACGTCGTAGACGCTCTTGCCCACGTCGAGGATGGAGACGTCGAAGGTGCCCCCGCCCAGGTCGAAGACCACGACCTTC
>CAIQRS010000268.1 GCA_903874275.1 uncultured Anaeromyxobacter sp.
CTCGACGGCGCTATGCCGTGAAGAGGCAAGGATGCCCTACCGCAGGCCTCCGGATTATGCCGCGTCCTCGATGCGCGATTGCCAGTGCCGCAGCGCTTCCGGATCGCGACGCGGCATAAAACGCCACGCGGAATAATGCAGGTTATGCCGCTCGCGGCATAAGTCGCAAAGGATCCTCAAGTTCCCGGCTTCCGAGGAGCCTCCCCGCCCACGCGGCACCACGTGGTCGAACTCCAGGCGCAGGGTCGATCCACAGATGCCCCCGCCGTCGAGCGGCCATCGGCACATCCCCCCGTCCCGCTCCCATACCTCCCGCTTCACCTCCGCGCGGACGCGCCCCGGCGCCGCGGCCCGGCCGTTCCGCACCGGCTTCGCACCGACGCCGCGACGCTCCCGGTGCCGGGCGAGGAGGAGGTCGAGGCCAGCCTCGAGGATGGCCTCCTTCTTCGCACCCGGGTGGGAATGTGAGAGCGCGTCGCGCGCGGCGTCGAGCTTTGCGAGAAAGCGCCGCGACACGGTGATGTGCATCCGGCCAAGTTCTTCGGTGAGGGGAATGACCTGAAAAGGGGTCGGTCGAGTCACTCCAAGGAGGGGTTCACATGGCGGAACCACGACAGGGCTGTCGCAGAGTGGAGCCTCCGGTGTCGCGGCAGGTGTGCGGATCGCCGGTGACGCGGGGACCACGGTCACGAGGTCCCTCGAGGGCGGCCGCTCGACCGGCTTGATCGTGACCGCAACCTCGGCGGCCTCACGCCGGGAGAGAAAGAAGAACCGAGGCAGGACCTCGGCGACGTTTTCTACCGTGAGTACCTTGGCCACCTCGCCGACGCTCGACAGGCAAATCCGTCCGTCCCGGAGCGGCGCCACGATGTCCGGACACTTCTGGATCATCTCCGCAGCCACCTTCCGGCAATAGGCGGCGCTCTTCGAGAGCTTGAGCTCGCGGTGCAGGAACCAGAAAAGACCCGAAAACCCGAGCTCCGCCCAGGCCCTCTGCCGATCGAAGGCGGCGAGAGCGATGAGAAACTCGGCCATGGAATCGCGCTCCCGCGTGAGGAGCTCGGCCAGCCGATCGGCAAGCACGCGTGCATTGCTCATGCGTTCAGTGTCGCAAGCGACTCTGACATGCACGCAGGGTCTACAATGGCCGGGTGATCTCCCTCCTCCGCATCGCCGGGCTCGTCGCCCTCCTCCTCCTGGCCCTCGTCGCGGTCGCGGTCCTCGCCCAGCGCCGCCTCCTCTACTTCCCGACCCGGTACGACCTCGCAGCTGCCACGGGCCCCGCTCGCCAGGACGGGCTGGACGCCTGGAAGGAGCCTGCCGGCGCCTTCGTCGGCTGGCGAGCGCCCCATCCCGGCGGCGCCCCCGTGGCCCGCGCCATCGTCCTCCACGGCAACGCCGGCACCGCCCTCGACCGAACCTACCTGCGCGACGTCCTCCAGGGACCGGGATCGCCTCGCGTGGAGGTCTACCTCATGGAGTACCCCGGCTACGGCCCCCGGGAAGGCTCACCATCCGAGGAGTCGATCGTCGCCGCGACCGTCGACGCCATCGACCTCGTCGGCACCGACCTCCCCGTCCTCCTCGTCGGCGAGTCCCTCGGCAGCGCCGCCGCCGCGCTCGCCGCGGCGGAACGGCCGAAGGTGGCTGGACTCCTGCTCATCACCCCCGTCTCGAGCGTCACCGCGCTCGCCCGCCGCCACTACCCCTTCCTCCCCTCCGGCCTGGTCCGCGACACCTTCCGCGCCGACCTCGCGCTCCCCAGCTACGGCGGCAAGGCCGCCTTCCTCCTCGCCGGGCGCGACGAGGTGGCCCCGCCGGACCTGGCCCGCTCCCTCTTCGACGCCTACCCGGGCCCGAAGCGGCTCTGGGAGGAACCGGGAGCGACCCACAACACCCTTCGGTACCGGCCCGAGGATCCCCTCTGGGCCGAGATCACCGGCTTCCTGCTGGGCTACACTCCGCCCCGATGACCGCCCTCGCCCGCTTCAAGTCCCCGGTCGGGACCCTCTCGGTGGAGGCCACCGACGACGGGGTCTGCAGCGTCCGCTTCGGGGGGCGCGACGGGGTGCGTCCGCCCATCAGCAAGAGGACCCGCCACAACCTGGAGGCCGGGCTCCAGGCGCTGGCCGACTACTTCTCGGGCCACCCGCCGCTCATGCCGCCCCTCGACCTGCACGGCACCGAGCACCAGCGCATCGTCTGGGATGCGCTCCAGGGCATCCCCTGGGGGGAGACAATCACCTATGGTGAACTGGCCGGGCGCCTCGGCGGACGCGGGGCCCGGGCCGTGGGGCACGCCAACGCCCGCAATCCCGTGGCCATCCTGGTGCCCTGCCACCGGGTGGTGGCCGCTGGCGGGAGCCTGGGCGGCTACGCCGGCGGCACCGACAAGAAGGCCTGGCTCCTCGCCCACGAGGCCGCCCACGGTCCGGTGCTGCGGTCGCCACGCAAGGCCTGAGGGATTTCCATGCGCGCCGCCGTCGCCATCCTGGGGATGCTCCTCGTCGCAGCCGATCCCCCCGCGACCGGCGGAGCCACGCTCACCGTCCAGGTCGAGGGGTTGAAGGACGACCGCGGCAAGGTCCACGCCTCCCTCTACGCCTCCGAGGACGGCTTCCCCACCCGGCCCGAGAAGGCGCTCCGGCAGGTGGACGTGAAGATCGAGGGCGGCCGCGCCCGCGTGGTCTTCGAGGGGATCCCGCCCGGTGGTTACGCGGTCGCCGCCTACCACGACGAGAACGGCGACGGGAAGCTCGACACCGGGTTCCTGGGGATTCCCAGCGAGGGGCTGGCCTCGTCCAACGACGCCAAGGGATTCATGGGGCCCCCCAGCTTCGAGAAGGCCCGCGTCGAGGTCGGGCCGGGCGAGAATCGCATCGTGATCCGCATCGGATATTAAATATTCACTGACCGTCCTGGAAGAGTTCACACGGAATCGGTTGCGCGCCGCGTCCGCGCGCCACATCGCTCCCTCCTCACCCGCACCAGGAGGTCCCGATGAAGACCGCACTCCGAATCGCCGCCGCCCTCGCCGTCGTCGCCTTCGCGACCCCGGCCCTGGCCTGCTCCGAGCAGAAGACCACCACCGCCTCGGCCGAGAAGAGCGACGCCACGAAGAAGCAGGCCAGCGTTGCCAAGGTCGAGAAGCAGGCCGCGGTGAAGACCTCGCCCGCCACCCGGTAGCGCCCCCGGGCCGGGCCGAGCCGCCGGCAGGACGGCTACGGCCTGGTCCGGTAGTGCTTCGCGAAGTCCAGGAAGAGGTCGCTGGGAGTCTGGTCGAAGCCGAGAGGCTGCATGAGCAGCAGCCAGCCGACCAGCAGGGCCCGGGCCGTCGAGGCGGCCCGGGCGCCCAGCACCCCCACCGAGAGCGGCGCGAAGAGGAGGACCGCGCCGTGCCACCAGTCGTAGATGTCGGTGAGCGCGAGCCCCAGCGCCGAGAGCACCAGGCCCGCCGCCAGCGGACCCCCGTACCACCAGGAGGCCGCCGCCGCCGCGCCGCTGGCCGCCATCACCGCCCAGAACCTGGCCCCGGTCCCTATGACTCCAAGTGAAGGGTGGAGCGTGTCGAGGTAGAGCTTGGTCACCGGCCACTGGAGCAGGAAGGTCCCCACCACCACCAGGCCGGCCCCGGCCACCACCGCGATGGCGGTCCAGGGTCGCCGCCCGGGCGGCTCGCGGAGCGCCTGCCAGAGCGCCACCGCCCCCAGCGGCACGAGCGCGACGGCGCGGAAGTGGAGCATCCCGGCGCAGGCCAGCCAGAGCAGCGCCGCCCCGGGGCGCCGACGGTGCACCTCCCGCATGGCCATGGCCCCCGCGCCCAGGAAGGCCGGGTCGTAGAACCCCTGCAGCGCCAGCCGGATCAGGTACACCCAGGCGATCATCCCGATCACCGCACGCGCCCCCGGCGCCAGGTCGGCGAGCAGCAGGAACATGGCGAGCATGGCCAGGTGGGCGATCACCAGCATCCACAGGACCCCCACGCGGCCGAACGTCTCCTGCGTCATGGGCACGTACCGGCCGATGAGCGCAGTGGGCAGGAAGACCACGAACATCCCCGGCGGGTAGTTCACCGGCATCTGGGGCCAGGCCCCGGTCTGCTGGGGATAGGGGATTCCCCGCGACGACTCGACGAGCGGCAGGCGGTAGGCGTCGAGCCCGCGCTGGAGGAAGACCCAGGTGGCGTGGGCGTGGTGCAGGTGGTCGGTGTAGCCCGCCGACAGGTCGCCGTAGGGGCTCTGGTTGGTGAGGGGGACGAGCGCGGTGAGCCCCAGGGAGACTGCGACCAGCGCGAGGAGCGCGCGGCGCGGCGGCTTCTCCATGGCTCAGATCCGCTCGGCGCTCACCAGCATGTTGTCGCCCAGGTTCACCGGCACCGGCCACGCGGTGGGGATGACGCGGGTCAGCGCGCGGGCCACCGGCGCCAGCGCCGGGAAGCTGGCCCCGAGCTTCCGGAGCAGGTAGCCGGCCGAGACCGTGTGGCTGTAGGTCCCCACGTCGAGCACGCGGAAGCCGGCCTCCTCGAGCAGGGCCGAGATGGTGGGCCGGTCGAAGTAGACGAGGTGCATGTCCATGAGCCACGGCCAGCGGGCGCCGAGCAGGCGGGCCACCAGGCTGCCGGTGTCGATGGTGGAGAGGTGGAGGCGCCCCCCGGGCACGAGCAGCATGCGGGCCGCCGCCAGCTCCTCCCGCGGGTCGGGGAGGTGCTCGACCACGTCCCACATGGTGAGCACGTGGTACCGGTCGGCGGAGTTGGCCCGGACCTCGAGCGGCTCGCCGTGGACGGTGAAACCCTGGGCGCGGGCCAGCCCTGCGGCCCACCGGGAGAGCTCGAGACCCTCGGCGCGGAAGCCGCGTTCCCGGGCGACCTCGAGGAAGTAGCCACAGTAGGCTCCGACGTCGAGGAGGCGGCGGCCGCCGGCCGGCCCCAGGGAGCGGATCACGTTCCGGAAGGTGAGGATGCGGTTGTCCCGCTCGGCCATGTACAAGGGGTCGACAACCCCGCCGTAGGCCTCCTCCAGCTCCTCGTCGGCCGGCATGGGCCACTGGAAGAGCAGGCCGCAGTCGTCGCAGCAGTAGATGGGCGGGTGGTGGCGGTGGCCGAAGCTGGTGCAGCGCCAGGCGCCGGCGTCGAGCGCGACCATCTCGCCGCGGGCCGGGAAGCGGAGCGACAGGCGCGCGGCGCCGCAGAGGATGCAGCGGTCGGGAACGGGCAGCAGGGAGCGAACCGGCTCCCGGGCGATGGCGGTGGATTCCCTCACGAGGGGCGACGTCATAACACCGCCGGCCGGGGCGCGCCAACCGCCCTTGCCGCCCCCCGGGTCCCTGCTAGAGTCGCGGGAGGAGGAAGCACATGACATCGGTCCTGGCGATGATCCTGGCGGGCGGCGAGGGACGGCGGCTCGACCCGCTGACCCGCGAGCGCGCCAAGCCGGCCGTGCCCTTCGGCGGCCGTTACCGCATCATCGACTTCGTCCTCTCCAACTTCGCCAACTCGGGCGTGGTGCGGATGAAGGTGCTGGTCCAGTACAAGTCCGACTCCCTCAACACCCACGTGCAGCGGGCCTGGCGGCTCACCTCGCTCCTCAACGAGTACGTGGAGATCGTGCCGGCCCAGATGCGCTATGGGCCCAAGTGGTTCGAGGGCTCGGCCGACGCCATCTACCAGAACCTGAACATCATCACCGACGAGGAGCCGGAGCACACCTTCGTCTTCGGCGCCGACCACGTCTACCGCATGGACGTGCGGCAGATGCTCGAGTACCACACCGACAACCAGTCCGACCTGACCGTGGCGGCCATCCCGGTGCCGCGGGCCGAGGCCCAGGACTTCGGCATCATCGAGATGGCCGCCGACGGCCGGATGATCGGCTTCGTCGAGAAGCCCAAACCCGGAACCGAGAAGACCATGCCGGGCGACGACACCCGCTGCCTGGCCTCGATGGGCAACTACCTCTTCCGCACCGACGCGCTGGTGCAGGAGATCGTCCGCGACGCCGGTGACGCCACCTCGGCCCACGACTTCGGCAAGTCCATCGTCACCTCGATGCACTCCCGCAAGCGGGTCTTCGTCTACGACTTCATGAACAACAAGGTGCCGGGGCAGTCGGAGAAGGAACTGGGCTACTGGCGCGACGTGGGGAGCCTGGACGCCTACTACCAGGCCAACATGGATCTCGTGGACGTGGACCCGGTCTTCTCCCTCTACAACTTCGACTGGCCCATATTCACCATCCGTTACAACTACCCCCCGGCCAAGTTCGTCTTCAACAACGAGAAGGACCGGCGCGTCGGCCACGCCACCGACTCGCTCATCTCCGAGGGCTGCATCGTCTCGGGCGGCCACGTCCACCACTCCATCGTCTCGCCCCGGGTCCGCATCAACAGCTACTCCTACGTGGAGGGATGCATCCTCTTCGAGGACGTCACGGTGGGGCGGCACTGCAAGATCCGGCGCGCCATCATCGACAAGCACGTGGACATCCCCCCCGGGACGGTCATCGGCTACGACCCCGAGGAGGACAAGGCGCGCTTCCAGGTGACCGAGAGCGGCATCGTGGTCATCCCCAAGGGGATGCGGATCGAGCCGAGGGGCTGAAGCGCCGCCCCGTTGGCCGGTCCCTGCTGCGGCGCACGCTGCCTGGCTGCGCCGGGCAGCCTCCTCCGTCCGCTGCTCGACGTGCCCCGCAGGCACGCCTCCGCTGCTCCGTCGTCGGGTGCCCGGCTCGCCGACGGCATCGTGTGCCTCGCGACGGGCCCGGCCAGCCGGACGGCGCTTGGAATTCCGGTTACAACAGGGGGCGATGACGACCCTCCTCGCCCTCCTCGCCGGCGCCGCGCTCCTGGCAGCCCCCTCCGCCGTGCCCTCCGTCCCGTTCCAGCAGTTCCAGCTGCCGAACGGGCTCAACGTCATCCTTTCCGAGGACCACACCGCGCCGCTGGTGGGCGTGGAGGTGCTCTACGACGTGGGCTCGAAGGACGAGAAGCCGGGGCGCACCGGCTTCGCCCACCTCTACGAGCACCTCATGTTCCAGGGTACCGCCAACCTCCCCAAGGGGGAGTCCGACCGGCTCGTCGAGGCGGCCGGGGGAACCGGGAACGGCTCCACCAGCATGGACCGCACCCAGTACTGGGAGCAGGTCCCCTCGAACGCGCTGGAACAGATGCTCTTCATCCAGTCGGAGCGCATGGGGCACCTCCTGCCCACGCTCGACCAGGCCAAGCTCGACAACCAGCGCGAGGTGGTCCGCAACGAGCGGCGCGAGACCTACGAGATGAAGCCCTACGGGCTCGCCATGAAGACGCTGCTCGAGAACCTCTGGAACCCCGAGTTCCCGTACCACTGGCAGACCATCGGTTCCCACGAGGATCTGCAGGCCGCCTCGCTCGCCGACGTGAAGGAGTTCTTCCAGCGCTGGTACGGCCCAGGGAACGCCTCGCTCGCCATCGTCGGCGACATCGACCCGGTGAAGACCCGGGCCCTCGTGGAGAAGTACTTCGGCGGGATCCCGCGGGCCGATCCGCCGAAGCGCGAGGTCGCGCCCCCGATCCCGCTCGCCGCCGAGAAGCGGGTGACGATCCAGGACGCGGTCCAGCTCCCCCGCCTCTACCTGGCCTGGCAGACGCCCAGGGCCTACGCGGGTGGCGACGCCGCGCTGGAACTCCTCGCCGACATCCTCTCGAGCGGCAAGTCGAGCCGGCTCCAGAAGCGGCTGGTGATGGACGAGCGGATCGCCCAGAGCGTCATGGCCGTGCAGCAGTCGGAGGCCCTGGCCGGGATGTTCTTCGTCGTCGTCACCCCCAAGCCCGGGACCCGGGTCGACAAGCTGCGGGCAGCGGTGGACGAGGAGATCGCCCGCATCGCAACGGACGGTCCCACCGCCGAGGAGCTGCAGCGGGCCAAGAACCGCATCGAGGCGCAGGTGATCTTCTCGCTCGAGCCGGTGGGAGGGTTCGGCGGTCGCGCCGCCCACCTGAACGAGTACTTCTGGGATCGGGGAGACCCCGGCTACCTGGGGAAGGACCTGGAGCGCTACCGTGCCGTCACCCCTGCCGACGTGCGCACTGCCGCCACGACCTGGCTCGCCAGCGGCCGAAGGGTCGTGTTGACCGTCATGCCGCAGGTCCCCACGCCGCTCCCCACCACCCCGTCGCCCGCGAAGGAGGCCCGCTGATGCGCGCCCGGAATCCCGCAGCGCTCCTGGCGCTCCTCGCGTTCACGGCCTGCGCCACCGCCCCGGGCCGCCCGGACGCCCAGGCGGCGGCCGTCACCGCTCCCCCGGCGGCTACCACCCTGGGATCCGGGGTCCCGCCGCTCGGCATCGCCCCCGACCTGAAGCTCCCGGCCCAGCAGAAGTTCCGGCTCGAGAACGGGCTCTCGGTCCGGCTCGTGGAGTACCACCGCCTGCCCATCGTCGCCTTCCACCTCGTGATGCGCGAGGCGGGTGCGGCGCGCGATCCGGCCGACCTCCCGGGCGTGGCCGGGTTCACGGCGGCGATGCTGACCGAGGGCACGAAGAACCGCTCGGCCTTCCAGCTCTCCGACGAGCTGGGCTTCCTGGGAGCGAGCCTCACCGCCGGCGCCAGCATGGATGCCGCCTACGTCTCGGGCGCCGGCCTCTCCCGTGACCTGCCCCGGCTGCTCGCGCTGCTCGCCGACGTCACCATGAACCCGTCCTTCCCCGATTCCGACTTCTTCCGGGTCCAGGACCAGCGGCGGGTCGGCCTGCTCCAGCAGCGGGACCAGCCCGGCATGATCGCCTCGAAGACCTTCGGGAAGCTCTTCTGGGGAGATCACCCGTACGGACACTGGATCGGCGGCACCGAGGCGTCGGTCGTGAAGACCCGCCCGGACGACCTGGCCCGGTTCCACGCAGCGCACTGGCGCCCCGGGGCGGCCGAGATCGTGGTCGTCGGCGACGTGGATGCCGCCTCGCTGCGGGCCGCCCTCGATGCCGCCTTCGCAGGCTGGAAGGGGAGCGACCCGGTCCGGCCCCTGCCGGCGGAGGGGCCCGCGACCACCCGCAGGGCGGTGCTCGTCGAGAAGCCGAAGGCCTCCCAGACCTTCCTCATCCTGGGGATGCCCGGGATCGCCCGGGGGGATCCGGACCACGTCCCGGCCGAGGTGCTGTTCCAGGTGCTGGGCGGCGGCTCCGCCTCGCGCCTCTTCCGCGAGATCCGGGAGGACAAGGGCTACACCTACGGGCTGTGGGCCCGCGAGTCCGCGCAGCGGCTCGGCGGCGTCTCCTACCTCGGCGGTGGCGTGCGCGCCGACGCCACGCGCCAGGCCATCCAGGACCTCCTCGGCCAGGTGAAGACCCTGCGCGACGTGCCGGTGCCCGAGGCCGAGCTCGCCGACTCCCGCAACGCCATCATCCTCGGCCTGCCCGGGGATTTCGCCACCGCCGCCGGGATCGCCGGGAAGATGGCAGAGCAGGTGGTCTACTCCCTGCCCGACGACCACTGGTCCACCTACCCGGCCCGGGTCCGGGCGGTGTCCGCCGCCGACGTCCAGCGGGTGGCCCGGCGCGTCCTCGACGTGGACCGGCTCTGCACGGTCATGGTGGGTGATCCGGAGGCGGTGAAGCCCCAGCTCGAGGGGCTGCCGCTCGGCGACGTCGAGGTCCGCAAGCCGTGAGGGTGCTCCAGAACGAGTTCTCCTGGTCCAAGTCGCGACACGAGAAGTTCGCCGAGTGCCCCCGTGCCTACTGGTTCCACTACTACGGATCCTGGGGCGGCTGGGACGCCGCCTCCGGACCGGGCACGCGCGAGCTCTACGTCCTGAAGAACCTCTCCTCCCGATGGCAGTGGGCGGGGTCGGCGGTGCACGAGGCCATCCGGCACATGCTCAACCGCTCCCGCTTCACCGGGGACCCGAAGTCGCTCGACCGGCTCCTCGAGGAGACGCGGCAGCGATCCCGGACCCAGTTCGCCGCCTCCCGCGGCAAGAGCTACTGGCGCGATCCCAAGCGCATCCCCGGCCTCCTCGAGCACGAGTACGCCGAGCCGGTCGGGCCCGAGGAGTGGAAGCGCATCTGGGACGAGGTCATCGAGGGGTCGATCCAGGCCTTCTACGCCAGCCAGACCTTCGAACGGATCCGCGCCATCCCGGCGGCGCGCTGGCTCACCGTGGACGAGCTCGACTCCTGGAGCTTCGAGGGCACCAAGGTCTGGGTGGCCATCGACTTCGCCTACCGGGACGACGACGACCGGGTCCACGTGCTCGACTGGAAGACCGGCAAGGAGCGGGGCGCCGACCACATGCAGGTGGCCCAGTACGTCCTCTACGCGCAGCGCAAGTGGCAGGTGGCGCCCGAGTCGGTGGTCGGCGGCCTGGTCTACCTCGGGGCCGGCGCCGACCGGGTGGACGTGGCGGTGGACGCGCCGGCGCTCGAGGCGGCCCAGGCCCGCATGCGGGAGAGCATCGCCGGGATGAAGGAGCGGCTCGACGATCCGGTCCGCAACGCGGCCTCGAAGGAGCGCTTCCCGCAGATCGAGGACCACGCCGCCTGCCGCCGCTGCCCGTTCCGCCGGCCGTGCGGACGGATGTGAGGGCTGATCCGGTGGGCGCTCACCCCTTGTCGGGGCGCGCCCAGAGGTCGGCCATGAACGGTGCGCCGCTGACCGGAAGCCAGGCGCCGCCCTCCGGCCGGAGCACGGCGTGCACCTTGAGCGGCTGGTGGCTGGTGCGCGGGTCGAGCTCGTGGTGGAGCGGCAGGTTGAAGTAGTAGAGGCGGGTCCCGTTGCCGAAGCGGAGCCGGCAGACGGGAGCCCCGTGGAAGTCGTCGGTGGTGAACTCCGGCGCCACCACGCGGGCCAGCCGGTGGCGCGGACCCAGGATCACCGAGGAGGCGCCGAACCCGGTCGGGCACGGCTCGCCGATCTCGCTCTCGTTGGAGCTGTTGGCGAAGACGGTGATGGTGTCCCGCACGCCCGGGGTGTCCTCCAGGTACTCGCCGTAGAAGCCGGAGAGCACGTCGCGGTAGGAGCGGTGGTCGGGCTTGGGGTTGCACTGCAGCACGAAGAGGGCGTCGAGGGTGCGGCGGGCGCCGAAGTACTGCTGGTTGGCGTGGTCCACGATGCGCCGGATGTTGGAGCCGTAGAGGTCCCGGTACAGGTAGTCGAGGCAGACCAGCACCATGAAGTGGAAGAAGGCGGGCTGGGCCCGGAACCACCAGAAGTGGCGTCCCCGGTAGAGGTCGTCGGACTTGTCGAGGAACTCCTCGGCGCGGAAGGGGTGACTCTTGGCCTCGAAGAAGACCCGCACACGTCCGCTCGCCTCCTTCACCGCCACGCAGCACCAGTTCACCGGGATGTCCGGCAGGGCCCCGGCGGAGAGATCGTTCTCGACCGCCGGGATGGCGCGCCGGTTGTCGTCGGCGAAGCGGCGCAGGGTGTCGAGGTACTCGCGCAGCGAGACGTGCTCCAGCCCGAACATGGTCACGGTGTTGGCCCGGAACCGCTCCTTCACGGCCCCGAGGACGTCGTCGAGCCGGGAGGCCGGGACCGCGGCCTCGGGGAACAGGAGGAAGTGGAGCTTCTGGAAGCGATGGTCCCCGGCCACCAGGTCGAGCACCGTGGACACGTACCGCCAGTGCGCCTCGCGGTCGAAGAGGGCGAAGCCGGATTCCGCGGCTCGGAGCCGGACCGGGACCTGGGCCACCAGGCAGTGGAGGTGGCTGCCCAGCGCGTAGTCGAGGTTGACCTCGGTCTCCAGGATCTGGATCACGCCGGTGGCTCCCCGGCGGGCGCCCCGGCCGCTTCCTCCAGCTCCGGGAAGAGCCGGGAGAGGACGTGGCGGGTTCCCTCCGTGATGGGATAGCGGCCGAGCTCGGCGCGCGGGACCCAGCAGGCCTCGGCGACCTCGGCGGGGTTGGGGGTGACGTCGGGCCGGCTCGGCCGGCACCGGTAGAAGACGATGACGTGGTGGTCGTTCTCGGCGCCGGGCGCGACCCGCTCGAAGACGTCGAGCAGGCCGCCGACGACGATGTCGATCCCGACCTCCTCCCGCACCTCCCGGTGCAGGGCGGAGATCATCGGCTCGCCGAGCCCGATCTTTCCCCCGGGCATCACCCACTGCCCCAGGAAGGGCGGCACGCTGCGGCGGGTGAGCAGGACCCGCCCCTGGTCGTCCACGATGACCGCGACGACCGAGGTGACGATGTGCTGCTTCCGGTAGAGGCTGCGTGCTCCCATGCGTGTCCGGGGGTTGTGCTCCGCGCCTCCCGATCGAACCACCTCGGGCGAGCGATGTCGACCGGACGGAAGGGTGCAGGAGGGGCATCCCGGAGCTAGAGCGCGAACCCGGCGGCCACCTGCGGCACCCAGTAGGCGCAGACCCCGGTGCAGTTCGTGAATACCCTCTCGTAGGCCACACCGAGCAGGAACGTCACCGGTCCCACCGAGGCGAAGGAGAAGCCCCCCCGCGCCCCCCAGGCGTCCTGGGGCAGGGAGCCGCCGGAGATGAACCAGTGGGCGTAGTAGCCGCCCACGAACGGCACCACCCCGCCCGGGACCGGGAGGAACCAGTCGAGCCCCGGCTTCACCATGAACACGGACTGTGAACTCCCGAAGGCGACTGCCAGGTCCAGGGTGGGGAGAAGCCCCCCCAGGACGAAGTACCCGACGCCCGCGCCCAGGCTCACCGAACCCTGGCCGTAGGCGAAGGTGGCGCCGAGCGTCCCCCAGAGGCGCAACCGGCGCAGCGACCACTCCGGGACCGACTCCTGGGCCGGCGGCAGCGCACCCGGCCGGGCCGGTGGTTCGGGAACCGGCTCGACCTCCTCCACCGGCGGGGGCGGAGGGGGGAGGGGTTGCGCCGGCCCCACGTACTGGGCGAGGGCCAGCCCGGGCGAGAGGGCGAGGAGGAGGGCGAGGAGCGTGCGCCGCATGAAATCCAGTCTATTCGGTCAGGGAACCAGCCGCGCCTCGATCCACCCGCGCAGCGCGTTCACCAGCCAGAGCCGCCGCGCCCGCGCCAGGTCGCCGGGATGGAGCCGCCCCTCCCGCACCTCCCCGCGCGCGAGCAGCCCTTCGCGGAACACGCCGGGCAGGAGCCCGGCGTCGAGCGGTGGGGTGAGCCGATCTCCGTCGATCTCCGCCACCAGGTTGGTGAAGGTGCCCTCGGTCACCTCCCCCTCGCGGTTCAGGAGGAGCACGTCGAAGGCGTCCGGCCGCTCGGCGCGCCGCCGCTCGTAGGGCGCGCGCCGGGTGGTCTTGTGGAAGAGCGCCGGATCGCGCCTGTCCACCGGCTCGGCGGAGAAGGTCACCGGGACCGGCCCGGGCGCCTGCTCCGGGAGGGGCGACCGTTCCACCGT
Source organism: uncultured Anaeromyxobacter sp. (assembly GCA_903874275.1). GTDB lineage: Bacteria > Myxococcota > Myxococcia > Myxococcales > Anaeromyxobacteraceae > CAIOAK01. Next base: position 13,317 of record CAIQRS010000268.1, read on the forward strand.
GACCGGGCCTCCCGGGGGCAGGAGGAGGCGCAGCCGCGCGTCGCCCGTCTCGTCCCCGATCCGCCTCCGCAGCGCGTCGAGGTCGAGGGGGATGCCGTGGTGGCGTGCCGAGCCGGAGAGGCGCGCCAGGTGGCCGTCGAGCAGCGCGACCCGCCCCCCCTCGAGCCGCATGGTCTCGAGCAGCGTGGGAAGCCCGGGCTCCGACTCGAGGATCCGGGTCTTGGCGAGGGCCTCGTCCCACTCGGCGGCCGGGTTGGAGTCCCAGGTGATTCCACCGCCGGTGCCGTAGAGTGCCGCGCCGGTGGCCAGGTCCACCTCGGCGGTGCGGATGGCCACGTTGAAGCACGCGTCGCCTCCCGGGGCGATGGCCCCCACCGCGCCGCAGTACACGCCGCGGGGGGAGCGCTCCAGCCCGGCCACGAGCCGCATCGCGGACACCTTGGGAGCGCCGGTGACCGACCCGCACGGGAAGGTGGCGCCGAAGAGTTCGGCCAGGTCGGCGCCGGGGCGCAGCCGCGCCGAGACGGTGGAGGTGAGCTGCCAGACCGTGCGCAGCCGCTCCACCTCGAGGAGCGGTCCGGCCTCCACCGAGCCCACCACCGCCACGCGCCCCAGGTCGTTCCGGAGCAGGTCGGCGATCATGACGTTCTCCGCCCGATCCTTCTCCGAGCCGAGGAGCTGGAGCCGCGCCGAAAGGTCCTCTTCCGGCCAGCGCCCGCGCCGCGCCGTTCCCTTCATGGGGCGGCAGATCACCCGGTCGCCGCGCCGCAGGAGGAAGAGCTCGGGCGACGCCGAGATCACCGCGTGGGAGCCGGTCCGGACGTAGGCGGCGTCCCCCGATCCCTGCGCCCCGCGAAGCCTCCGATGGAGTGCGAGCGGGTCTCCCGCCAGCCGGCCCCGCAGGCGGAAGGTGAAGTTCACCTGGTAGACCGCCCCGGCGGCGACGGCCTCCCGGATCGCCTCCACCGCGGCGGCGTGGTCGGCGGCATCGAGCTCCGGTGCGGCGTCCACGATGCGCCCGTCGGCGGATCCGGGCGGCGGCGCGGGGAGCGGTGCGTCGTGGACCCCGAACCAGGCGAGCGGGCCGGGGCCCGGCCGGACCCGGAGGGCCGGGTCGAATGCCGGGGCCGCCTCGTAGGCGACGAAGCCCACCACCCAGCGCCCGGCTCGGGCGGCCCCCTCCGCGGCTCGCAGGGCCGGGACGACGTCGTCCAGGGCGCGGGCCTCGATCACCGCGCGCGGCGCCCCGAAGGCCAGGGGCCCCCAGCCCGACGAGTCGAGCTCGACGAGCGCGTGGACGGGCGCGCCGATCACCTCTCGATCCTTACACTTCGGGTGAAGATGGTCACGTCCCCCTCCTGCTGGGTCACCGCCCAGGGCGGGCGCGCCGCCGCGACGGCCGCGCCGGCTGGCGGCAGGCCCGGCGACTGGTCGGCGACCACCACCTCGAACGGCCCCGGCGTCGAGACGACGAGCTCCACCTCGATCCCCCCGGGGTGGGCGGGCAGCCGGTAGACCCGCCAGCCGCCGTACCAGCGGGCCAGCTTGGGCACGGGGTCCGGGACGGCCCTCCCCTCGAAGGCAAAGGATCGAACGTTCACTGAGGGTGGAATTGCCACCTGCAGCTCGGAGGCCCCGCGCGGCGAGCGGAGCCGGGCGCGCCAGCGGACGGCCTCCCCCTCGCGCACCGCCTCCAGCTCCTCCACCACCGGCCCCTCCACCGGAAGCGGCGCCGCCGGGGCCTCGAAGGACGGCCGGAGCGCGCCCCAGCCGAAGCGGACCCGGGCCGAGGCGGAGAACGGGGCGGCCGCGCGGACCTGCTCGGGGAGGTGGCCGGTGTCGGTGCTCGCGAGGACGTGGGCCGCGCCGGATGCGGCGTCCTGGTGGAAGTAGACGATCACCCGCTCGGGCGCGTCGGCGTCGGCGACCGGAAGGAGGACCGCCACGGCGAGCGACACGGCGCCGAGGGTGGCCGGGAGCGCCACGGCCAGGGCACGGACGCGGGTCGTGGCCGCCGCGGCGAGGGGCGCGAGCGGCAGGGCGACGAGGGCGACGGCGGCGCCCACGGCGGGGCCGGCCGCGTGCCCGAGTGCGGGGTAGAGGAGCCACGCCGGCGGGAGCAGGACGAGCCCCGCGGCGACCATGGTGGCGAGGTCGGCGAGGGGCTGGCCCGGCTCCCCGGCACGCCGGCCCAGGAGCCCGATCGCGCCGCCGGTGATCGACGGCGCGAGGAGCAGGTAGGAGGCGCCGGGGAGGGTCGCGGCCAGCGCCACCGCGCCTGCGGCGAGACCGAGGAGGATGCCGGGGCGGAGCCCGGTGGCGGCGCGCCGGCCCAGGACGAGGGCCGGCAGGAGGCCGCCGGCCAGGCCGGCGAGCAGGAAGGAGGCGACGAGCGGCGCGGGACTCGCCACCCAGGGGCGGAAGATCGGGTCGAGCCCGAGGGCACGCCCCGCGACGAACCCTAGGAGCGCCGCCGTCCCGGCGGCCAGGGGCAGCGCCAGAACGCCGAGCGCGATCCGCCCCGCGCCCGTCCGCCCGCGACGGAGGTCGTCGGCCGCCGCGGCGACGGCGAGGAGGAGGGAGAGGAGCGCGAGCGGAAGGGCCCAGCCCTCCGGGAACCGGACCACCCAGCGGCCGAGCAGGTCGAACCAGACCGACTCGCCCCCGGGGCCGCCGGGCTCGGAGAGTCCGCGCACCAGCGCGAGCGCGCTCTCCCCCTGGTGCTGCACCGAGCGTGGATCGAGGTGGGCCAGGTCGTCGCGGGGCGTGTGGTACCGGACCGCGCCGTCGATGAAGGCCAGGTTCGCGCCCGTGACGCGGAGGCGCCGCAGCACGGTCAGGTTCGTGTCGTTGGGGAGCAGCCGGTACACCGTGGAGAGGAGCGAGCTCCCCACCGGGTGCGGCACCCCCGCGGCGAAGCGGCTGGCGACGCGGGCGCCCGACCCGGAGGTCTCGAAGAGCAGGCTCGGGCCCCCGGTGCCGCGCGCTTCCAGGTTCACCACCGCGCCCACGTCGCGGGCCGCCGGGTCGAGGAGGAATGCCTCCGCGCCGCCCAGCCCCGATTCCTCGGCGTCGTCCACCAGCAGGACGACGTCGGAGGCGGCCGGCTCGGCGTGGAGCGCCCGGGCGATCTCGAGGACCATGGCGACCCCCGAGGCGTCGTCGGCAGCGCCCGGACCCGCGGGAACCGAGTCGAGGTGGGCGGAGACCAGCACCGCGGGGCCGCGCCCGCGCCCGGCCACGCGGGCCACGACGTTCGAGACCGGCGTGCAGGTGAGGTAGCGGTTGCAGGTCACCGATCGCTCGATCCGGGGCTCCACGCCGAGCCCTCGGAACTCCGCGACGACCTGGTCGCGCACCCGCGCGTTGGTCGCCGTCCCGGCGGGGTGGGGAACGCCGTCGCCGGCGGCGTCGAGCACGCGGCGCAGGTGCGAGAGCGCCCGGCCGGCCGAGAAGGCGCCGGCGGGTGCCGAGGACGGAAGGGGAGCGGGGGGCGCGAGCCCGAGCCACGTCGCGGCGAGGACCGCCGCGAGGAGGAGGAGTCCGGCGAGGAACGTGCGCCCCGGCATCGGGGGCCATTCTGTCACGCCGCCGGCGGTCGCGAGGGGCGCCGGAAAGGAAGAGGCCGGCCCGGGGCAGAGGGTACCCCGGACCGGCCCGTGCTGCGCGCTGCTGCGCCGTCACTTCACCTGGACCGGGATGTTCTCCACCTTCGTCCCGAGGGAGGACTGGATGCTGATCGGGTTGGCGCAGCCGACGGCCGTGCCCTGGAATTGCCAGGCGCCCTGGACGACCGGAGCGGTGCCGATGACCGTTCCACCGACCGTCGCGCCACGGTAGATGGTGATGGTGTTGCCGGTGGAGACGTTGCTCGTCCCCTGCAACTGCCACTTGCTGGGGAGCGCGCACTTCCCCGGGCTCCGGATGGCCAGGTTCTCGGCCGAGGCCACGGTGACCGTCACGGTCGCGATGTTCGAGGCCTGGGCGGTGCCGTTCGCGCTGGGCTGGTTCGACACCTTGTACTGGAAGGTGCGCGTCCCGGCGGTGGTGGCGGTGTAGGTGATCGCTCCCGTGGCCGGGTTCAGGCTGGTGGTGCCCGTCGTCGGGGGGGTGACGATGGTCACGGTGGCCGGGTCGAGCACGCCGCCGTTGGCGTTGTCGTTCGCGAGCACGTTGATGGTGACCGACTGGCCGGCGGTGACGTTGATGGCTCCGGCGGCGGGGTCGTTGAAGGCGGTCGGGATCGGGCCGGCCGGGTCGGCGATGACGTTGACGCTCACGGTGGCGACGTTGGACGTTCCCAGGGAGTTGGCGATCGTGTACCGGAAGGTGGCGACGCCGGTGGTGGATGGCGGAGTGTAGCGGATCATGGGAACTCCGTTCAGATCGAAGCCCGGAGTGGCCAGGCCGACGGTCGGCCCAGGCGCGAGCACGGTGATGCCGGCGTTGATGCCCAGCGCGCCGCCGACATCGTTTTCGAGCACGTAGATGGGGATGGAGGCCGTGCCCTGGATCACCTCGGCGGTGTCGTCGCCGGCGAAGGGCACGCCACCGGGGAAGGCCGGGTTGGCGACGCCGAGGGCGGTGTCCATGGTGGCGAGGCCGCCACGGCTGGAGGAGATGCGGACGAAGGCGGGCGGAATGGCGCCGGCCGCGGCGGCGAAGGTCCGCTGGGCGCGGTCGGCGGTGCCACCGGAGGCGGTCACCACGGCGGCCGGGTAGCCCTCCAGTGCAAGCGTGGCGGGGAGGATGGGGGGCGTCGCGGTCAGGTCGCCCTTGTCGCTCGACGTCGCGACCACGGTCAGCGTCCCGTCGGCGTAGGCCACGGACTTGATCACGACCTCGTCCACGATGTGGGAGGTGACCGAGGTCGGCGGCACGTCGCCGCTGTTCGTCACGGTGATCTGGGTGGGGACGTCGGTGCTGGGAGCGGGGATGCCCTGGGCGTACCAGTCGCCGAGGACGGTGGGGCCCGCCATCTTCACGGGCGCGACGGACTGGCCGGCGGCGGTCAGCACCGGCGGTGCACCCTGGCCGGGGCTCCGGGAGACGCGCGCCATCACGTCCACCTGCGAGGCGCCGTCGGTGCGGCCGTAGGAGGCGCGGGTGACGGCGAGGGGGCTCCCCACCGCGGCGTTCGGGTCGTGAAGCATGCCGGTGACGGTGAAGAGATTCTCGCGGATGCAACGGTCGGCCCTGGTCGGTCCGTCGAAGGGCCCGCACATCTCGAACCAGTTGGTTCCGTACGGGCTGCCGGTGATGTAACGCGGCTTCACGCCGTCGCCGAGGAAGTAGCGGCTCACGCCGGGGATGAAGGCGCCAGCGCTGGAGGGGAGGACGAGCGGCTGGGCGGCCGGGCCGCCGGGGACCGGGACGAAGGGGAGGTTCGTGGCCGGGTCGATGAGGGTGTCCTCCACGTGCTGCAGGAACGGCCCGACGCGGCTGGTGAGCGCGTCGGTGAAGTTCCCGGGGGTGAGCCCGACGTCCTCGTTGAAGATGATGTCGCGGTTGCCGACGCCCGACACCACGTTGGCGAAGGTCTCCGTGCCGTAGGGGTGCGTGACCGTGTAGGTGCCGTCGAACGGCACGCCGGCGGTGATGCGGATCCGGGCGAAGACCATCTGCTGGCCGATGGCGGCGACGCCGGAGCCGAACGCGGCCTCGAGCGCGAGGACCAGGGTCGCCCGCTTCCCGGCGGTGGAGGTCGTCATGGGGCTGGAGACCACCCGGTGATAGAAGACCTCGTCGGGGAAGCTGGTGGGGAAGACGTAGGGCAGCGCCGGCGGCGCCGCGAGGAGGCAGGCGGTCTCCTGGGTCCCCTGCAGGTCGGCCGAGGGGCTGGCGGTGGGGATGCAGATGTCGAGAACGGTGCCGTTCAGGTCCTGGTACCAGGCCGGAAATCCATGGCCGGGCGGTGCGGGGACGTTCGCGGGTCCGACCCGGTTCAGGTCGGCACGGGCGGAGCTCGCCAGGGCGAGCGTCATGGCGACTGCTGTGATCTTGGCGAGCTGCTTCATGATCGGACTCCTCGTGGCGCGGCGAATTGCCGAGCTTGCAAGGTCGAGACACTTGACCAGGGTCAAGGCCCGTCCCTTGATCGAGGGGTGGGTGGTCGATCAGCGGCTCGAACCGCCGCGCCGCTGTGGCGGCTGCTGGCGATTCGCCGGGAGGCTCGAAGAGGGCGGCTCGGGCGCCGGCTGGGGCGCGATCGAGGGCGGCGGCTCGAGCGAGAAGTCGTAGAGGGCCACTTCACCAGGGGTGAACGAGCCCCCCGGCACCACCTGGCCGGGCAGGGCCTTCCGGACGCACTCCACGAGCGCCGCCGTGGCGCCGCCCCAGGCCTTCACCGTGGAGCCGAGGACCCCGTAGCCGCCGCTCGACTGCGCCTCGAGCTCGAGCGTGAGGACGGCCGGGAGGCTGGAGTGCGGAGGATGGCTCCTGAAGCAACCGGCCAGCGGTTCGGAGAGCGCGAGCCTCACGCGGCCGGACGGCAGCTGCACGTACCGGGGCCCGGGCGGATACCCACCCGGAGCCGCTCCCGGCGCGGCCGCCGGAGCCGGATCCGGAGCGGGAGCCACCTCCACCCGGCCAGCCGAGGGCGCGGTCGGGCGCGGTGGCGCGGCCCGGTCGGGCCCGTCTCCCACGAGGAGCACCGCCACCACTGCGATCACGCCCAGGAGGAGGATGGCCCCGACGGCCAGGATCAGGAGCTTCTTCACGGCGCGTCCTTGTCCTTCGTAGCCTCCACCAGGCCCAGGCGCGCCAGCTTCTCGTAGAGCGTGGAGCGGTGCAGCCCGGAGAGCTCGGCGGCCTTGCCGACCGCCCCGCCGGCCTCGCGCAGCAGGTCCTCCAGGTACCTGCGCTCCCAGGCGTCCCGGGCGGCGCGGTAGCGCCCCTCCCCGGCGATCTCGGCGGCGCGGGCCGCGATCTCGGGCGGGAAGTCGCCGACGGCGAGGTGGTCGCCGCGCGCCAGCAGGAGCGCCCGCTCGATGGCGTGCTCCAGCTCGCGGATGTTCCCGGGCCAGGAGTGGTCGAGGAGGGCGCGCATGGCCTCCGCGTCGGGCATGAGCGGTGGCCGGGAGAGGCGCACCGCGTGCTTCTGCACCATGTGCTCGACGAGGAGCGGGATGTCCTCGCGCCGCTCCCGCAAGGGCGGCAGCCGCATGGGGACGACGCGAAGCCGGTACCAGAGGTCCTCGCGGAACTTCCCCTCCTGCACCGCCTTCTTGAGATTCTCGTTGGTGGCCGCCACCACCCGCACGTCGGCCTTCTGCGGCTTGCGGCTCCCCACCGGGATGAACTCGCCGTCCTGGAGGACCCGCAGGAGCTTGGGCTGGAGGAGCGGGGAGAGCATGCCGATCTCGTCGAGGACGAGCGTCCCCCCCTGGGCCTCGGCGAAGAACCCCGGGCGGGCCTGGTCGGCGCCGGAGAAGGCCCCCTTCTCGTGCCCGAAGAGCTCGCTCTCGGCCAGGTTCTCCGGGATGGCGCTCATGTTGAGGGCCAGGTAGGGCCCCTTCGACCGGCCCGAGAGGCCGTGGATGGTCCGGGCCAGCACGTCCTTGCCGGTCCCGCTCTCCCCCTCGATGAGCACCGGGACGTCGGACGGGGCGATGCGCTCGGCGATGGAGACGATCTCCTTCATCGACTGGCTCTTGCCCACCATCCCCTGCACCGAGAAGGTGCCCGACAGCTGCTGCTTGAGCCGGCGGTTCTCCCGCCGCAGCGAGCCGTGCTCGCCGGCCCGCTGCACCATGACCTCGAGCTCCTCCGGGTCGAAGGGCTTCTTGAGGTAGTCGAAGGCGCCGGCCTTCATGGCCTCCACGGCGGTCTCCACCGTGGCGAAGGCGGTCATGATGATGACCGGGACCTCCGGGACCTTGGCCTGGAAGCGCTTCAGCCCCTCGAGCCCGTCGATGCCCGGCATGCGCAGGTCGGTGACGATGACGTCGAACTCGGCGCGGTCGAGGGCCGGGAGCGCCTCGGCGACCGACCCGAAGTCGTAGACGTCGAAGCTGCGTGCGATGGCGCGCTTCACCATCTGCCGCGCCGAGTCGAGGTCGTCGATCACCATCACCTGCAGCTTCATGCCTTCTCCCTGGCCCCGGGCAGCCGGATGGTGAACGTGGCCCCCGCCCCGGGCTGGCTCTCCACCGAGACCGAGCCCCCGTGGGCCTCGATCGCCTGCCGCACGATGGCGAGGCCGAGCCCCGTGCCGGTGGCCTTGGTGGTGTAGAAGGGTTCGAAGACCTTTGCACGGGTCTCTTCGTCCATGCCCGGACCGTCGTCCCGGACCTGGAGGAGGAGCTCCTCCCCGGCCCGCTCCGCCGAGTACCGGACCACCCCGCCGCCGCCCGGTTGCAGGGCCTGGATGGCGTTCAGCCCCAGGTTCATGAAGGCCTGGCGCAGGAGCTCCGGGTCGATGCGGATCTCCGGCGCGTCCGGGGCGTAGCGCAGCTCCACCGCCACCGCGGCGGCCTTGGCGGCCGGCCCGAGCACCTCCACCACCTCGGCGAGCACGGGCTCGGCCGACTGGACCTGGGCCTTTCCCGGCCGGGCCCGCGCGAAGACCAGGAAGCGCTCCAGGAGCCCCGCCGAGCGGACCACCTCCCGCTTCACCGCCTCCAGGTCGGGGCGGTTCGGGTGCCCCTCGGGCAGCTCGCGGAGCGCCACGGCGTTGAAGCCGCGAATCACGTTGAGTGAATTTCCCAGCTCGTGGGCGAAGCCGGCGGCGATGCCGCCCAGGGTGGCCAGCCGGTCGGCCCGCAGCACCTCCCGGGTCTTCTGCTCGACCCGCTCCTCCAGCGAGGCGATGAGCCGCTCGTTCTCCTGCCGCCGCTCCGAGAGCCGGAGCGACATGCGGTTCACCGCGGTCACGAGATCCGCCAGCTCCCGGTCGGGCGGCACCGGAAGCTGCACCCCGCTCTCCTGGCCGAGCCTCTCGGCGGCCTCCACCACCTGCTCGAGCGGCCGGGCGATGCGCATGAGGAAGTAGCTGGCCAGCATCAGGCCGACGGCGATCCAGAAGCCGGCCACCACCGCCACGCCCCAGGCCAGCCGCCGCGCGTCGCCCACCACCTCGTCGTGCGAGTAGTCGAGGTAGAAGGCGCCCACCAGCTCCCCTTCCCGCAGGACCGGGGCGCTGGCCACGATGCCCTCCGGGTGGATCAGCCGCTGCAGGGCCTCGAGCGGGGTGGCCCCGGGCTGGAAGATGCTGGGCGGGGCGTGCTCGGGACAGGGCTCCTTCCGGACCGACGCGCAGGCCACCAGCGTGCCGCTCCGGTTCACCACCCAGACCCGGTCGAAGGGGCCGGCCCGGAGCACGCGCTGCACCAGCGCCTCGAGCGGCTCCTTCCCCCCGGGCTCGACGGAGGAGGGAAGCAGCCAGCGCGAGGCCGACGGGGCCGAGGAGGCGGCGATGGCGCTCCCCTCGCGGAGCAGCAGCTCCTGGCCGCGCAGGAGGTCCCGCCAGAGCGCCACCGCCGTCACCCCGGTGGTCGCGAAGACCACCAGGCCTGCGATGAGGACGAAGAGCTTGAGGCGGAGGGTCACTATCGAAGCCCGGGAGCGTTCGACTAGAATGCCACCCCGATGCGGCGGAGGTACCTTTTTTACGTGTTCGTGGTGGTGGGGTGCCTCCTCTTCCTGGCCGCGGTGGCCGGGGCCTGGCGCCTCAAGCGCTTCGTCGACAGCGACCCCCGCCTCTGCGCGCAGTGCCACCGGGCCAGCCCGGAGTTCTCGCTCTGGGCCGGGGGCACCCACAAGAGCGTGGCCTGCCAGCGCTGCCACCATTCCTCCCCGGAGCAGGGGCTCGCCATGCTGCGCGCCTTCGTGGCCGGCCGCTCGCCGGCGGGCACCAAGACCCACGCGCCGGTGGAGATCGGCTCCTGCGCCTCCTGCCACCTCTCGCACGACGGAAACTGGCCCCAGGTCGGCAATTCCCGCGGCCACCGGATCCACTTCGAGGAGAAGAAGATCGCCTGCGTCGCCTGCCACGCCGAGGGGATGCACGGCTTCCATCCGCTCACCGAGAGCTGTCGGAAGTGCCACGGGGGGCACACCGTGCGGGCGCAGGGCATGGCGAAGCTCCACTGCTTCGTCTGCCACGACTTCCTCTCGCCCGACCCGGGCCTCCTGCCCACCCGCCGCGACTGCCTGCGCTGCCACCGCTCCGAGGGGGTCCACCCGGCCCGCTTCTCCGACGCGGCGCCGATGCAGTTCGACTGCGGCACATGCCACAAGCCCCACGCCGCCACGCCCCGGGAGGCGATCGCGAGCTGCACCGGTTGCCACGTGGTGGCCGAGACGGCGGGGAAGCACGCCCGCCACCTGAAGCAGGCCTGCACCACCTGCCACGCCCCGCACCTCTGGGCGGCGGGGCGCGCCGAGTGCGTGGCCTGCCACGCCGCGGCCGACCGGCACGCCGACGGAAAGGGGTGCACCACCTGCCACCTCTTCCGCTCGGCACCCGCGCGGAAGTAGACGGGACGGGTCCACGGAGAGGGCGGCGAGGCGGATTTGCCGCTCTGCGTCTTGACGCAGGTGGACGAAATCCCGAACCTCTCCGGACCGTCTCCTACGGAGGTCTTCCCCACATGCGCTTCATGGCACTGATCGTGACCCTCACCTCGTGGCTCATGATCTCGACCTTCGCGTTCCCGCAGAGCGGCCAGTCCTTCCTGCTCTGCTGGATCGTGTCCCTGCTGGTCTCCGGGATCTCGATCGCCTCGCCGGGGAGGATGAACCTGCGCCTCATCATCGCCGGGCTGGCGTTCATCCTCTTCTGGTCGGCCATCCTGCTCCCCGACGTCTCCTTCGCGGCACGGGTGAGCAACGGCGCCGTCGGGGCGCTGCTCTTCCTGCTGGGGATCGTCCCCTCGCCGCTGCGGCGGGACGAGGCCAACTCCCGGGCCTAGAGCGCATCCCGCAAAGCAGGTCGGCCCCGGCCGCCCCTCGTGGAGGGAGCGGCCAGGGCCGGATGGGTCGTTCCCGGATTCGACTACGGGTGCGGGTCCTTCTTCTTCTCGACGAGCTCCTCGTACTGCCCGCGGTGCTCCTCCTCGAGCATGGCGTGGCTCATCTTGCCGGTGAGCCAGACCCAGTTCATGGGGAAGATCGAGGGCTTCAGGTGCGCGTTGTAGAAGTGCACCACGAAGAGGAAGAGCAGGGCCAGCGTGGCCTCCTCGCCGTGGATGATCTGGGCCGAGGTGAGGAGCCAGTGGGGCGCGTAGGTGGCGAAGAAGACCGGGAACCAGAGCACGAACCCGGTGCCGACCATCATGATCATGCCCCAGAACACCGCCCAGTAATCGAACTTCTCCAGGTAGCTGTACTTGCCGTAGGCGGGGCGATCCCCGCCGGCCAGCATGTAGCGGATGTTGTCCCGGATCTCGCCGACGTCGCGCGGGCCGGGGAGCATGGAGAAGGCCAGCGTCCGCCGGGCCCCGTGCAGCACGAGGTAGAGGAGGTGGTAGCCGCCGGAGATGATGATCATCACCGCGGCGATGCGGTGCAGGAGCGCGGCCCCGTGCGGCCCGCCGAAGAGGCCGAGGATCTTCCGCGAGGTCTCGATGGCCTCCGGGGAGCCGGCGCCGCGCAGCGGCCACCCGGTCACGCCGAGGAGGATGACGCCCACCAGCATGAGCCAGTGCTGGGCGCGCTGGTGCAGGTCGAAGCGCTGGACGAACTGCGACTCCTTGGCCGGGTCGTGACCGTGCCCGGCCTTCCGCATGCGCACCTTGTGGCGGATCTCTGCGAACAGATCGAGGGCCACGTGGCCGGCGAAGAAGATCAGGGTGAGGGCGGCCAGCCAGGAGAAGACCACGTGGAGGAAGTGGGGGATCTTGCTCTCGCTGTGCGCGGGGTCGTTGTGGGCGACCAGCTTGGCGAAGTTGTCGTTGGCCCCGGCGTGGCAGCGGCCGCAGGTCCCGGCGCGGTTCTTCCCGGCCACGGGGGAGGCCGGGTCGGTCTTGGCCAGGATCTTGTGGGCGTTGGGGCGGAGCACCCCCTTCCCGTCCTTCTCGGCGGCGCCGTGGCAGTCGGCGCAGGCGGGGGCCAGCGCCGAGCCGGTGTTGACGAGCCGGCCGTGGATCGAGTCGTGGAAGGTGACCACCACGTCGCCCTTCAGCCCGGCCTTCTCGACGTAGGCCGGGTCGGCGTGGCACTTCTCGCAGCGCTCGGAGATGGCCCGCGCGCCGGTGGCGAACGTGGCGCCGGCCGGGGCGGGGGTGGCCACCCCCTTCACGATCTCGTGGACCGATCCGTGGCAGCTCGCGCAGGTGGGGCCGGCCACCTTGGCGTCGCCCTTCGCCCACTTGCCGTGGACGGAGGCGGCCACCTGCTCGACCACCTCGGCGTGGCAGTTGCCGCAGGCCAGGTAGGCGCGCGGGGCCGTGCTGGCCTTGAGCGCCTCGGAGCGGGCCACCAGTGCGGCGTCGGCGCCGGTGAGCGGCGCCAGCTCGTGCGGCCCGGGGGCCTGGTAGTCGGCGTGGCAGTCGGTGCAGCCGAAGGAGGCGTGGACCGACTTGCCGAACTCGGCGGGTCGGACGCCGACCTCGCCCGGCTTCGACGCCACGTGGCAGTCGAAGCAGGCCTGGTTGGGGTCGGGCGCGGCCGCCTTGGCGGGAGCGTCGGCCGCGGCGGCGGCCATCGGGAACGTCAGGAGCAGCGACAGGAGGAGGGTCTTCATTTGCATTAGGTCCGGAGGGAGGCCCCGTGCAGGGGGTGTGCCGGAGCGGCGCAGGATAAAGGTTTGGATTTCAAAAGCATTGCGCTGGATCAGATCCGACGTTCGCGCACGCATTGCGTTTACAGGGTGCGGACGCAAAAGGAAATGCGGCCCCGGAGTCACCTCCGGGACCGCCTGTCTCCCCGAATCCCCGCAGGGAAAGCTTAGGCCTTCGTCTCCTGGGTGGCGGCCTTCGCCGGAGCGACGGAGGTGGTCAGGACGCCGACCGCTGCGCCGGCGACCGCGCCGCCGACCGCGAAGAGGGAGCCGACGCCCAGGGCGCCCATCACCATGCCGAACATGATGAGCGAGCGGACCAGGAAGGTGGGCTGCACCGGCGTCCCGAAGATCCCGCCGGCCAGCAGCACGCCCGCATAACCGCCGTAGAGCAGGGCCGGGAGGAGGGCGATGGCGAGGAAGAGGGCCAGGCCGACTGCGGCGCCGATGATGCTGGGGGTCTTGCGGTTCATGGTGTTCTCCGTGTTTTCCGTGAGCGTTGGTAGACGGGAGGGGTTTCTGCACCTTCCCTGCCAACATCCGGGTCCAGGAATTCCGGGCGGTTGACGCCTGGCACTGTCGGGAATCCCCGACAGGGCGGCGGGGGAGACGTCAGGGCTCAGTTGCTCCCGAAGCTAACGGCGTGTCGCCGGCCATCTTGGCCATCAGGTCTGCGTCGTGGAACTCCTCGTAGTCCACGGTGAGCTCCTCGCCGATCTCGATGTCCCGGATCGCGACGTCGTGCCCGCCGTCCGGCGCGCTCGTGCCGCGGATGCTGGGTGTCCGGGAGTGGTTCATGAACTTCGCGATGTCGCCGCAGAGGACCCGCTTCTTCAGCACGGGGTGCAGGTAGGTGTAGTGGACGAGCAGGCTGCGCAGGTCGTCCCGCGCGCCTGCCACCGCGGCGGGGTCGAGGAGTTGATCCACCCCGGGCACGAACTCCCAGGTCCGCGTCCCGGCGGGGATCCGTGCATGCGCGAACACGCCCCAGCCGTGGATCGGGCTCCTTCCCAGCCTGACGTCGACGAGAAACATGGAGACCTCCAGAGTGGAATTCGACCATGAGTTCCGTGCTACGCCTTGCGCTTCTCTTCCACCTCCTTGGCCAGCTCGGCGAGCTTCGGGTCCTCGATCTTCTCGCCTTCGGCCGCCTTCTCGTCGGTGGCCTTGCCCGTCATGTGCGCGGCGCCAGGAGCCCAGCCCGGGGTGATGGTCGCGCCGAGGTCCTGCGCCGAGCGGCTGAACGCGCCGGTCACTCCGCCGACCGCCGTCTTCGCCGCGAGGTACAGGCCGATGAAGGGGAGGAAGACCACCATCAGGCCGCCGAGCACCGGCATGATGGCCAGGGCCGCCGCGGTGTTCAGCTTCACGTAGTGCTCGGAGGAGGCGCCGGGAAGCTTCTGCCCGTCCTTCTCGATGGGGAAGATCTCCCAGTTGCTCCTGGAGAGGTAGTACCCGCCCTGCACTGCGCTGCCGCCGTTGATGGTCTTCATGGTCTGTTCTCCCTTTCTGAGGAGGAGTGTGCTCCATCGAGCGGGCGACCGATATTGGGAGCAGTCCCGAGGCGGCGGACATTGAATCCGGGTGGAGGCTCGGGAAAACACCCCAACCCGGATGGGTGCCCAGGCGCCCAGGCACCATTCACCGAACGCGAAGAGGCCAGCCCTCGCGGACTGGCCTCTCGTCTCGTCGGGCCCCTGGCCCGCAGTGAACGTCCTGAACTTACGACTTCGTTGCGGCCGGGGCAGCGGCCCTGCGGGCCGGGGTCTCGGCGAGGACGCCGACCGCGGCGCCGGCGACCGCGCCGCCGACGGCGAAGAGGGAGCCGACGCCCAGGGCGCCCATGACCATGCCGAACATGATGAGCGAGCGGACCAGGAAGGTGGGCTGCACCGGAGTTCCGAAGATCCCGCCGGCCAGCAGCACGCCCGCGTAGCCGCCGTAGAGCAGGGCCGGGAGGAGCGCGATGGCGAGGAAGAGGGCCAGGCCGACTGCGGCGCCGATGATGCTGGGGGTCTTGCGGTTCATGGTGTTCTCCGTCGGTCCGTCGTTTGGGTTGATAGACGAGGGGAACTACTGCACCCGGCTTGCCAGGTTGGCGGCAGCCTGATTCCGGGAGGTTGGCGGTGTGGGATGTCGGGGATTCCAGATTCCACGTCCTGAAACGGCGAGGGCCCACGGCGAGGCCTTCAGGCCGAGCAGGCTTCTTCTGAGGATCCACTCGCCTTCAGTGACTCCCCGCTCATCCCGACCTGGCGACCATTCATCCGAAGCGCCATACGGGGGAGGCTGCCGCCCGCTACGGTTGCGGCCGGGAGGAGTCCGGAGATGATCGAGGGCACGGTGCCGACCGAGGGACGAAAGCGAAGCGTGTGGTGGGTGGATCCATGGTGGACGAGGCCGCTCGTGCCGCTCCGCTGGCTCGCGCCTCCGCTCCTCCTCCTGAACACGTTGGTCGCGTACGCGGCGTCGCTCAACCCCGGAGGCCCGGTCTGGGAACGGGTCGAGGGCCTGGGAGCAGGCTTCGCCTTCGGCGCCATCCTGATGTTCCTGCACTGGGGCACGCGCACGGCCGGGCGCGGCGTCGCACGCGTCGTCTACCTGGGCGCCATGGCCACCTCCGTGGCCACGGTGGCCTTCCTCCTGCGGGAGGCCGTCCGGGGCTTCTCCGCGGGGGTCACCGGGGAATCGCTCCCGTCCTACCCGGGCTGGTCTGGCCTCGCCACCTGGGCCTTCGGCAGCCTCGTCATCGGCATTGTCCTCGACCAGGTCGACAGGCGCCGCGCCCAGGCCGAGCTGCTCGCCCGCCAGCTCCGCGAGGCCCAGGACGCCGCGCTTCGCGCCCGGCTTGCCCCCCACTTCATCTTCAACGCGCTCGGAACCCTGCAGGCCCAGATCGAGAAGGACCCTGCCGCGGCCACCGACACCGCAGACCGGCTGGCCCGCCTCTTCCGGCAGGCGCTCTCCGCCGCCGGGCGGCCCCTCGTGCCGCTGCGCGAGGAGCTCGAGTTCGTCGAGGCCTACCTGGGCATCGAGCGGGCCAGGCTTGGCCATCGACTCCAGGTGAAGATCGACGTGCCCGAGGAGCTGGAGGAGATCGAGATCCCGCCGCTCTGCCTCCAGACATTGGTCGAGAACGCGGTGCAGCACGGCATCGCACCGCGCGAGGACGGCGGCGAGATCTGGATCCGGGCCCGCCGCGCCGGACCGGGGGAGAATCCCGGGATCGTGCTCTCCGTGGACAACCCGCTCGCCCCGTCGTCGCGTCCCGGGACCGGAACGGGGCTCGAGGCGCTGCGGGGTCGGCTTCGCAACCCGGGCGACCTCACCATCTCCTCGGCAGCCGGGGCCTTCCACGCCGAGTTCTGGTGGAGCGCGGCGTGAACGGCTGCCCGCTGCGCATCGTGGTGGTGGAGGACGAGCCGCTCGCGCTGGCCCGGCTCTGCGACCTCCTCGCCGAGCAGCCGGGGGTCGAGGTGGTCGCACGGGCAGCGAACGGCCGGGAGGGGCTCGCCGCCGTGGCCGCGCACCTCCCCGACGCGGTCTTCCTCGACGTGGAGATGCCGGGGATGAGCGGGACCGAGCTCATGCACGTGCTCCCCGCGCCGCGCCCGGAGGTGGTCTTCGTGACCGCCTTCCCGCAGCACGCGGTGGAGGCCTTCGCCGGAGGGGCGGTGCACTACCTGCTGAAGCCGGTGAGCCGCGTGGGGGTGGCCCAGGCGCTGTCGCGCCTGCGGCCCAAGGACGACCCGCTGCAGGAAGCGTGGCTGCGCATCCCGGCGCGGCGGAGGGGTGGGACGCGGCTGCTCCGGCCGGAGGAGGTGGACGCGCTCGTCGCCGACCTGGGGGACTGCGCGGCCTGGACCGCGGAGGGGGAGCTGCCGGTGGACGGGACGCTCGCCCACTGGGAGGAGAGGCTGGAGTCGAGCGGGTTCGTGCGTGTGCACCGGAAGGCGCTGGTGCGGCTCGCGGCGGTGAGGGAGATCTCGTCGGACGACGAGCTCGTCCTGGGTGGGGGGAGGATCCCCGTCAGCCGGCGAAGGCTGGAGGAGCTACGGAAAAGGTTCCGGGGGTAGGACGGCCTCGTGGATGAGGCGGTGCGGCGGGGTGGTTCTTGCGCCGGCTGAAGCCGGCGCTGCTCAGCGCTGAGCCACCTGCCGCAGGATGTCCAGCTCCTCGAGCGCCTTGCCGGCGCCGATGACCACCGCCGAGAGCGGGTCCTCGGCCAGGAACACCGGGAGCCCGGTCTCCTCGCGCAGCAGGGTGTCGAGGTTCTTGAGCAGCGCGCCGCCGCCGGCCAGCACGATGCCGCGCTCGGCGATGTCGCCGGCCAGCTCGGGGGGGGTGCGCTCCAGCGTGACCTTGACCGCCTCGACGATGCCGTTCACCACCTCGGAGAGGGCCTCGCGGATCTCCGACGAGGTGATGGTGAGGGTGCGGGGCACGCCGGCGACGAGGTCGCGCCCCTTCACGTCCATCGTCAGCTCCTCGTCGGTGGGGAAGGCGGTGCCGATCCCCATCTTGATGAGCTCGGCGGTGCGCTCGCCGATGAGCAGGTTGTACTTGCGCTTCACGTGCTGGATGATCGCCTCGTCCATCTTGTCGCCGGCCACCCGCACCGAGCGGCTATAGACGATGCCTCCTAGTGAAATGACGGCGACGTCGGAGGTGCCGCCCCCGATGTCGACGATCATGTTCCCCGAGGGCTCGGTGATGGGGAGCCCGGCGCCGATGGCCGCGGCCATGGGCTGCTCGATCAGGTACACTTCCCGTGCACCGGCGCTCTCGGCGGCCTCGCGCACGGCGCGCTTCTCCACCTCGGTGATGCCCGACGGGATGCCGATGATGATGCGCGGCCGCGCGAAGGCCTTCCGGTTGTGCGCGGTCTGGATGAAGTAGCGCAGCATCGCCGCGGTGATCTCGAAGTCGGCGATGACGCCGTCCTTCATCGGGCGGATGGCGACGATGTTGCCCGGGGTGCGCCCGAGCATCTCCTTCGCCTCCTTGCCCACCGCGAGCACCCGTCGTCCTCCGCGCGCGTCTTGCTGCACCGCGACAACGGACGGCTCGTTCGAGACGATGCCCACGCCCCGGATGTAGATCAGGGTGTTGGCGGTCCCCAGGTCGATTGCCAGGTCCCGGGAGAGGATCTTGTGGAGCCAGTCGAGCAAGTTGGGTCTCGTGGAAGGGCGCGAATATACCAGGGAACCCACCCTTGGCAACGAACGCCGGAACGCGGTTTTCCCCGCCCCTTTCGCCCCTCGCCCTGGCGCTGATACGCTTCTCATCTCGATGCCCGGGACCGTCGTCCGCCCGACCCGAAGTCCATCGTCCCCCCCTCCGGGTCACCGGGTGGCGGGGACGCTGGTTGGCAGGGTGATCGGGGATCGCTACCGGCTCATCGCCCCCATCGCCGAGGGGCTGGCCAGCTCGGTCTTCAAGGCCGAGCACGTCCGGATGGGCAAGGCCCTCTGCATCAAGGTCCTTCGCGGCCCGCTGGCCCGCGATCCGGAACTGGCGGCGCGGTTCCGCACCGAGGCGAGGGTGGTCTCGCGCCTCTCCCACCCGCACACCATCGGCGTCTTCGACTTCGGGGAGCTGGAGGGCAACGAGGGGTTCTACCTGGCCATGGAGTACCTCCACGGCGAGAACCTCTTCGACGTGCTCCGGCGCGAGGGGCGGCTCCCCGAGTCCCGCGCCGCCGCCATCGGGGAACAGCTGCTGGGAGCCCTCGGCGAGGCCCACGAGGCCGGCATCGTCCACCGCGACGTGAAGCCCGCCAACGTGATGCTCCTGCAGCCCAAGAACGACGCCGATTTCGTGAAGCTGCTCGACTTCGGCATCGCCGAGATCGAGGGGCAGGGGCCGGGCGGAGGGCTCGGGTCGCCGACCTATCTCTCCCCCGAGCAGGCCCGCGGCGCGCCGCCCGACGCCCGAAGCGACCTCTACTCGCTCGGCGTCCTGCTCTACGAGATGGTGGGAGGGCGCCCGCCCTTCGTCGCGCCCCATCCCATGGCGGTGCTCTCCGCACACCTCCACGAGGAGCCCGCGCCGCTCGCCACTCTCTGCCCGGAGGTGTCGCCGGCCTTCGCCGCGGTGGTGCACCGGGCCCTCGGGAAGCGCCCCGAGCAACGGTTCGAGAGCGCCGACGCCATGCGGGCCGCCCTCCACGCGGCCGGGACCCATGGCGAGCCCACCGGCACGGCGCCGGTCGAGCCACCCGCCGAGGTCACCGGCGAGCTCGAGATCGCCCGCCGGGTCGACTTCCCGCTGGAGGTCGCCCCGGAGCGAAGGGACCCGCGCCGGGCGCTCCTGCCGGGCGTCATCGCCGTCGCCGTCGCGCTCGCCGTGCTCTTCCTGGCCGGGCGCCTCCACCGGGCCCCCACCGACGTCGAGGAGGTCGAGCCCAACGACGCCCCGCCCGCCAGCGCCATCCTGGTCGGCTACCCCGGCTGGCGTGAGCTTGCCCGGCGCAACACGCTCGGGGAGGCCGACCAGATCCGGGCCCGGATCGGCCCCGGGGACGTGGACGTGTTCGGCGTGGAGTCTCACGCCCGAGGGCTGGCGCCCGACCTGGTGCTGCTCGTCCCGCAGCGCGGGCTCGCCCTCGAATTGTCGGCCTGGTCCGGGGAGGGGTTCGCCACCCTGGCCCGCGGCGACGCCGGGCAGCCGGTCCTGGCGCGCCTCCCCGGGGAGCCCTCGTCCTCCGCCCCGGTGCTCCTCCGCGTGACCGCGACGGGCGGGGCGGGGGCCTACCGGGTAGTGGCGCTCGGTCCGGGTGCGGCGTCGGGCGACGTCGTGCTGGACCGGCTCCGGGGGCTGGAGAAGGAGGAGCGGGTGGACGACGCGCTCCTCGTGGCCGCGGGCTTCGCCCACCTCGAGCCGGCATCGCCGGCCAGGGGCGAGGTGCTTCGCTTCGCCGCGCGACTCGTCGAGACCGCGCTTCCAACGAAGAAGGGGGCCGGCCCGGGTGGGCCGACCCCCTGAGGAGTCTCTCGGGCGGTGCGAGGAGCCTTACGCCTCGGCCTCGACCTTGACCTTCACCTTGCCGACCACGTCGGAGTGGAGCTTCACGCCCACCTCGAAGTCGCCGAGCGTCTTGAGAGGCTCGGCGAGGTCGATGGCGCGACGGTCGATCTGGACGCCGCGCCCGGCGAGCGCCTCGGCGAGGTCCATGGCGGTGACGGAGCCGTACAGCTTGTCCTGCTCGCCCACCTTGCGCTTGAACGAGAGCGGGGTCTCGGAGAGGCGCCTGGCGACGGCCTCGGCGCTGGCCTTGAGCTTCGCGGCCTTGGCCGCGGCCACCGACTTCTGGTGCTCCACTTCGCGGATGTTCTTGGGGTTGGCGAGGACCGCCAGGCCGCGGGGGATGAGGAAGTTCCGCCCGTAGCCGGGCTTCACCTCGACGAGCTCGCCGCCCTTGCCCAGGTTGTACACGTCTTCTCGGAGGATGAGCTTCATGTCTCGCTCCTAGGCCGGCGCGACGGTGTAGGGCAGGAGCGCCAGGACGCGGGCGCGCTTGATGGCGGTCGCCACCTCGCGCTGGTGCTTGGCGCAGTTGCCGCTGATCCGGCGGGGGATGATCTTTCCGCGCTCGGTGAGGAAGTACTTGAGCTGCCCCTGGTCCTTGTAGTCGACCTTGGCGGCCTTCTCGGCGCAGAACCGGCAGACCTTGCGGCGGCCGAAGCCCCGCCCGCGTCCACCCTCCTCGCCGTCGCGGTCACCGCGGCCGCCGCGCTCGTCGCGGTCCCGGTCGCCGCCGCCGCCGAAGCGGCCACCGCCACCGCCACCGCCGCCGTAGCCACCGCCGCCGCCACCACCGCCGTAGCCGCCGCCGCCGCCACCACCACCGCCAGCGCCGCCGAAGCGGCTGCCGCCGCCAGCCGGCGGACCCTTGCGCTCACCCATGTCGGGACGTGCCATGGCTATTCCTCTCCCCGGTCGTCGGCGACGGGATCGAACGGTTCCTCGCCGCGTTCACCGCGCTCGCCGAACTCGGGGCGCGGGCGCTCCTCCTCGACCGGCGCGACCACCACGTCGGCCTCGACCTGCCGTGCGTCGAGGTCGATGTCGTCGGCGACCCGGATCGACTCGAACTTGGTGACCACGTCGAGCATCTTCAGATTGCGCTCGAACTCGGCGACCAGGCCCGGCTTGCCCAGGTACAGGCAGTGGATGTAGAGCGCCTTCTGCAGCTTCGCGACCGGGAAGGCCGTCTTGCGACGCCCCTGGTTCGTGAAGCGGATCACCTTGCCACCCTCGCGGCTCACCACCGCGCGGAGGCGCTCCTTGATCTCTTCCACCTGCTCGTCCGGGGTCTCCGGCTTGATCAGGTAGGTTGTCTCGTACTCGCGCACGAGACGCTTCTGGATTTCGGCCATTCTTGAAACTCCCCTCGGATTCGTGCAGCGGCGGTTCACCCGCCGCGAGGAGCCCGTGAAACCTGTCTCCCCGGAGCCCAATGCCCCGGGGCCACTCACTCCGCCGGCGACTTCCGGCGGTTGAACTCGTTCATGGCCTTCGCGGCCCCGTCCACCACCACCACCCTCGCCGCCGCCGCCCCCCGCTCCACCACGTCCACCACGTCGCGGTCCTCGGCGCGCGGGAAGCGCCCCAGGACCCAGTCGGCGGGGTCCACCTGAGCCGGCGGCCGCCCCACCCCCACGCGCACCCGGGCGTAGTCCGGGCTTCCCACGTGGGCGTTCACGCTCTTCAGGCCGTTGTGCCCTCCATGCCCGCCGCCCACCTTCACCTGCACCCGGAACGAATCGAGCTCCAGGTCGTCGTGCACCACCACCAGGTCGGCCGCTGGGAGCTTCCAGAACCGCATCGCGGCTCCGACCGCCTCGCCCGAGTGGTTCATGTACGTCTGCGGCTTCACGATCCAGAACCGCTCGCCGCCCGCCACCGCCTCCGCGACCTCCGCCCCGAACTTGCGGAGCGTGAAACTGGCCCCGGTCATCCGGGCCACCTCGTCGGCCACGAGGAATCCAACGTTGTGCCGGGTCCGAGCGTAGTCGGGACCGGGGTTGCCGAGGCCCACGAGCAGCTTCAAGCGTGGGTCCTACTTCTTGCCGCCACCCTTGGCGTCGCCACCCTTGGCCGGTGCGGCGCCCTTGGCGTCGCCCGGCTTGCCCGGGGCCGGAGCCGCGCCCGGTGCGGCGCCCGGAGCCGCGCCAGCGGCGGCTCCCGGAGCAGCGCCGGCGGCGGGGGCACCCTCGACGGCGCCCGCGACGGCGGTGGGAGCAGCGACCACCTCCTCCTTCTCGGGCACGGCGACGTAGGCGATGACGTAGTCGGTGGCGTACTTGATCTTCGAGCCCTGGGGCGACTTCAGCTCCGACACGTGGAGCGAGTGGCCGATCTTGATCGGGGTGACATCGACCTCGATCTGCACCGGGATGCTCTCGGGCAGCGCCTCGACCGTGACCTCGTGGGTGGAGACGGAGAGGATGCCGCCGGCGGCGACGCCCTCGGCCCTGCCGGTGGTGACGACCGGGACCTTCACCAGCACGGGCTTGTCGAGGGCGACCTCGAGGAAGTCGGCGTGCAGGAGCCTTCGGCTGACCGGGTCGACCTGGTAGTCCTTGAAGAGGACCTTCTTCACGCCGCTCTCGAGCTGGAGCGTGATGAGGGTGTTCCGCTTGTGCGGGGTGGCGATGGCCTTCATCACCGCGCCCGGGTCCACCGAGACCGGGGTGGGCTTGGCCTGGAGGCCGTAGACGACGGCGGGGATGAGGCCGCCCTGGCGCAGGCGGCGGGCCGGGCCCTTGCCGTTTCCGGTGCGGGACTGGGCGGCGAGGAGATTCTGGACGTTATCGGACATTGATTCCTCCCAACGGACTCCGCGGCCGTTCCGGCGCGCGAGGGGCTGGTGGTGGAAAATCCCCGGCCCTGGGTGAAGATGGATTGAGGGGCGGCTTTTAGCCGCAAACCCCGGTCACGTCAAGGGGTTCGGATCAGACGAAGAGGCTGGAGAGCGAGTCGGAGCTCTGGATGCGCCGGATCGCCTCGGCGAGCAGCCTGGCCGAGCTGACCTGCTGGATCTTGGGGCAGGCCTGGGCCTGGGGGGAGAGCGGGATGGAGTCGGTGACCACCACCGACTCGATGGGGCTCTTCGCGATGCGGTCCACCGCCGGCCCCGACAGGACCGCGTGGGTGGCGTAGGCGTAGACCTTGAGGGCCCCCTTCTCCTTGATGGCGGCGGCGGCCTGGGTGAGCGTCCCGGCGGTGTCGATCATGTCGTCGAGCAGGATGGCCACCTTGCCGGCGACGTCTCCGATGACGTTCATGATCTCGGCCACGTTGGCCTTGGTGCGCCGCTTGTCCACGATGCCCAGCGCGGCGCCCATGCGCTTCGAGTAGGCGCGGGCGCGCTCCACGCCGCCGGCGTCGGGCGAGACGATGATCAGGTTTTCGCTGTCGGTGAACTGCCGCTTCATGTGCTCGAGCATGATGGGCGCGGCGTAGAGGTGGTCGAAGGGGATGTTGAAGAATCCCTGGATCTGCCCGGCGTGCATGTCCATCGAGACCACGCGGGTGACGCCGGCCGCCTCGATGAGGTCGGCCACGAGCTTGGCGGTGATGGGGACGCGCGGCGCCACCTTGCGGTCCTGCCGCGCGTATCCGTAGTACGGGATGACCGCGCAGATGGAGCCGGCCGACGAGCGCTTGAGCGCGTCGGCCATGATGAGGAGCTCCATTAGATTATGGTTGGCGTTGGGGCTCGTGGACTGGATGATGAAGGTGTCGGTGCCCCGGACGTTCTCGCCGATCTCGACCTGGATCTCGCCGTCGGAGAAGGCGCCCACGCTGGCGGCGGAGAGCTCGCGTCCGAGGTTCTGCACGACCGCCTTGGCCAGCGCCGGGTTCGAGTTGCCGGCGAAGACCTTGTAGAAGTTTGGGTTGCCCATGAGGGGCGCTTTATACCGCGCCGGTGGCGACTAGACGAGCCCGTCGGCGCCGCCGGCGGCCACCGCCGGCCCGCGGGCCAGTTCCCGGTCGTACTCCGACAGGATGATCCGCTCCATCCGTTCCCGGGTCTCGGCGTTGAGCGGGTGGGCGATGTCCTTGAAGGTCCCGTCCTTGCGCCGCTTGGCGGGCATGGCCACGAAGAGCCCGGTGGTCCCCTGGATGACCTTCAGCCCGCGCACCACGAAGCAGCGGTCGAGGGTGATGGTGACGTAGGCCCTCAGCTTGTCCTCGTCGACCGGGAAGATGCGGACCTCGGTGATCTCCATGGTACGGCTCCCCGCATCCGCTCAAGCGAGCGCGCAACGATGACGTCCACTTCCCGTCCTTCGAGCCGACGCCCGGCGAGGCGCCTCGCCGCGGCACGAGCCGATCGGAGATCGGCGTATGATCCGACGACCGTCGGCCCGCTTCCTGACATCATAGGCGCACACCCACCCACCTCTTCAAGCCACCCCAGGAGCGTTTCGAGCGACGGGTGGCGTGCGACGCAGGGCGCCATGAGGTCGTTCTCGGGGCGGCGGGCCGACGCCCTGCCGCGCCGCGGCACACCGGCCCCGCGATCCAGATCGAGCCAGCGGTAGGCGTCCCCGGCCCGGATCGCCAGCGAGGGGTCGCGCGGGTACAGGAGCACGAGGTGGCGGGGCGCCACGCGGGCCGGCCGGAGCCGCTCCCCGCGCCCCCCGGCCCAGGCCGGACCGGAACCCAGGAAGAACGGGACGTCCGAGCCGATCCCGAGGGCCACCTCGGCGAGGAGCCCCCGATCGCGGACCCTCCAGGCCCGGGCGAGGCAGCGAAGCGTGGCCGCCGCGTCGGCGCTCCCGCCCCCCAGCCCGGCGACGACCGGGATGCGCTTCTCGATGCGGATGTCGATCCGGTCCCGGCGCCCCAGCCGCTCCCGCAACGCCGAGGCGGCGCGGGCGGCGAGGTTTCCCTCCCCGTCCAGGTCGGGGCGCCCGGGGCAGCGGCAGGTGACCGGACCCGGGCGGTCCCCCACCGTGACCCGGACCTCGTCGGCGAGGTCGAGCGGCACGAAGAGGGTCGAGATCTCGTGGAAGCCGTCGGGGCGGGGCGGACCCACCCGCAGGACCAGGTTCACCTTGGCGTGGGCCGGGCAGCGGAGGGGGATCACTCCCCGTTCCTAGCACGACGAGGGCGCTTGCCGCCCCCGCGCCCGGGGGACTAGGCTGCCCGCCCATGCAACACCCCTACGTCGGCGTGGTGGAGGAGTAGCCGTGGCCGAGGAGAAGCGTCCCGCGCCGCGGCGCAGCCCGATCCTGCCCCTGCTCCTCGCGGTGGGGCTGGCCGTCGCGGTGGCCTGGCTGCTCGCCGAGCGGAACGCCCGCCAGTGGTGGATCGTCCCGGAGGACGGGAAGGTGGTGGTGAAGAAGGGGGTCCTCTTCGTCACCGGGAAGACCGCCTTCCAGTCGGCCGACCCCGAGACCGCCCGGACCTACGCGCCCATTCCCGCGCCGCAGGGGGGAGCCGCGGTCGCCGAGACCCCCTACGAGGACCGGGCCGAGCTCGACCAGGCGCTCTTCGACCTCCTGGCCGGCTGGGCCAGGGCCGACATCCAGTCCCAGCAGATGGAGCGCATGGAGCGGGCGCGCGGCTACCTGGGGCGGGCCTCCCGCCTGGCCGGGCTCTCGCCGGCGCAGCGGGAGCAACTGCGCGTGCTGCAGGCCGAGACCGCCTTCCAGGAGGCGGTGGAGCACCTGACGCAGGGGGCGAACGCGCTGCGCCGCGCCCTCGAGGGGCTCAGGCTCGCGGCCGAGGCCCGCGGCCCGGTGGCGGCCGAGGCGGCCGTGCTGGAGAAGTCGCTCGAGCCGGTGGCCGCCTCGACCGGGCAGCTCATGCTCGAGGCCAGCCGATTCGCGGCCGAGCGCTACCGCCCGGCGCAAACCGCCCCGGGCGCGCCGGTGCCCACCGGCGCCCCGCCGCGCTGAGGTATCGTGCCGACCATGAAGCCGGTCCGGCTGGCCATCCTCTGGCACATGCACCAGCCGCTCTACCGGGAGCCGGCGACGGGCACCTACGTGCTCCCCTGGGTGCGGCTCCACGCCACCCGGGCCTACGCCGACATGGCCTGGATCCTGGAGCGCCATCCCGGGATCCGGGTGACGGTGAACTTCACGCCGGTCCTGCTCGACCAGCTCGAGGACTACGTGGCCGGCCGGGCCCGCGACGCCATCCTGGAGATCTCGGCCCGCGACCCGGCCGACCTCTCCCCGGAGGAGCGCCGCCGGCTGCTCCACTCCTTCTTCATGGTGGACTGGGACCGCTCGGTGCGCCCGGTGCCGCGCTACCTCGAGCTGCTCGAGAAGCGCGGGAGGGACCTCTCCCGGGTGGACCTGGACGAGGTCGTTCCGACATTCACACTGGGTGAATATCGCGACCTTCAGGTCCACTTCAACCTGGCCTGGATGGGCTTCGGGGCGCTGGAGGACGACCCGGCGCTGCGCGAGCTCGCGCAGCGCGGCCGCGACTTCGAGGCCGCCGACGTGGAGCTGGTCCTGGCCGCCCAGCGCAGGATTCTCGCCGACGTCCTGCCGCGCTGGCGAGCGCTCGTCGGGCGCGGTCAGGTGGAGCTCTCCACCACGCCCCACCACCACCCCATCCTGCCGCTGGTCTGCGACAGCGACGTGGCCGCCCGGGCGCTCCCCGGGGTGGCCTTGCCTCCCCGCTTCGCCTGGCCCGACGACGCCCGGCGCCAGACCGCCGACGCGCTCGCGAGCCACGCCCGGCGCTTCGGCCGTCCCGCCGCCGGGATGTGGCCGGCCGAGGGGTCGGTCTCGCCCGAGGCCCTCGCGATCCTGGCCGGCGAGGGGGTGGCCTGGGCCGCCTCCGACGAGGGGGTGCTGCTCCGGTCGCTTCCCCCGGCGAGCCCGCGGGCCCTCTCGCTCTACCGCCCCTGGCGCGCCGCCGCCGGCGACCGGGAGATCGCCATGCTCTTCCGGGACCGGGGGATCTCCGACCTGGTGGGGTTCAGCTACGCCCGGCAGCCCGCCGACGTGGCCGCGGCCGATTTCACCAGGCGTGTCGTGGAGGCCGGCGAGGCCTGGCGGCGCGACGGCGGCAAGGGGGCGGCCACGGTGGGGGTCTTCCTCGACGGCGAGAACCCCTGGGAGCGCTACGTGCGCTCCGGCCACGACTTCCTCGACGCGCTCTACCGCTCCCTCGGGACGGACCCCCGGGTGCAGACGGTGACCATGTCCGAGGCGGTGGTCGGTGCGGAGGGGCCGCCCATCCCCCGCATCCACTCCGGGTCATGGATCGAGGCCTCCTACCGCATCTGGATCGGCCACCGGGAGGACCGGCTGGCCTGGACGGCGCTGGGGCGGGCCCGCGAGGCGGTGGAGAAGGCCAAGCTCTCGGGCGCGCCCGCCGACAAGGTCGAGCACGCCCTGCGCCACCTCATGGCCGCCGAGGGTTCCGACTGGTACTGGTGGTATGGGGAGGACTTCTCCACCGAGAACGCCGCCGAGTTCGACGCCCTCTTCCGGGGGCACGTGCTGCGGGCCTGCGAGCTGCTCGACCTGGCGCCGCCGCAGGAGGCGCTGCAGCCCATCAAGCCCACCGGGCGGGGCGCCCTCGAGGCCAAGGCGCTGCGCGAGCCGACGGCCCTGCTCCGGCCGGTCATCGACGGGCGCGAACCCGACTTCTTCGAGTGGCAGGGCGCCGGGGTCCACCGGCCCGGCCGCGGCCGCGGGTCGATGTTCGGCGGGGCCCCGACCTTCTCGGCCCTGCACTGGGGCTTCGACGAGGTGAACCTCTTCCTGCGGCTCGATCCCGATCCCGAGGCGCAGCCTCCCGACCGCATCCGGGTGACCCTGCTCGGTCCCCTCGGCCCCTCGCGCCTGGAGTTCCCGGTGGTGAAGGACGGCGTCCCGCGCCCGGTGCGGCGCAACGGCGTCGACGTCGGCCGGGCCGTCCTGCTCAAGGTCCTGGAGGTGGAGATCCCGTTCGCGCCGCTGGGCATCTGCCGGGGCGACGAGCTGGTGATGTCGGTCGAGGCCCTGGCCGGCGAGGTCGAGCTGGAGCGCATCCCCCGCTCCGGGTACCTGCCGCTCTCGGTGCCGGGCACCGATTTCGAGCGGATCCACTGGCGCGTGTGATCGGCCGGGACATCGGATAAGGTCCGCCCCCGTGAAACGCCAGGCCTCTCTCGGCATCCTCTTCCTCGTGGTCTTCGTGGACCTGCTCGGGTTCGGGATGGTCATCCCGGTGATGCCGATCTACGCCGAGCACCTGGGCGCCTCGGAGGCCGCCACCGGCTGGCTCAGCACCGGCTACTCCCTCATGCAGTTCGTCTTCGCGCCCATCTGGGGACGCCTCTCCGACCGGGTGGGGAGACGGCCGGTGCTTCTCGTCTCCATCGCCATGACCGCGCTCGCCTTCGTGCTCTACGGGGTGGCGGCCAGCTTCGCGGTGCTGCTCGTGTCGCGCCTCTTCGCCGGCGCCGCCACCGCCAACATCGCCATCGCCCAGGCCTACGTGGCCGACGTGACCACCCCGGAGGGACGGGCCAGGGGCATGGGCATGATCGGCGCCGCCTTCGGGCTGGGGTTCGTCTTCGGCCCGGCGGTGGGCGGGCTCCTCGCCGGGTACTCGCTGGCCGCACCGGGGCTGGCCGCCGCCGCGCTCTCGCTGGTCAACCTGGTGGCGGCCTTCATCCTCCTCCCGGAGCCCGCGCAGCACGTGGCGGCCACCCGGTCCCGGGGCCGGTTCGAGGCCCTCCTCGGCGAGCTCCGGAAGCCCGGGATCCGCCGGATCCTCTTCATCTACCTGGTCGTCACCCTGGCCTTCAGCGCCATGGAGGCCACCTACGCCTTCCTGGCCCAGCGCCGCTTCGGCCTCGGCGAGCGGCACGTGGGGTGGGTCTTCGCCTACATCGGGGTGATCGTGGTGCTGGTGCAGGGAGGGCTCATCGGCCCGCTCACCCGGCGCTTCGGCGAGAAGAGGCTCCTCGTGGCCGGGTCGCTCCTGCAGGGCGTGGCGCTGGCCGCGCTGCCCTTCGCCAACGGCGTGGCCGGGCTGCTCCTCGCCAGCGCGCCGCTGGCCCTCGGGTCGGGGCTCGCGAGCCCCAGCATCATGTCGATGCTCTCCCGGCTCAGCCGGGCCGAGGACCAGGGTGGCACGCTCGGGATCGGCCAGTCGGCGTCGGCGCTGGGAAGGATCATCGGCCCGCTGGCCGGGACGACCTCCTTCTCTGCCTGGCACGCCGCCCCGTACCTGGGGGGCGCCGCGCTCATGGCCATGGGCGCGGCCGTGGCCGCAACCGTCTCGGTCCCCAAGGGCGACGACGGGCCCTCCCGGGGCGCGGTGACGCCCTCGTCATGAGGTAGACTCCGCGCATGCCCGAGCTGCGGAGGGACCCGATCGTCGGGCGCTGGGTGATCATCGCCACCGAGCGCGCGCGCCGCCCGAACCAGTTCCGCCGCGCGGAGGACCCGCCCGGCGGCCTCTGCCCCTTCTGCCCCGGCCACGAGGACAAGACCCCCGCCGAGGTCCACGTGTCGGGCCGCCCCGCCGTCCCGGCCAACGTGCCGGGCTGGAAGGTGCGCGTCGTTCCCAACCGCTACCCGGCCCTGATGATCGAGGGGGACCTGGATCGCGAGGCGGTGGGCATCTACGACCAGATGAACGGGGTGGGCGCCCACGAGGTGGTGATCGAGACGCCCGACCACTCCCGGGACCTCTCCGAGCTCTCCGACGCCGAGGTCACCGAGGTCCTCTTCGCATTCAAGGCCCGGGTCCTCGATCTCAAGAACGATCCGCGCTTCCGCTACATCCTGATCTTCAAGAACCACGGCTCGGCGGCCGGGGCGACGCTGGAGCACACCCACAGCCAGCTCATCGCGCTGCCGGTGACGCCGCGACAGGTGGCCGACGAGATCGACGGCGCCAGGCGCCACCACGAGCACCGCGAGCGCTGCATCTACTGCGACATCGTCGGGCAGGAGCGCAAGGACCGCACCCGGCTGGTGTTCGAGAACGAGGAGTTCGTGGTCTTCGAGCCCTGGGCGCCGCGCAGCCCCTTCGAGACCTGGATCGTGCCGCGCCGCCACGAGTCCAACTTCGAGGCCGAGCCCAAGGAGCGGCTGGCCTTCGCCGCCCAGGCGTTGCGGGTCACGCTCGCCAAGCTCATGACCGGGCTGGGGCGCCCGGCCTACAACTTCATGGTGCACTCCAACCCGCTCCGCGACACCGCGAGCCCCTCCTACCACTGGCACATCGAGGTGGTGCCGGCCCTCACCCAGGTGGCCGGCTTCGAGTGGGGAAGCGGTTTCCACATCAACCCGGTCCCGCCCGAGGAGGCGGCCGACTTCCTCCGAAAGGTCGCCGTCTAGCCCGGCCCACCCCATGGACGTCCTCTTCGTCTCCTCCGAGGTTGCCCCCTTCTCCAAGACCGGCGGGCTGGGCGACGTCGCCGCGTCCCTGCCCGGCGCGCTCTCCGCCCGTGGCCACCGGGTGGCGGTGGTCACGCCCCGCTACGGCGGGATCGACCCGCAGCGGCACGGGTTCACCTGGCTGACCACCTCGCTGGAGGCCCGCGGCGAGCGCTGCGGGCTGTGGCTCAAGAAGGGCGGGCCGGGTACACCCGCAGTGTACCTCCTGGAGCACGACCTCTTCTATGGGTTTCGCCGGAACCCCTACGGCGAGGGCGGCAGCGACTACCCCGACAACCCGGCCCGCTTCGCCTTCCTGGCCCGGGCCGCCCTCGAGCTTCCGCGGGCGCTCCAGTTCCGGCCGGCGGTGGTCCACTTCAACGACTGGCAGACGGCGCTCGGCCCCTGGTTCCTGCGCGCCGAGCACCACGACGACCCGTGGCTCGCCGGGGCGCGCAGCGTCTTCACCATCCACAACCTGGCCTACCAGGGCATGTTCGCGAAGTCGTTCATGGACCTCCTCGGGCTCCCCTGGTCGATCTTCCGTCTCGACGGCGGGGTCGAGTTCCACGATCAGCTCAACTTCATGAAGGCCGGGCTCTCCTTCGCCGACGCCCTCACCACCGTCTCGCCCAACTACGCCCGCGAGATCCTCACCGTCGAGGGCGGCTACGGCCTCGACACCGTGCTGCGCAGCCGCAGCGGCGACCTCTTCGGGATCCTGAACGGCATCGACGACCGGGAGTGGGACCCGGCCCGCGACCCGCACCTCCCGGTCCACTACGACCGGCGCGACCTGCGAGGCAAGGTCCGGGTCAAGGCGGCCCTGCAGGCCGAACTCGGACTCCCGGTGAAACCCCACGTCCCGCTGGTCGGTCTGGTGGGGCGGCTGGCCGACCAGAAGGGCATCGACCTGCTGGCGGCGGCCACGCCGGCGCTGCTCCGCTCCGACGCCCAGTTCGCCCTGCTGGGCAGTGGGCAGCGGGAGTTCGAGGAGTTCTTCGCCTGGGTGGGGCGCGAGCGCCCCGACCGCTTCGCGGCCCGCATCGGCTTCGACGAGGGGATGGCCCACCGCATCGAGGCCGGCTCCGACCTCTTCCTCATGCCCAGCCGGTTCGAGCCCTGCGGGCTGAACCAGATGTACAGCCTGCGCTACGGCACGCCGCCGGTGGCGCGTGCCGTGGGCGGGCTCGTCGACACCGTGGAGGACTACGACGGGTGGAAGCGCGGCAACGGCTTCCTCTTCGGGCCGCTCGACCCGGTGGCGCTGGTGGTGGCGACGCGGCGCGCCCTCGACGTCTGGCGCGACGTCCGCGCCTGGCGGGGGATCCAGGAGCGCGGGATGGACATCGACTTCTCCTGGGAGAGGAGCGCCGAGCGGTACGAGGCGCTGTACCGGGGGCTGGCGGAGGGGTAGGGGGTGGTCCGTGACGGTGGTCCGTGACGGTGGTCCGTGACGGTGGTCCGTGACGGTGGTCCGTGACGGTGGTCCGTGACGGTGGTCCGTGACGGTGGTCCGTGA
>CAIQRS010000269.1 GCA_903874275.1 uncultured Anaeromyxobacter sp.
GGTGTTCGCGTCGCCTTCGGCCCGGGCCGTCCCAGCCGGCGCGGGCGTCGCTCATAGCGGCGCCTCCGCACCGGGCGCCGGGAACGGGCGCTGCTCTGGCCCGGCGTGACCCGGCGCCATTCACCCGAAGTACACCACCGCCGGGAGGACCAGCGCCGCGGAGAGCGATGTCCCAGCGCCCGGCGGCATCCGGCCTGCTGGAACGAAGGCGATCCGCGACGCCCGGCCGACCGGAACGAAGGCGATCCGCGACGCGCCAGCGTAGGATGGACCCCGTGATCCCCGCCGCCCTCGACCGCCTGGCCGGGCTCCCCGCCGCGCGCGCGCTCGAGGAGGCGGCCGCCCACCTCGGCGGCGCCCCGTCGGCGCTCCTCTCCGGCCTCGTCCTCGACGGCAGGCTGCTCGAGGCCATCGCGGCCCGCGCCCAGGACGGGGCCCACGGCTCCGTGTACACCAGCGGTGAAGAGGCCCGGATCCTGGCCGCCTTCGGGCTGGCCGCGGCGGCCGCCCGGCGCGGTGGGCCGCCGCTGCGCCAGGGGGTGGCGATCCTGCTCCGCGCGGAGCGCTCCGTCCCCTCCCTGGCCCGGGCCCTCGAGGGGCTCGCCGTGCTCGACCCGGCCTGCGGAGGCGGATCGCTCCTGGCCGCGGCCCACGCGATCGCCTCCCGCGCCGGCGCCCGCCTCCGGCTCCACGGGCTCGAGGTGGCGGCGCTCCCGGCCCGCGCGGCCGCCCTCCGCCTCTCCCTGCTCGGGGCCGACGCGGCGGTCCTCCGGGCCGACGCGCTCTCCCGGAGGTGGCCCCCCTGCGATCTCCTCCTCATGAACCCGCCCTTCCTCCGGCACGAGTCCCTGCCGGATGCCTGGAAGGAGCGGGCCGTTCGGCGGAGCGGCCTCTCCCGGCAGGCCGACCTCTCGGCCCACCTGGTCCTCCTCGCCCTCCGCCACGCCCCGGTCTGCGGGCTGGTGCTTCCCCGGGCCCTGGGGACCTCCCGCTCCGCCGCGCCCCTCCGGGCCGAGGCGTCCGCCCGCGGCGGCTGGCTGCTCTCGCTCCGCTCCCGGGCCTCGGGGAGCTTCGCGGCCTCCGTGGAGACCTCCCTCGCCGTCTGGGCGGAGGGGGCGCCGAGGCTGCCCGACGCCGAGGCCACCGTCCCGCTCGACCGGCTCTCGGCGGAGGAGCTCGCCGCGCTGGCGGAGGGTCGGGGGGGGCGCCGGATCCGGCTCCCCCGCAGCGCGCCGGCCCGCCGCGCCGCCCGGCCGCTCTCCGACCTCTGCGACGTCCGCTTCGGGATGAAGACCGGGGCCAACGCCTTCTTCCACCTCCGGCCGCTGGGCGACGGCCTCTACCGGAGCGCGATCGGCGGAGTGGTGCGGCTCGCGCCCTCCGACGTGGCTCCGCTCCTCTCCGGGCTGCGGGACGCGCTGGCGCCCGAGGTGGCGCGCCTCTCCTGGGTGCTCTTCCGTCCCTCCGATCCCTCGCCGGCCGCGCTGCGCTACCTGCGCCTGGGTGAGTCACTCGGGGTGAACGAGCGGGCCACCTGCGCCTCGCGCCGCACCTGGTGGCGGGTGGCGCCGGGACGCGGCCCGGCCCCGGTCCTCTACCCGGCCAAGGTGGGCACCCGGGCCTTCGCCTTCCACAACCGGGACGGGCTGCTCGAGGACAAGAAGTGGCATGCCCTCTTTCCCCGGGAGGTCGAGCCCTGGTTGCTCTCGCTCCTCCTCTCCTCCACCCCGCTCCGCCTCGCCGTCGAGCGGGGCGCCCGGCAGCTCACCGGCGCGCAGGCCATCGCCGACATCGACTGCGGGGTGCTCTCCGCCATCCCCTTCCCCGACCCGGGCGCGCTCGCGCCGCTCGAGGGGACATTGCGGGCCCTGCACGGCGCCCTGGCCCGCGACCCCGTCACCACCGACCTGGCGGCCATGCTCGACCGGCCCGCCCAGCGGGAGCTCGATCGCGCCGCCGGCGCGGCGCTGGGGATGACCGGCGCAGCGGTGGAACGGGAGCGGAAGGAACTCCTGCGCCGGAGCGCCGAACGGCTGGCCCGGGCGGCGCAGGTGAGGAAGGCGATCGCGGGCGCCCGGTAGCCTAGAAGGCGAGCTTGGCCGAGGCGGTGGCCATCGGCCCCACCTGGGCGTCGCGGACCCACACCGGGAACCGCGCGCCCACCACCAGCCGGAGCGCGTCCAGCGGGAGGACCAGGGCGGCGGTGGCCCAGAGCACCCGCTCGTCCGGCTGGGCCCCCAGCTCGATCTCGTGCTGGTAGTTCACCTCCACCTCGGGCTGCAGCCAGGGCAGCACCTGGTAGCCCGCCGCGGCGTTGCAGACCAGCAGCCCCACGTCGTTGGAGGCGCCGGGGCCCACCGGCGCGCTGAAGCCCAGCTCGGCACCCACGGTGAAGGGACCCCGGTCGAGCGAGGCCAGCAGCGAGCCGCCCACGCTCCAGCTCTCGCGGCTCGTCCCCAGCCGGTCGGGCGCGCCGCGCGTCCCGGTGGGCAAGGTCACTCCGGCGCTCACGGCGAGATCCAGGGCCGGGTCGGAGAGGGAGAGGAACCGGAAGCGCGCGGCCACGGTGGTGTCGGCGAACCCCTCCCCGTGGACGGGGGCTCCCGGGGCCTCCGGCGCCGCGTGGACCAGCGCCCACCCCACCACGATGCGCGCGTCGAGGTCCGGGACGACCCCCACCGACAAGGCGGCCGCGACCTGGTGCTGCTCCCCGGAGAGGCGGTCCACGGCGCCAGCGGTGGCCCACCAGGAGGGCGCGTAGGCGATCTCGACCTCCACCCTTCCCGGATCGAGCGTGGTCGCATCGCCGGTGAAGGCCTTGCCATGCTCCGGCCGTGGCGCGGGAGGGCCGGGGTCGTGGCTCGCCTCCAGGGCGGCGTCGGGCGGGGCCAGGAGGTCGGGGGGCACCTCCCCGGCGATGGCCCGCGGCGGGATGAGGGAGAGCATCAGTATATTGAGAATGATTCTCATTCTCCTGATGCTACCCGACCGCCCCCTCCCCGGTCAAAGGTTTCGTCGACGCAGCTGGACGACGTTCCCGCCCCGCAGCGGCAGGGCGGGTGCCGCCCCCGACGCGAGGTGGTCATGCGCCTCGCGCAGCGCGCCCCGCAGGGTGGCCCGCAGCGCCTCCTCCCCGAGGAAGGGCATCGAGGACTCGAGCGCCGCCACCGCCGCGCCGACGAGGCGGAGGATCTGGGTGCGGTGGACGGTGACCACCCGCCGGTCGTAGGGGACCCCCAACGCCTCGAAGAAGTCCTCGGCCCGCTCCACCTGGCGAAGCTCCGGGAGTGGCGCTCCGATGGGATGGCCCCCGCTCACGCGACCTCCACGCGCGGCTCCGGCGCGTCCTCGCGCGCCTCGAGCCACTCGAGCAGCGCCGCCTCGATGGGGCGGTGGGCCTGGGCCTGCGAGGCCTCGATCCCGGCCGCGGCGAGCTGCCCTTCGGGGCAGCGCCCGATGCGCGCCACCAGCACGGCCTTGCAGTCGGAGAGGGCGCGCACCGTCCCCTCGAGCGCGTCGTCGTCGCCATCGCCGCCCGCGCAATAGGTCCCGGCGGCCCGCCTTCCGACCAGCCGCACGCCCACCCGGGTCACGTCGTAGACCAGGAACTCGGTGGCGTGGCCGAAGTGCTGGTCCACCACCCCGCCGCTCTTCGAGGCCACGGCGACCCGGACCGGCGCCGCTGGGCCCCGTCCGGAGAGCCGCACCAGGACCGCGTCCCGCTCCCTCGCCGCAGCGGCACGGACCCGTTCGACCGCGGCGCGCCTCTCGGCCCGCAGCTCGCTGGCGTCGCGCGCCGGCTCCGGCGGCAGCCGCGCCAGGGTGAAGGACTCGAACCGGTCCTCGCCCAGCCGCCCCACCGCGTCGGCCCGGCACTGCCGGCAGTGGCGCATGAGCCTGGCGTCCACCTCGCAGGCCCGCTGCACCGCCTCGAGCTCGGCGGCGTCCGGCCCGCGCTGCCCGGTGAGGCCGAAGTGGGTGCCGTGCTCGGGCGCGGAGAGGAGCGGCACCAGGTTCACCATGAAGGCCCCGGCCGCCCGCACCGCCTTGGCCACGTCGGGGAGGTGTCCGTCGTTCACGCCGGGGATGACCACGGAGTTGACCTTCACCAGCACCCCGCGCTCCCGCAGCCTGGCGATGCCCTCGAGCTGCTGCCCGGAGAGGATGCGCGAGGCCTCGGCCCCGCGGACCTTCTTGCCGTTCCAGTGGATCCACGGGTAGATCCGCTCGCCCACGGCCGGGTCGGTCATGTTGACGGTCACGGTGACGTGGCGAACTCCCAGCGAGGCCAGCCGGTCCACGTGCCCGGGCAGGGCGAGGCCGTTGGTGGAGAGGCACAGGGTCAGGTCGGGCGCGGCCCGGGCGATCCCCTCCAGCGTCGCGAAGGTCGCCTCCGGGTTGGCCAGCCCGTCCCCCGGCCCGGCGATGCCCACCACCGAGAGCTCGGGAACCTGCTCGGCGACGGCCAGCACCTTGCGGACGGCCTCCTCCGGGCGGAGCCGCTCCGAGACCACGCCGGGACGGCTCTCGTTGGAGCAGTCGTACTTCCGGTTGCAGTAGTTGCACTGGATGTTGCACGCCGGGGCCACCGCCACGTGCATCCGCGCGAAGTGGTGGTGGGCCTCCTCGCTGTAGCAGGGGTGGTTGGCGACCTGCGCCGCCACGTCGGCCGGAAGCGGCCGGGCCGGCTGGCCGGCCTCGCCGCACCCGCGGCCGAACGTGCAGTTGGATGCCGGGACGACGGGCAGGTCGCTCATGTCACCCTCGGTCAAGCGTGCAGCGGCTCGAAGCTGAACGCGTCCTTCTTGCAGGTGCGGCCGCAGGCCTCGCAGCCGATGCAGGCCTCGGAGTTGGCCACGTTGGCGTACATCTTGGCCGACTCCTCCTCGTCCACCTCGGTCGGCGCCAGCACGTCGTGCGCGCAGATCTTGATGCAGCGGCCGCAGCCGATGCACTTCTCCGGGTCCACCGCGCGCACGAACCGCGGGGTCCACTCCTGCCTGCCTCGGGTGAGTCCGGTGATGTACGCCATGGTGTCTCCTCCTCGCGGGCGCGATGCGCACGCACTGTCAGTCAACAGACTCCGTCGATTCGATCCCCTGCTCCATCGCCTTGCGGAGCCAGGGCGGCGGCCTTCCACGCAGGACCTCCTGCAACTTCGCGACCACCTCCTCGATGGCCACGGGCCCCCCGGTCTTCATGGGGTGGATCCGCCGGGCCACGAGCTTGGCCGCGGCCGGTCCGCCGATCTTGACCGTGTAGACGATGGCGCATCCGGCGATGGCGCTGGCCCGGGCGGAGATGCGGTCCTCCTCGTCGTCGGAGGTGGTGATGGCGGAGACCGCTCCCACCGGCTCGGCGCGGTCCGGCCCGACGTCCCAGATGCGGAACTGCCCGGCCATGCCGAAGTGCTCGTCGATGGTGCGGCCGTCGCTGCTCGTGAACGCCACCTTCATGACCCGTTCCTCCCTCAGTTGTGGGCCAGCCGCTGGGCCTCGGACGAGGTGGACTGCAAGAGATTGGCCACCTCGAAGACCAGGTTCTGCGTGCCGCGGTATCCGGCCCAGACCCGGGCGTGGGCGCCCAGCCGGTCGAAGACCGGGTAGCCGGCGCGCAGGTGGGCCTTCACCCCCAGCTTGGCGGCGGCCTGCCGACCGTTGGAGTTGGCGACGATGAGATCCACGCCCCGGGCCGCGTTCTCCAGGTCCTCGAGGTCCCCCACCCGGACGTCGTCGCAGGGCAGCGCGGCGAGCCCCCGGGTCCGGGTGGCCGAGAGCGCCGTCCGGACGTCGCACCCCATTCCGGCGAGGAAGCGGGTCATGGCCTTCAGTGCATCCGACTCGAGCGCCACCGCCACCTTCTTGGCCCCGAACTGGTAGTGGCTGTCGGCCATGGCGTCCATGAGGCGGCTCCGGGCGCGGCGAAGCGATTCCGGCGCCGGGCGACCGGAGAGCGCCGAGAGCAGCGCCACCAGGTGGTCCACCTCGGCGAGGCCGGTGACCGAGTTCATCCCGAAGGCCGGGACGCCGTGGCGGACCTGGAGGACCCGGGCCGCGGCGTGCAGGGAGTCGCCCACGTGAATCGTGGCGATGCTCCGACCGGCCAGGCGGACCTGCTCCACCGGGATGCCGCCGGTCGAGAGGGGCGAGACCACGTCGTCCACGTGGCCGTCGAGGGCGTTGGCGGGGTCGGGGATGCAGAGCACGCGGAAGCCGAAGGCCTCGACGATCCCCTTCACCTCCTCGACGTCGGCGGGGGTGAGGTGCGCGCCGGGCAGC
Organism: uncultured Anaeromyxobacter sp.; assembly: GCA_903874275.1. Classification (GTDB taxonomy): domain Bacteria; phylum Myxococcota; class Myxococcia; order Myxococcales; family Anaeromyxobacteraceae; genus CAIOAK01. The sequence goes on from CAIQRS010000269.1 coordinate 6,279, forward strand.
AGATTCACCTGGTCGGGGATGGTGGAGCCCCCCTCGGCCAGGGTCTCGAGGAGCGCCTCCACCGCCGCGGCGTATCCCTCCTGCAGCGACCCGCAGTAGTCGGGCGTCGAGGCCCACACAACCGGCGTCCCGGCCAGGTCGGGGCGCTCGACCCGGAACTGGGCGATGGCGCTCCGCACGTCGTCCCCCATGGTCTCGGTGAGCCCCGAGGTCATGACGCCCACCACGGCGGGGTGGAACTTCTCGATGACCCGGGTGACGCCGGCCTTCAAGTTGCTCCAGCCTCCGAAGATGGCCGAGTCCTCGCTCATGGCGGTGGAGTTGAGCGCCACCGACTCCTTGAAGTGGCGGGAGAGCTGGAGCCGGATGAACGTGGAGCAGCCCTGCGCCCCGTGCAGCAGCCCGAGCATCCCGTCCACGCCCAGGTAGGCGAGCGTGGCCCCCAGGGCCGGCGAGTTCTTCTGCGGATTCACGGTGGCGGCCTTCGACGGGACCTTCACCCGCGAGGCGGCCAGATCCTCTTCCAGGAAGGCGGCGGCGTGGCCGGCGGCCGCGGCCCGGTGGGTCGCCAGCTCGCCCTCGAGCAGCTCCCAGGGCGCCCGGGTGTTCATGGCCGGAAAGATCGGGCTGTTCACCGTGAGGTCGAGCTGCCGGGCGAAGGTGACCATGCCCTCGTAGCCGGCGTACGGGTGGGCCCGGCCGTGGTTGATGTCGAGAAACGGGGTGCGGGTCTTCAGCGCCAGGAACTTGGTCTTGCCGCCGGCCACCACGAGATCCGGCATCTTCTCGCGCATCACCGCGATGAGCCCGGCCGTGGAGGTGTCCTCGATGATCCGGGCGTCGGCGTGCATCTGGGCCTTCATGCGGTGGAAGTCTTCGAGCGTGGAGTTCTGGGTACCGGCCGCCAGCACCTCGACCTCGAGCTCCCGCAGCGCGTCCACCATCGACCAGGTCTTCACCCCGCCGGTGAAGAGCACGGCCCGCTTTCCGGAGAGGCGCCTGCGGTGGGGCTCGATGCGCGCCCGGCACTTCCCCTCCTCCTCGGCCACCAGCGCCTCCACCCGGTCGCGCATGGTGGTGTCGCCTTCGCCGCCGTTCCCGAGATCGAGCTCCCGGGCCATGTCGCGCAGCGCCCGGGCGGTGTCGGTCATCCCGTAGAAGGACTCCTCCAGGTAGGGGATGCCCCAGCGCTTCTTCATCTTCCGCGCCAGGTTCGTCAGGCTCTTCGAGCAGATGATGACGTTCAGGCGCGCGCGGTGGGCCCAGCGCAGCTCCTCGAAGCGCGCGTCGCCGCTGATGCAGGAGAGGATCCGGATGCCCAGCCGCTCGAAGAGCGGCTCCATGCCCCAGCGATCCCCGGCGATGTTGTACTCGCCGATGAGATTCACGTCGTAGGGGGTGGTGCGCTCCGGCTCGGCCGTGCCGATGACCCGGTCGAGCAGGATCTCCCCGGCCAGCCGGTTGCCGATGTTCTTGTCGCCGATGAAGCCGGGGGTGTTGATCGGAATCACCGGGATGGAGACCTGGGTGGCGGCCCGCGCGCAGACCGCCTCCACGTCGTCGCCGGTCATGGAGGTGACGCAGGTGGCGTAGACGAAGATGGCCTTGGCCTCTCCGGCGTAGCGGGACGCCAGGTCGAGGATGGCGGCGTGGAGCTTCTTCTCCCCGCCGAAGACCACGTCGTTCTCCAGCATCTCGGTGGTGAAGCCGCGCCGGTAGAGCTGCGCTCCCGAGGATCGGGCGCCCCGGTTGTCCCAGGAGTTTCCGGCGCAGGCGATGGGGCCGTGCACCAGGTGGATGACGTCGGTGACCGGCATGAGCACCACCCGGGCCCCGTCGTAGGCGCAGCTCCGCTCGGCCCCCTCGCCGGGCTCCGACTTCTTGCAGAACTTCGGCGCGCCCTTCTCCGCGGTGTCGCACTCCGGGGCGTCGTACCAGTCGGGCCTGGCCATCGGGGCTCACCGCATCATCTCGAAGTGGCGCTCGTCGCAGGTCTCGTCCACGAGATCGAGGAACTTGTTGCAGATCTCGGTGAGCATGTTCACCGCGCCGGTGTAGCCGACGATGGGGGAGCGGTGCCGGTTCACCCGGTCGAAGACCGGGAAGCCGAAGCGGAAGAGCGGGATCTTGGCGTCGCGGGCGGCGAACTTGCCGTGGGTGTCCCCGAGCAGCCCATCGACCGGGTCGGTCATGAGGAGCGAGCGGAGGTGCCAGAGGTCCCGGTTCATCCAGATGTGCGCACCCTTGCCGTAGGGCGAGGCGTCGAGCAGCGCCTGGACGTCCTTCTCGATCTTCTTCGAGCCCTTGGAGCAGAGGACGTGGTGGGGCGTGGCGCCCATCTCGAGCAGGAACGCGACGTATCCCAGGATGAGGTCGGCGTCGCCGTAGACCGCGAACTTCTTGCCGTGCATGTACTGCTGGGCGTCGGTCATGGCGTCCACGGCCCGGCCCCGCTCGGCCTTGAGCACGTCGGGGACCGGTCGGTCGAAGAGCTCGGAGAGCTTGAGGAGGAGCGCATCCGTCCGGGCGATCCCCATCGGCATGGGGAGCGACGCGTGGGCCCCGGAGAAGTTCTCCTTGATCCAGGGGAAGGTCTTCAGGGTGGCGTAGGGGGCCAGGGTCAGCGTGGCCTTGCCGTTCACCGCGTCGGCGGCCTCGACGAGGGGGGTTCCGCCCGGGTAGAGCCGGTAGTTGCCGTCGTTGGGCGAGTCGAAGGACTCGGAGATGTCGGCCAGCATCGTGAAGGGGATGCCGAAGGCGTCGAGGATCCGCTTGTACTCCCGGTAATTGGCGGTGTTGGCGTCGAAGCCGGGGATGACGTTCAGCTTGCCGGTGCAGCGCCCCTCGATCTTCTTCCCCTCGGTGAGGGTCTGGAGGATGGAGAGGAGCATGGCGTCGTAGCCGGTCACGTGCGAGCCGTTGAAGCTCGGGGTGTTGGCGTAGGGCACCGGCAGCTCCCGGGGCAGGAACCCCTTCTGCCGGGCGTTCTTGATGAAGGCCGAGAGGTCGTCGCCGATCACCTCGGGCATGCAGGAGGTGAAGACCGCCACCATCTTGGGGTGGTAGAGGGCGATGGCGTTCTCCAGCCCCTCGTGCAGGTTGTTCTGCCCGCCGAAGACGGCGCCGTCCTCGGTCATGGCGTCGGAGACCGCCGGGGCCGGCTCGCGGAAGTGCCGGTTCAGCGTGGAGCGGTAGTACGAGGCGCAGCCCTGGGAACCGTGGGTGAAGGGCAGCGTGCCCTCGAAGCCGTGGGCGCAGAGCTCGGCGCCGAGCGGCTGGCAGCCGTGGGCCGGGTTGATGACCAGGGCCTGGCGGGCGAAGTTCTTCTCCCGGTACTCCGGGGTGTCGATCCAGGCGGAGACGCGGGCCTCGTCCTCCGGGGTGATGCCCGAGACGGGCTTGACGGTGAGTCCGAGTTCGTTGGCCATGGCATCCTCCCGATCAGAACGGCGACTTCACGAGCTTCCAGGTGGGGCTGTTGACCGCCATGTCGATGTCGCGGGCGAAGACCGGGAACCCCTGGTAGGCGTGGTAGGGGCCCGAGTAGTCCCAGCTGTGCATCTGCCGGAAGGGCAGCCCCATCTTCTGGAACAGGTACTTCTCCTTGATCCCGCTGCCCACCAGGTCGGGCTGGAGCTCCTTCACGAAGTGCTCCAGCTCGTGCTCCGAGGCGTCGTCGTAGATGACGGTCGCCTCGGGCATCTCCGGCATGGTCCGCTCGTAGTCGTCGCCGTGGGCGAACTCGTACCCGGCGCCGACCACCACCATGCCCAGGTCCTCGTAGGCACCCACGGTGTGGCGGGGACGCAGGCCGCCCACGTAGAGCATCACCTTCTTGCCCTCGAGCCGCGGCCGGTACTCGTCCACCACCTTCTGCATGATGGGGTCGTACTTGGCGATGACCTTCTCGACGTTGTCCTTGATCCGGTCGTCGAAGCGCTCGGCGATCATCCGCAGGGACTTCTTGATGTTGGTGGGCCCGAAGAAGTTGAACTCCACCCAGGGGATCCCGTACTTCTCCTCCATCACCCGGCACATGTAGTTCATGGACCGGTAGCAGTGGATGAGGTTCAGCTTCACCCGGTGGGTGGCGGCGATGCGCTCCATCTCGCCGTCGCCGGTCCAGGTGGCCTTCACGTTGAGGCCGATCTCGGCGAGCAGGTCCTTGGCCGACCAGACGTCGCCGCCGATGTTGTAGTCCCCGATGAGGGCGATGTCGTAGGGGGTCTCGGGCTCGACGAACTCGCGGGTCTCGATGATGTAGTCGCGGATGGTGTCGTTCGAGATGTGGTGGCCGAGCGACTGGGAGACGCCGCGGAATCCCTCGCAGTTGCAGGGGATGACCGGGATGTCGAGCTCCTTCGTCATCTTCTTGGCGACGGCGTTGATGTCGTCGCCGATGAGCCCCACCGGGCACTCGGAGAGGACCGAGATGCCCTTGGCCAGCGGGAAGAGCTCCTTGGCCTCCTTGAGCAGCACGGCGAGCTTCTTGTCGCCGCCGTAGACGATGTCCTTCTCCTGGAAGTCGGAGGTGAACTGCATGCCGAACTGGGAGACGCCGTTCTTGCCGGTCATGAGATTCCGGCGCGTGCCCCACGAGTACCAGCCGCAGCCGACCGGCCCGTGGGACACGTGCACCATGTCGCGGATGGGCCCCCAGACCACGCCCTTGGCGCCCGCATAGGCGCAGCCGCGGGCGCTCATCACGCCGGGGACGGTCTTGCGGTTCGACTTCACGCAGGACGCGGCGGCCTCGGGGTCGTTGGGGGCGAGGTGCGGGGCCCGCTTCTTCCGCCCCTTCTCCGGGTAGGCCTCGAGGGCCTCGTCGATCATCTTCTGCGTGGACTCCCGGGTGATGCCATCGACCTTCTTCGCCGCGTCCGACATGGTCCGCCTCCTCGTTCCCTGGTGTTCGCTAGGCCGCTGCCGACGCCGATGCCGCCACGCCGACCTTGGTCTCGTCGTCCGGCGCCATGATCCCGAACTCCATGAGCAGCTCCTCGAGCTCCTCCATCTCCAGCGGCTTCGGGATCACCAGGAGCTTGTTCTCCGTGATCTTCCGGGCCAGGGTCCGGTACTCCTCGGCCTGCTTGTGCTCGGGTGCGTACTCGATGACCGTCATCCGGCGCAGCTCGGCGCGCTGGACCTCGTTGTCCCGGGGGACGAAGTGGATCATCTGCGTGCCCAGCCGCTTGGCCAGCGCCTCGATCAGGTCGGCCTCGCGGTCGGTGTTGCGGGAGTTGCAGATGAGGCCGGCCAGGCGGACGCGCCCAGAGGTGGCGTACTTGAGGATGCCCTTGGCGATGTTGTTGGCCGCGTACATGGCCATCATCTCGCCGGAGCAGACGATGTAGATCTCCTCGGCCTTGTTCTCGCGGATGGGCATGGCGAACCCGCCGCAGACCACGTCGCCGAGCACGTCGTAGAAGACGAAGTCGAGCTCGGGCGTGTAGGCCCCGTTCTCCTCGAGGAAGTTGATGGCCGTGATGACCCCGCGGCCGGCGCAGCCCACCCCCGGCTCGGGGCCCCCCGACTCGACGCACTTCACGTCGCCGTAGCCGACCTTCATCACGTCGGAGACCTCCAGGTCCTCGACGGTGCCGCGCTCCCGCACCAGGTCCATCACGGTGGCCTGGGCCTTGGCGTGGAGGATGAGGCGGGTCGAGTCGGCCTTGGGGTCGCAGCCGACGATCATCACCTTCTTCCCCAGCGACGCGAGGCCCGCCACCGTGTTCTGCGTGGTGGTGGACTTCCCGATGCCGCCCTTTCCGTAGATCGCGATCTGCCTCATGTTCCGTGCCTCCGGGTTGGATGTGCGTCTCCTCCCACGTAGAGCAACGGCCGTGCCGGAACGCGTCATGGCGGAATGGCGGGGAAATGCGCTGGACGTCGCCTCGACGACGCAGGATCGACACCACTCCGCGTCCGCTTCCTGCCAGCCGTTGTCAGGTTCCGGACCGGACGCGCAGGAACTACACGCCGCCACGGCGCAGGCACACGAGCCGGGTTCCGCTCCAGCCGCGGGCCTCGTAGAAGCGCAGCGCGGGCAGGTTCTCCCGGTCGGCGAGCAGCTGCAGCCGCGTTGCGCCGCGCCCCGCCCCCCACTCCTCCACTGCGCCGAGCAGGCGGCGCCCGACGCCGGCCCGGCGCGCTCCCTCGTCCACCACCATGTCCTCGACCCAGACCGAGGCGGCGCCCTCGGAGGTCGAGACCACGAGCTGGCCGGTGACCATCCCCACCACCCGTCCCGCCACCTCGGCGACCAGCACCACCCGGCGCAGCCGGTCCTCGAGCATGAGGGAGAGTCCGCGCCGCTGCCGCACCGGGTCGGGATGGAAGTCGGCCTCGACGGTGAAGAGCTGCCCGAGCAGCGCCGCGAGCGCGTCCAGGTCGGCGGGGGCCGCGGCGCGGATCGAGGCCCCTGCCATCAGAAGCGCTCGACCTGGATCCCGAACTTGGCGACCCGGTAGCGAAGCTGGCGGACGGTCATGCCGAGCAGCCGTGCGGCGCGGGCCTGCACGTGACCGGCCCGCTCGAGCGCGTTCAGGATGCGCTCCTGCTCGGACTCCCCGGAGTCGGCGACCCGATCCGGGACCGGGTCGCGGTCTGCACGCGGCTCCGGCGGAGGGTCGCAAGGGGGTGGCGCCGCGCGGAGCCAGTCGAGGTCGTCGGCCGAGACCGGACCCTGCCCGTGGGAGACGGTGAGCCTCTCCAGCACGTTGCGCAGCTGCCGCACGTTCCCCGGCCAGTCGTACCGGCCCAGGACCGACATGGCCTCGCGTGAGAAGGAGAGGCGCCGCCCGTGCTCCCGCTCCAGGTCGGCGAGCAGGAAGTCCACCAGGACCGGCACGTCGTCGCGCCGCTGCCGGAGCGGTGGAAGGACGATCTCCACCACCTGCAGCCGGTGGTAGAGGTCGATGCGGAACGACCCGCTGCGCACCGCCTCCTCCAGGTCCCGGTTGGTGGCGGCCACCAGGCGAACGTCCACGGTGATGCTCCGCGTTCCCCCCACCCGCTCGAACTGCCGCTCCTGGATGGCGCGAAGGAGCTTCACCTGCGCCGGGAGGGGGAGCTCTCCCACCTCGTCGAGGAAGAGGGTCCCACCGTCGGCCAGCTCGAAGCGGCCGGCGCGCGCGGCGGACGCCCCGGTGAAGGCGCCACGCTCGTGACCGAAGAGCTCGCTCTCCAGCAGGGCCTCGGGGAGCGCCCCACAGTTCACCGCCACGAAGGGGCGGCCGGCCCGCGGCCCCTCGTCGTGGATGGCGCGGGCCACGACCTCCTTGCCCGTTCCGCTCTCCCCCCGGAGGAGCACGGTGGCCCGGCTCTGCGCCACCCGGTCCACCACGTCGAGGACGCGGCGCCACGCCGCGCTCCCGCCGATGGCCCCGGGGAAGCGGTCGCGGCCGGCCACGAGCACCGGGGAGTCGGTGCGTGCGCGGACCAGGGGATTCTCGGCGCGGTGCAGCCGCACCCGGGTGGCCAGCATCGAGGCGACGGTGGTGAGCACGCGCAGGTCGTCGTCGAAGGAGAAGGGACCGGCCGACCAGCGGCGCTCGGCGGTCAGCACACCCAGCGTGGATCGGACCTCGCGGAGCGGAACCGCGTAGAGGGCCCGCGGGTCGTGCGCCACGCCGCGCCAGCCCCCGGTCCGCTCGAGGAAGGCCGGCTCGGCGGAGAGGTCGGGGATGGCCACCGGCAGGCCGGTGTGGAAGACCCGGCCGACGATCCCCTCCCCGGGGCGCAGCCGCCCCAGGATGCGCTCCTCGTCGGGCATCTCCGGCGCAGCCTCGATGAAGACCTCGCCGGTCACCGGGTCGAAGAGCGAGACGGTGCCGTTCTCCAGCGTGAGGTGCGATCGCAGGATCTGGAGCACCGTGGTGAAGGCCTTGGACAGGTCGGTCGCCAGCACGAGGAGCTGCCCGATGTCGTGGAGCGCCTCGACGGCGACGGCTGCGCGCCGGGGGTCCATGGAGGGGGAGTGAGCAACTTGGGTGCCAAGTCGCGGAGCACCGGTCTTGCAACGAAAGCCTGTCCTGGGCCGATCGGCGACGATCGACCGGTCCGGCTGCCCGCTTTCCCGGCGGGCCGACACGAAAGCCTGCCTGCCCGGCGGGCAGGGGTGGGCTTGAACCTCACGTCGTTCAACCGGTGCAACCTCCCGCCCTGGGCGATCGCCTCGCGCGATTTCGACGAGAACCCGCGCCCGCTCGAGGTGCAAGGGGTCCGGGAGGAGAACCGCTTCCTCTTCGACCTGCTCGAGCGGATCGACGATCCGGGCGAGCGCGGCCGGCGCTTCGACGACTGGATGAACGTGCGCTTCCAGCTCCACCAGTGGGAGGCCCAGGAGACGGCCGGCGCGCGCCGCAGCCTCCGGAACGGCTACCCGCGCTTCCTGCGCGGCTGGGGCGTCGATTCCAGCTCGGTGGAGGGTGCCGTGCTGAAGGGTTGGGTGGAGAGCCGCATGGGCATCCCCCCCACCTTCCACCGCGAGCCGCTCGGCGACGCCGAGTCGCCATCCCGGCAGCGCTACGTGGCCGACCGCACGCGCGGCCACGCCAGGACGAGCGCCATCGACGCCCAGCTCGACCTGCTCTACACGTACACCCAGTACGAGCTCTCGCGCCGCCATCCCGGGGAGCGCTGGATCACCCTGTGGCGCGGGCAGAACCGGCTCGAGGACCACGACGTGGTGGAGGAGATCGGACGGCGCGAGTGGGTGCTGCGCATGAACAACCTCTGCTCCTTCACCGACGACCAGGAGCGGGCCTGGGAGTTCGGCGACGCCGTTCTCGAGGCCCGGCTGGCGATGGGTCGGGTCTTCTTCGCCGGCCACTTCCTGCCCCGGTCGGTGCTGCGCGGCGAGCGCGAACTCCTCGTGGTGGGCGGGGAGATCCGGGTGCGGCGGCTGCTGGCCTAGAGATCCGGCGGCTCCCCCTGGCCGAGCGGCGACAGGGCCACCAGCCGTTCGGCGAGCCACTCCGCCTCCTCCCGCACCTCGGGGTCGAGCTGCCTGAGCCACCGCCGCGGCATGTCGTCCGGGCCGTGGTAGGCCCCGGCGATCGCGCCGGCGATGGCACCGGTGGTGTCGGCGTCGCCGCCCCGGTTCACCACGCCGACGAGGGTCTCCTCGAAGCTGGCGGAGGCGTGCAGGTGGTGGAGCACGGTGGCGATGGTCTCGGCCACGTAGCCCCCCGACTCCCCGCGGTAGGGCGAGAAGGCGAACTCGGGGAGGGCCCGCACGAAGGCGTCGGAGGCGCGTCGGAGGCGCGGCATGCCCAGCCCCAGGCAGGCCAGGTGGAGGAGCTCGCCCACGTGCACGCAGGCGGCGTCGGAGAGCGGGTGGTGGTGGGTGAGGCGCCCCTGCTCGACCGCGGCGCGGCGCATGGCCTCGTGGTCGGCCAGGGTCGCGAGGGCCACCGGCAGCATCCGCATGGCGGCGCCGTTGCCCGCGTCGCCCGGGCTGGGTTCCCCCTCGAGCGTGCCCTCCACGACGAAACGGCGCAGTCCGCGGCGCACGGTGTTTCCCACGTCGGCGGGGCCGGTGCGCAACCAGGCGGCCAGGTGGACCGCCGAGCGGCGCAGGTCCCAGCCCCCACCGTTCGCGATGGCGCGCCCCATCCAGATCGACATCTGGGTGTCGTCGGTGACGGCCCCGGGCCGGAGACGCAACCATCCGCCGCCGGTGATCTCCCGGTGAACCCCCTGGAGGGCCCGGATCTCGCCGGGGAGCATGAACTCGACGGTGGCGCCCAGCGCGTCGCCCAGGGCGAGCCCCAGGAAGGCCCCGCGGGCGCGGTCGCGGACGTCGTCCATGTCGGGGCGGAAGGGCACCTCCCTGGAGTCTGCGAATCTCGGGCCAGGGCTTGCGACGCTTCACTTACCCGGAAGCTCGTAGCCGTACCGGGCGAGGACCTCCCGGGCCGCGTCTCCCACCATGAACGCCGCCAGCTCGCGCGCCAGGGCCGGCTGCTTCGTGCCCTTGATGACGACGCCCGCTTGCTCGACCCTGGGGTAGGCGGCGGCCGGGACGATCCACGAGCGCCCCTGCTCGGAGAGCGGCGGGGCCATCGCGAGCGAGAGCGGCAGGAAGGCGGCCTGTGCGTTCCCGGACTGCGCGAACTGGGCGGCCTGGTTGACGTTCTGGCCCATGACGATGCGCCCCTTCACGCTCTCGAGGATGCCCGCACCCACGAGCGCGGCCCTGGCGGCGCGGCCGTACGGCGCGACGTCGGGATTGGCGATGGCGATCTTCTGGACAGACGGGTCGGCGAGGACGGCGAGACCCTTGCCGTCCAGGTCGAGCGTCGATTCCTTGGGGACCCAGACGACCAGCTTGCCGTACGCGTAGATGAAGGCCTTTCCCTCGGCGAGCCCCTGCTCGACCATCCTGGCCGGGTACTCGGAGTCTGCCGAGAGGAACAGGTCGAACGGAGCGCCGTTGGCGACCTGGGCGAAGAAGGTGCCCGAGGCGCCGAAAGTGGACTTCACCTCGACGCCGGGGTTCCTGGCCTGGAAGGCCCTCGCGATCTCCTCGAACGCAGGCTTCATGTTGGCGGCGGCGGCCACGGAGATGGTTCGCTGCTCGCCGGCTGGCACCGTTGCTGGTGCGACGAGCAGCGCGACGAGAAGCAGGGGGCGAAATCGTTCCAGCAATGGACCTCCTGACGAGGGGCCGAGCAAAGGATTGTGCCTCGCTGCAGTCTCCGTGCCCAGCCTGAGGCTTGGCCCGCCCTGGGGCCGCCGACCTGTCAGATCGGGTTGCTACCTTTCCCCTCGCATCGTCCCGCTCGAACAATCCGCTCGCAGCCAGGCGACGAAATGGAAGGGTTTCGCCATGGTCAACAAGGTCATCCTCATCGGGAACCTCGGCAAGGATCCCGAGGTCCGCTACACCGCAGGCGGCCAGGCCGTCGCCAACCTGCGCATCGCCACCTCCCGCTCCTGGACCGACAAGGCGTCGGGGCAGAAGAAGGAGGAGACCGAGTGGCATGACGTCGAGGTCTGGGGCAAGCAGGCCGAGCAGGTCGGCGAGTACCTGGCCAAGGGGCGCCAGGTCTACGTCGAGGGGCGGCTCAAGACCGACAAGTGGCAGGACAAGACGTCGGGGCAGGAGCGCTCGCGGGTGAAGATCGTCGCCGACTCGGTCCGGTTCCTCGGCGGTGGCGGCGCGGGCGCGGGCGGGGCGCGTGGAGCGGGCGGTGCGGGTGGACCCGGTGGCGGACAGCGCGGGCCCAGCGCCCCGGACGAGGGCAGTGGTCCTCCGGCCGGCTTCGACGAGGGGCCGGGCGGCGGTGGTCCCGGCGCCGACGACATCCCGTTCTAGGCGTGCCGTTCAGTCCCCCGGCGGGGCGATGATGTCCAGCCGGGGGAAGTAGGTCCGGTAGCGGCTCGCGTCCCGGGTGAGGAGGCGGTGGCCGCACACGGCAGCGTGGGCGCCGATGTAGAAGTCGGGGAGCGGCGCGCGCGCTTGCCCTCCCCGCCTCCGGTACTGGAGAAACACCTTCCCGGCCAGGAAGGCCGCCTCGTACGGCAGGTGCTCCCTCCTGTACAGGGAAGCGGGCATGAATCGTTCCACCTCCTCGACACGGGCGTAGCTCGTGGAGACCTCCGCGTAGATCAGGGCATTCACGACGAGCAGCGCCCCGTTCGCGGCGCGCTCGAGCGCGGCCCGGGACCAGTCGCCCCACACCGGGTCGTCCTCCGCGACGTCGATGAGCACGTTGCTGTCCACCAGGACGCTCACTCTTCACCACGGGTCAACGCCATGATCTCGTCGGTGCTCATCCGGACCGTCGCCGAGCCCCTCAGCAACTCCACGATGCGGGCCCCTCGCCCCGGGGCGAACGGCGCCTGCGCCGGCCGGATGCGAACCGCGTCCCCGTCCAGCTGGAATTCCACCTCCGTACCGGGCAGCAGGCCCGCCTTCTCTCGCATGGCCTGCGGAATCGTGACCTGTCCCTTGCTGGTGATGCGCATGAACGGCCTCCTCTTACTCTTACCAGTAAGAGTACGACCGAGCGTCTGCCCGTGCAACCCCCTCACCTCCTCCACCTCCCCGCCTCCACGAAGCTGAAGTAGCCCCCGGCCGCCACGATGACGTGATCGCGGGCCACCACCCCGACGAGCTCCGCCGCCGCGCGCAGCCGCTCGGTGAGGTCGGCGTCCTCGGCGGAGGGCGAGGGGTCTCCCGACGGGTGGTTGTGGACGAAGATCACCCCGTGGGCCCCGTCGCGGACGGCGGGCCGGAGCGCGTCGCGGGGGGAGACCGGGCACTGGGTGAGCGACCCCTCGGCCACCCGCTCGGCGCGGATGAGCCGCCCCCGGACGTCGAGCATCACCACGTGGAAGCACTCCCGGTCGGCGTGGGCGGCGTGGCGCATCAGCTCGGCCACGCGCCCGGGCTCGAGCAGGCGCTCTCCCCTCCGCGGCGGGGCCCATGCCCCGCGTCTCCCCAACTCGAAGGCGGCCGCCAGCGCAGCGGCGCGCGCCGGCCCCACGCCGGGGTGGACGGCCAGCGCCTCGGGAGGGCACCAGGCCAGCTCCGGCACCGGAGACGACTCCACCATCCGGAGGGCGGCGGCCCGCGCCGAGAGGCGCCCGGACCCCGAGCCCAGCACCAGCGCCACCAGCTCCGCGTCGGAGAGCACCGACGGACCCGAGGCGAGCATCCGCTCGCGTGGGCCGTCCACGATCCAGGTTCCGGAACGCATGCGGCGGCGAGACGGAGCAACCTCCGTACCCGCCGCCGTTGGTCGAACGACTGGAGTCCGTGCCGGCCACGGGGGCGCGGCGCGGACTCCCCGTACGTCCCGGCTACTTCTTGGGGAGGACGAGCTCGGCCTGGATGTCGAGCTTCACCTCGTCGCCGACGACGGCCGCAGGGCCGTAGGAGACCCCGAAGTCCTTGCGGTTCAGCTTGCCGGTGAGGGAGACGCCCCGGCGGCTGTTGCCCCACGGGTCGGTGATGGCGCTCGTGATCGAGCCCTCGAGGGTGACGGGCTTGGTGACTCCGCGCATGGTGAGGTCGCCGGTCACGGTGATGGCGCCGTCCTTTCCGGCGACGACCTTGGTGGACTTGAAGGTCAGGGTGGGGAACTTGGCCACGTCGAAGAAGTCGGCCGCCTTGAGGTGGTTGTCGCGCTTTTCGTCGCGCGTGCTGATGGAGGCGGCCTCGATGGTCACCTCGACGCTCGACTTCGAGAGGTCGGACTCGTCCACCTGCACCTTGCCGGTGAGCTTGTCGAAGTCACCTTTCACGTCGGAGATGACGAGGTGCTTCACGCTGAATCCGGCGCGGGTGTGCGAGCCGTCGATGTTCCAGGTGGCGACCTGGGCGGAGGCCAGGGTGGGCGCGAGGGCGAGGGCCAGGGCGGCGATGCGGGTGATGCGCTTCGTGAGGTTCATGTGCGGCTTCTCCTGTGTGGTTTGGACTTCCGGGGTTGGGCGAAGGTCCTGCCGAGGAGCGCGGCGTGCGCGCCGACCGCGTCGCCCCGCAGGCTGTACCAGCCGTGCTGCCCTTCCCGGCGCACCGAGACCAGCCCGGCCTCGGTGAGGATCTTCAGGTGGTGCGAGACGGTGGCCTGCGAGACCGGGAAGAGGGTGACCAGATCCTTGCAGCAGATCTCGCCCGCGGCGGCGATGCGGCGCAGCAGGTCGAGCCGGGTGGAATCCCCCAGGGCCTTGGCCACGCGCACCAGGCGCTCGCTCGCCTTGTCCATCGACATATCGATATGCGTCGATGTAATGCGGCGCGGCGCGCCGTCAAGCGGATCGACCGGCCGGGGCCGTCCAGCCCCGGATCAGGGGGCGAGGAACCGCTCCAGGGCGCGGTAGGCGGCCTCGATGGCGGCCACCTCCACCCATTCGCCACGCTGGTGTGCCTGGGCCGTCAGGCCCGGCCCGAAGTTCACCGCCGGGATCCCGGCCGCGGCCAGCCGGGCCACGTCGGTCCAGGCCTGCTTGGGCTCGACCGTGAGGCCGGCCCGCTCGCGCAGCCGGGCAACCAGCGGGTGGTCGGCGAAGGCCGGGCAGGACGGGGCCCGGTCGGTCACCTCCACGGCCGCGCCGTGGCGCCGGCCCAACTCCTCCACCTCCCGGACCGCGTCGTCCACGGAGCGGTCGGGGGCGAAGCGGAAGTTCAGGTTGAGGGTGCAGTGGTCCGGGATCACGTTGCGGGCCCGCCCTCCCTCGATGCGGGTCACCGACATCACCTCGCGGAAGGGCAGCCCTCCCGACACGGCGTCGCGGGGCGCACGGGCCTGGAGCTCGACGAGCAGCGCCCCGGCCCGGTGCACGGCGTTCTCCCCCTGCCAGGGGCGCGCCGAGTGGGCTGCACGCCCGGTGAAGGTGAGGGTGGCGTGGAGCGATCCCACGCAGCCCAGGGCCAGCCGCCCGTCGGTGGGCTCGAGGCAGACGGCCAGCGCCGCGCCGTGCAGCTCCGGCGATCGCTCCAGCACCGGGCCGAGCTCGTTCTCGAGGTAGGGCCCCTCCTCGCGGGAGTAGAGCACCAGCGCCAGGTCGGCGATGCGGGCCTGGCGGGGCAGCCGCGCGGCCAGCTCCATCGCCACCGCCAGCCCGGACTTCATGTCCGACGCGCCGGGCGCGACGATGCGCCCGTCCTCGCGGCGCGGCGGACCGCGGTCCCCGGGGTGCACCGGAACGGTGTCGAGGTGGCCGCACAGGGCCAGGAGCGGCCGGTCGGCCCCGGCCGGTCCGGGCGGGTCCACCATCACGACGAGTGAATTCTCCACCCGGCGGACGTGGGGGAAGCGCCCCCGCGCCCAACCCTCCAGGTCGTCGCAGAGCACCCGCTCCTCGCCGATGGGCGAGGGCACGGCGCAGAGCGCCTCGGTGCGCGCGGCCAGCGCCTCGCCGAGCGGGACGGTCACGCCGAGACCTCGAACTCCCGCAGGGCGTCGTTGAGCGACACCTTCTTGTCGGTGGCCTCGCTGCGCCGCCCCACGATGAGGGCGCAGGGGATCTGGTAGGTGCCCGCCGGGTACCTCTTCGGGCGCGTCCCGGGGATGACCACCGAGCGGGCCGGGACCCGCTTCTTCAGCACCACCTCGGACGGACCGGTGACGTCGATGATGGGCGTGGAGCCGGTGATGACCACGTTGGCGCCCAGCACCGACCCCTCCTCGACCAGCACCCCCTCGACCAGGATGCAGCGGCTGCCGATGAAGCAGTCGTCCTCGATGATGTTGGGGCGGGCTCCGGGCGGCTCGAGAACGCCGCCGATACCCACGCCGCCGGCCAGGTGCACGTTCTCCCCCACCTGCGCGCAGGACCCCACCGTGGCCCAGGTGTCCACCATGGTGCCCCTGCCCACGCGGGCCCCGATGTTCACGAAGCCGGGCAGGACCACCGCCCCCGGCGCCACGTAGGCCCCGTAACGGACGATGCCGCCGGGCACGATGCGGATGCCGGCCGCCTCCAGATCCTTCTTGAGCGGGATCTTGTCGCGGACCTGGAAGGGGCCGTAGTCCTGGGTCTCCATGGTGGTCACGGCGAAGTAGAGGTTCACGGCCTGCATGAGCCAGCCGTTCACGGTCCACTCGCCCCCCGCCTTCTCGGCCACCCGCAGCTCTCCCCGGTCGAGCCCGGCCACCGCGGCCAGCACCGCCTCCCGGTGGGCCGGGTCGGCGAGCCTCGACCGGTCGGCCCAGGCCGCCTCCACCAGACGCCGCACCCCCTCCACCGCCGTCACCGGACCGTTCGCCATCGCTCGATCGCCTCCTCGATGTCCTGCATGGTCGGAACCAGGCTCACCCGGACGAACCCCTCGCCGGCCGCCCCGAAGGCCGTGCCCGGCGAGACCACGATGGCCTCGTCGAGGAGGCGCGAGGCGTAGGTGGCCGAGGTGTGGCCGGCCGGGACCTCCACCCAGAGGTAGAGGGTGGCGCCCGCGCCCTGCACGCGCAGTCCGTGCTCCCGGAAGAAGGCCAGGAGCCGGTCGCGCTTCCCGCGGAACACCTCGCGCCGCGCGGCCACGTGGGCGTCGTCGTTCCAGGCCGCCACCGCCGCAGCCGTGACGAAGTCGGGCGAGGCCACCCCGGGGTGGGAGCGCATCCGCTTCACCTGGGCCACCAGGTCGGCGTCGCCGGCCACGAAGCCGCTGCGGTAGCCGGTCATTCCGCTGCGCTTCGAGCAGGAGTGGATGGCCAGCACGTTCTCCACCTGAATTTGAAGGATGGAGAGGGGCGGCTCGTCGAACCAGACGTCGGCGTAGCACTCGTCGGACGCGACCACGAAGCCGTGGGCCAGCGCGGCCTTCCCGACCCGCTCCAGGTAGGCGCGCGGGGCGACCGCACCGGTGGGGTTGTGGGGGTAGCTCACCCAGAAGATCAGGGTCTCGTCGAGCAGCGCCGGGGGCAGGTCCGCGGGCTCGAGCAGGAACCCGTTCCCGGCCCGCAGCGGGACCTTCACCGGCTCGAGGCCGGCCATGCGGGCCCCGGCCTCGTAGGTGGGGTAGCCCGGGTCGGGCAGGATCACCTTCCTCCGCGGGCCGCCCCGGAAGGCCAGCGGCA
>CAIQRS010000270.1 GCA_903874275.1 uncultured Anaeromyxobacter sp.
CTCGGACCCGCTCGCGGCCCGAGCGACACTTCTCCGACAGCTTCATCACCGTTCGGCTCTCCATCGCGCGAAGCGTCGCTTCATGGCTCCCTCGCTGCCCCGCCTGTCATCGCCCGAGGAACTTGTGACGCAGTAGTGCTAGTTGGACGCAGGCGCTGACGCTTGGCTGCCAGTAAAGGTGCTGGAATGTCGCATCTCATGGCGTGTGACAAGCCTCAACCTGCTCGACGGGACTGCACGGATAGGTTACAAATCGAGGCTCTGCGTCGATCAGAAATTCAACTCAACGCAAGTTCTTCGCTGTCCGAGCCGCGCCCGAACAGGCCGGCACCCGTGCCGTTTCATGATACCGCGCCTCTACCAAAGACCTGGAAGCATCCTTCTTCCGGCGATGCTCGCCGCGCTCCTCCTCTCGCCGACCGCCGGCGCCCAGGAGGTCCCCGTAGGAGCGAGCGGGGTATTCGGCGCCAACGTGCAGCAGCAGGGCAGCCTCTCAGGTGGTTGCGCCACCCCAAGCCCCGGGCAGCGCATAGACGTTCTGAGGTTCGTGGACCCGCAGCCACGACCGACTACGCCAGGCGCACAGTTGGGAGGTGCAGCTGAAACCACTGCCCCGGGCGTGACACAAACGGCAGCGCCCACCGACTTCCAGAATTTCGTGGTCGCCTCGGTCGGAAGGCTCCTGCCCATCTTCGGGGAAAGCCTCTTCGTGGCCCCTCCGAGCACGTTCTCTCCATTGGAAGGGCTCGCCCCGACCGCCGACTACCTCATCGGTCCGGGCGACGAGTTCCTGATCCGGGGCTGGGGCCAGGTGGAGATAGATGTGATGGCCGTGGCCACCCGCGAGGGCACCATCAGCATCCCGCGCGTGGACGTCGTATCGGTGGCGGGCACGCGCCACCAGGATCTGCACGGCGCGATCCGGACCGCGGTGGGCCGCCCCTACAAGAACTTCGACGTGGCCGTCTCGCTGGGCCGGTTGCGCTCCATCCAGGTCTTCGTGGTGGGCCAGGCAGCGCGCCCGGGTCTGTACACGGTTGGTTCGTTGAGCACCCTGCTCAATTCCCCCTTTTCCTCCGTCCTCCGGGCCGGCGGTTCCGTCTTCTCGCGCCGCCACGTCGGCCTCTTCGGCAGCTCCGACGGCGAGGTGCTCATGCCCAACGACGCCATCGTCGTGCCCACCGACTACAACCCCACCAACTGGGTCCGCGAGCTGAAGGACTGGTCCCAGATCTTCTTCAACTTCGGTCTGGGCGTGGCGGCCCTCAAGGTTCTGCTTCCCTGACGCGACCGCATGAGCACCGACCTTGATCACTCCCAGTCTGATAGTCCAGGCCCCACCCTGGGAGGGAGCGCGCTCGAATACCTGATCTTTGTGGGACGGCACAAGCGAATGATCGCATCCTGGACCGTCGCGACTTCTGTCGCCGCCCTCGTCGTCAGCTTTCTCCTGCCCAGCACGTTCACCGGGGTCACTCGCATTCTCCCTCCGCAGCAGGGGCAGAGCACCGCCGCCATGATGCTAGGTCAGATCGGTGGCGGATTCGGCGGACTTGCCGGGGCCGCACTCGGCATCAAGTATTCCTCCGACCTCTATGTCGCCATGCTCAAGAGCGACACCGTAGCGGACGCACTGATCGAGCGGTTCAAGCTCATGGAACTGTACGATGAGAAGGACCTGGTCGACGCTCGGAAGCGCCTTGCCAAGGACTCCCGCTTCCTCTCGGACAAGAGCAGCGGCATCATCGTCATCCAGGCGGACGCCCGCGCCCCTGCTCGCGCCGCCGAACTGGCCAACGCTTATGTGGAGGAACTCCACAAGCTCACCAACACGTTGGCCATCAGCGAGGCGGCGCAGAGACGGGCCTTCTTCGAGCGGGAGTTGCAACAGACCAAGGAGAAGCTGGCCGACGCCGAGGTGAAGCTGCGGGAGGCCATTGCGTCGGGCGGCCTCGTCTCGGTGGACGCCCAGGGGCGCGCTACCGTGGAGACGGTGGCCCGCCTTCGAGCACAGATCAGCGCCAAGGAGATCCAGATAGGCGCGATGAAGGCCTACGCCACGCCGTCGAACCCGGACCTGCAGCGAGCCGAGCGGGAACTCTCCGCCATGCGGCAGGAGCTCTCCCGGCTGGAGTCGGGAGTGCCCGCGGGCGATGTCGCGGTTGGCGGGGATGCCAGGGGAATGGGCAACATCCGGCTCCTGCGCGAGGTGAAATACAACGAAGTGATGTTCGAGCAGCTGGCCAAGCTTTTCGAACTGGCGCGCGTCGATGAGGCCAAGGAGGCTCCCCTCGTCCAGGTGATGGATCGGGCGGTCCCACCGAAGAAGAAGTCCGGGCCAAAGCGGGGCCTCATCGTGGCCGCCGCCACCGTCGGCGGCTTCATCGCCGCCGTGCTCGCCGCCTTCGCGAGCAACGCGCTCGACGACGCACGGCAGGACCCCGTGCGCCAGGGCCGTCTGGATGCCGTCCGCGCCGCCTGGTGGCGCCGAAAGCGCTGACCGACGCGCTCAGAAGAACCAGCCCGGTCCAGCCGGGTCACGGCCGCGTAGCCACCCACCAGAACGCGTTGGTCTGGCTGTTCCCGTCGTCCCACTCGGTCAGGGTGTTGACCTCGGTCCAGGCGGCCTCCCGCGACGTGGTCGCATGGGCCATGTACAGGAACCCCTTCCACCCCTGGGTCGCGGCGGCTGCGGCCGCCTGCATCTTCGTCCACGCGTCCCCGACCCAGGTCGGCGACACGAGATCCTCGCTCGCCGGCGTGTAGGGAAGCATCTGGATCCCGTACACGTACTCGGCGCCGGCCGCGAAGAAGGTGGAGAAGACCGCCTTGGTCGCGAAGAGGATGCCGACGCACATGTTGGCCGCGAACGGATCCTGGTACACCGCGGACGCCGCCGGGATCTGCCAGTAGGTGCGGGCCGAGTCGACCTCGAGCGCGAGGAGCACGCGTCCGAGCTCGTTCATCCGCGTGTCGCCGGTGGCGAGCCCCAGCAGGCGCAGCGCGTACCAGGCGTTGACGGCCTCCGAGGTCGATTCCTGGTTCTGGCCGTCGGCCATCTCGGAGAGCCCGGCGGCCCAGGAGTGGCCCCGGAAGGGGTCCATGTGGCGGAGGCGCGGGAAGCGGGGATCGGACGCGCTGGGATTGGCGATGTCGCGCACCAGGGCGAGCAGCCCGGCCCGGTGGGTCGCCGCGAAGGCCGGGTCGGAGCGGGCCAGGACGGCGGCGGCGTAGATGTGATACCCATAGTGAAAGTGGTGGTCGTTGTAGTGGCCGGCCCCGAACTCGGCGCCCGGATCGGCGAGCCCCCGGGTCGTGACCACGCCTCCCCAGGTGGTGTCGTAGACGAAGGGGTTCTCGTTGGTGCCGTCGAGCCAGGCCGCGACCAGCGGCGAGAGGCGGGCGCGGAGGGTGGCCGCGGTGGCGGTCTCGCCCAGATCGTCGGCGATCACGGCCAGGCGCGCCAGCTTGGCCAGCTGCTTCCCGCCGAAGTAGGGGTCCACGTCCACCGTGATCGGGTCGGGGACGAAGGAGGCGTCGGCCGCCAGCGCAGCACGCACCGCCGCCAGGTGGGCCGGGGCGACCGGCCGTGGGGCCGCGAAGCCGATGGTCGAGAGGGGGAGGCTCATCGTCCAGGTGCTGCCCTCCACGCCCTGGAGCGTGCCGCTCATCGTGGAGTAGGTGAGGCTGGTGGTCACCGGCGAGACCAGGCGCGCCATGTGGTGGGGCATCGCCGCGAGGAGCAGGGTGCCGGTGCCGGTGGTGGTGTAGACGAAGCGGAGCGTCGCCACGTCACAGGCGGTGGAAGCTTCCAGGCGTGCCCCGCGAGGCACGGCGCCCGCGTGCGCGTCGAGCACGGCCACCGAGGCCGGTGCCGGCGCGTTCGCCACCCGGAGGGTTCCCGCGAAGGCGGAGGCCGCCGCCATGTTGCCCGTGGTCCAGTTGAAGGTCACCGAGGTCGAGGCGTAGAGCACCCAGGTGCTCCCGTCGCTCAGCCCGAGCACGAACCGGGTGCCGGTCACCGGGCCGGGGGAGGCGGAGCCGTTCACGCTGGTGAAGGCGAAGGTCCCGGGCAGGAGCATGGGCCGGAGGCCGCCCGCGTAGTCGACGGTGACGTAGGGCATACCCTGGACGAGCGGAGCACTCATCGTCCCGCTGGCCACGCCATAGCGAAGCGTCACCGAGAAGAGGTCGTAGGACTGCACGGCGTGCCGGGTGGTCCCGTCGAACTCGAGCGCGCCCAGCATGACCTGCTTCCGCTCGGGGACGATGATGGAGGTCGCGGTGTTGATCGGAGCCGCGGCGGCGACGTCGAGCCAGGCGGGCTCGGCCTTGAGCTGGTAGGGGAGGAAGTCGAAGCGGAGCCCGCCGTCGCCGAGCACCAGGTTCTGCCAGGAGGTGTTGGTCGGGAGCGGGGCCGTGGTCGATGCCCAGAGGGCGGTCGGCGTCTGCTGGCCGTTCCGGGTGGCGAACGGCGGGACCTCGGTCGCGAACGGGGTGTCCAGATCCAGCACGACCGGCCGACAGTCCTGGGTGCAGGTTCCGCCCTGGCAGGTCTGCCCCGAGGCGCAGGTGGTCCCGGCATGGGCGCCGGAGCAGTCGCCGCTGGCGCCGCAGTAGGTCGGGCTGGTCTGGGGGTCGATGCAGGCGCCGCCGCAGACGATCTGGCCGGCCTGGCAGACCACGCCGCAGACTCCGGCCAGGCAGGTCTGCCCCGACGCGCAGGTGGTCCCGGCATGGGCGCCGGAGCAGTCGCCGCTGGCGCCGCAGTAGGTCGGGCTGGTCTGGGGGTCGATGCAGGCACCGCCGCAGACCAGCTGGCCCGAGATCGGGCACGCGCAGGTTCCGCCCTGGCACGTCTCTCCCGAAGCGCACGTGCTTCCGGCCTGGGCGCCGGTGCAGGTTCCGCTGGCGCCGCAGTGGATCGGGCTGGTCCGGGGATCGACGCACGCGCCCTCGCACGCCACCTGTCCGGACGGGCAAGGCACCGCGCAGGCGCCGCTCGAGCAGACCGAGCCGACCGCGCAGATGTTGCCGCAGACCCCGCAGTTGAGGTTGTCGGCCTGGGTCTGCACGCAGACACCGCCGCAGGACACGGAGCCGTTCGCACAGGTGGACGCGACGCTGCAACCGGTCAGGGCGGAGAGCGCGAATAACAGGACCAGCCAATTCGTTCGGATGTGCACGAGGTCTCCTGGGGGCTCTTCCATCAACCAAGCTTGGGGACTTGACAGTCCCATAGGCACCATATACTTGGTTCGGGAAGCGAACAAAGTCGCAGTGCGCACCGAACCCTGAGGCAAGACACATGACACTCCGAAGGCAGTCGTTGCTCGTTGCCCTCGCCGTCCTCCCGGGCCTCCTGCTCGCAGGCTGCAGCAGTTCCAGCAGCGGCGCGACCCTGTCCGCGATCGCCATCACGCCCAGTCCGCTCCGGCTGGCGGTGGGCGGGGTGGGGCAACTCGTCGTCACCGGGATCAACAGCGACGGCACCAGGTTCCCCATCACCGCGGGCCTGACCTTCTCCTCCGACGCCTCTGCCGTCGCGGCAGTCAGCAGCTCGGGTGTCGTGACCGGACTCGCCGAAGGCTCCGCCACCATCACGGCCGCGGCCTCCGGCCTCACGGCCAACGTGACAGTGACCGTCTCCTCGCTGGCGCCGACGCTCGTCTCCATCGACATCATCCCCTCGAGCGCCCAGCTTGCCATCCGGGGGACCGAGCAGTTGACCGTGTCGGGGCTCTACAGCGACTTCTCGACCTTCAACGTCACGGCCGGCTCGACCTTCGTGTCCTCCTCGCCCGGCGTGGCCACGGTGAGCGCGGGCGGCCTGGTGACCGGGGTCTCGGCCGGGAGCACGACCATCGTGGCCACGCACACGGCCTCGGGCCGGATCGCGACCGCCACCGTCTTCGTGGTTGGCGGCAGCGTGGCGCCCACCCTCGTCTCCATCGCGGTGACGCCGGCCAGCCCCACGCTGGCCCCGGGGGCGACGCAGCAGTTGACCGTCACCGGAACGTACAGCGACTCCTCGACGGCCAACCTCACGGCCGGATCGACCTTCGTCTCGTCCTCCACCGGTGCCGCGACGGTCAGCGCCGCAGGGCTCGTGACCGCGGTCGCCGTCGGAACCACGACGATCACCGCCACCCACACCGCCTCCAGCAAGACTGCGACCTCCTCGGTCACCGTCAGCAGCGGCGGAACGCCCACGCTCTCCTCCATCGCCGTGTCGCCGGCCTCCGTCTCGCTGGCCCTCGGGGGAACCCGTCAGCTGACCGTCACCGGAACGTACAGCGACTCCTCGACGGCCAACCTCACCGCCGGCTCGACCTTCGTCTCCTCCGCCACCGGCGTGGCCACGGTCAGCGCCGGGGGGCTGGTGACCGCGGTCGCGGTCGGAACGGCGACCGTCACCGCCACCCACACCGCGTCCGGCAAGACCGCCACCTCCGCGGTCACGGTGAGCAGCGCGACGACCACGGGAGGCCTCGTCTTCTTCGACGGCTTCGACGCCGGCGTCACCTTCGTGGACTTCAGCGGATCGGCCAACGCCGTGACCATCGACGTCATCGAGAAGAACAACGGCCGCAGCTCGCTGAAGTTCGTCGTCACCGGCAGTGCGACCAGTTACTCCGGTGGGGCCTTCGTGGCGTCCTTGCCGAGGAACCTCTCGGCCTTCAACGCCCTGACCTTCTGGGCCAAGGCGAGCACCTCCAACACCCTGCCCGTCACCGGGATCGGGAACGACGCCGCCGCGCCCCAGGGGTTCTCCGCCGAGTCGCTCGACATCCCGCTGACCGGAACCTGGACCAAGTACATCATCCCGATCCCCGTGCCGTCCAAGCTCACGTCGAACAAGGGGCTGTTCCACCTGGCCGACGGCGCCAACAAGAACTACACGATCTGGCTGAACGACATCCAGTACGAGAACCTGCCGTCGTCCGAGGTCGGGCCGCCCACGCTCTCCGGCACCAACGTCGGCTGGGAGACCGGCACGACCACCGTGGCCCTCGGTGCCACGCACCAGATCCCTTACGAGCCCAACACGGTCGGGTTCGCGCTCCCGGTGCTGCCGCACATCGGCAGGCTCACCAACGTGAGCTTCCGCTACTTCGACCTCACGTCGAGCGCACCGGGGGTCGCGACGGTGAGCGCCAACGGCCTCGTGACCGGCGTCGCGGCCGGGTCGGCGAACATCACGGCCACGCTCGGTGGTCTGGCGGTCCCGGGACAGCAGGCCATCTCGGTGTCGGGTACGGCAGCGGCGGCGCCCGCAGCACCCCCCGCGGCGCCGACGGTGCTTCCGGCCGACGCGATCTCGCTCTTCAGCTCCACCTTCACGGGAACCGCGGCCGACAAGAGCGGCAACGTGGATACCTGGTTCGCGTCCTGGAGCGGAACTGGCGGCTCGGTGGTCGATTTCACCATCCCGGGCACGAACCACGTCGTGAAGAAGTACGAACTGAAGAACTACATCGGCATCGAGTTCATCGGCGGGCCGGATTCGACACCGCCGGTTGAGGTGGGTGCGAACGAGATCGACATCACCACGCCCGGGATGACCCACATGCACATGGACGTGTGGACGCCGGATGGGAGCCACCTGGTCATCAAGCTGCAGGATGCGGGGGCCGACAAGCTGGTCGTGAACGGCGACCCGGTCAAGCTGTGGCCCGTCTCGCTCACCGGCAAGAACCAGTGGATCTCCCTCGACCTCTCGATCGCCGCTGCCGAGAACCAGGGCGCACCCTGGACCGGAAAGAACACCGCGCAGATCGTCATCTCGCTCGACACCCCGAACGCGGGCGGGACGCTCTACCTGGACAACCTGTACTTCTACAAGTCCGGTGGTGGCGGGGGAGGAGGCGGCCCTGGCCCGACGACCTCGGCGGCTCCTCCGACGGCGCCGGTCGCCAACGTGCTTTCGCTCTTCAGCTCGACCTACGCGGGCACGGCGGCCGACAGGAGCGCCAACGTCAATTCGTACAACGCAACCTGCTTCGGTCCGGGTGGTTCCAGCGTGGCCGACTACACCATCCCCGGCACCGCGCACGTCGTGAAGCAGTACACGGTCCCTGCCAACAACTTCGGCATCATCGAGCTGATCGGCGCCGTCGGTGGGACTCCGTCCCCGCCCGACTCGGCGATCTGCCACGGTGGGACGCAGTCGACCACCGGCTCGACCCTGATCGACGTGACCACGATGACCGGAGGGCTCCGCTTCGACGTCTGGTCGCCCACCGGCTCGACGAAGGGAACCAACCAGCAGGTCGTCAGCGCCGATTCCACCAATACGATCGCGGGTCCCGGCGCCGCGAGTGGCGCGTCGCAAGGAACCAGCTTCGGGAGCGCCACCAACCCCATCGCCGCCGGCCAATGGGTGACGGTGGACTTCCCGTGGGCGTCCTCCGGCCCGCCCGGAGCTCCTGCGGGGCTCA
Organism: uncultured Anaeromyxobacter sp.; assembly: GCA_903874275.1. Classification (GTDB taxonomy): domain Bacteria; phylum Myxococcota; class Myxococcia; order Myxococcales; family Anaeromyxobacteraceae; genus CAIOAK01. The sequence goes on from CAIQRS010000270.1 coordinate 8,442, forward strand.
ACAAGGTGGCTCTCGTCAAGCTCTTCTTCCTCGACGGCGGCACCTACTACATCGACAACATCTACTTCTACAAGTAGGGTTGGTTCGATCAACGAACAAAGTCCCGTGGCCCCACCACGGGACGCGCAATCCGCATGCGGAGGCGAGGGCATGGCTACTCGAAGCAGGTCCCTGCAGTCCGTGGTCGGGGTCCTGGCGGCCCTGGCCGCTGGCTGCATCCAGAGCCCCAGCCTGACCTCTCCCGAGGTCTTCGTCGGCAGGTTCGCCGACGACGTGGGTTTCCAGCCCTTCGACAAGACCAGCGATGTCAACGTGAAGCAGGACTCCACCGTCTGCTTCCCGGACACCTCGCTCTTCTGCCCCGACTCCGGCGCCACGCTCAAGGTGGTCGTCCCCGGTCCGGGCGACCCCGCCAACACGTTCGCGGGCGGCGCGATCGTGGCCGGATTGCCGAGAAACCTCTCCGGATATGACGCAGTCACCTTCTGGGCGAAGTCGACGCGGGCCGCCCCGTTCGAGGTCGGGCTGGGGGCTGACCAGACCGACAGCCCCAGGTTCAAGGCGGGGAGTGTCGCTTCGCTCTCCACGGGGTGGACGCAGTACTTCATCCCCATCCCCCTCGCCACCAGCCTGACCGCCGAGAAGGGGCTGTTCTTCTTCTCCGCCGGTTCGGACGGAAGCCCGGCCACGGGCTTCACCTTCTGGCTCGCAAACATCCAGTACGTCAAGATCGGCGCCAGCATCGTGGGGCCGAACCCGGTCCTCCCGCCGGTCTGCGTGGCGAAGACCGTCGGCAGCGGGGCCTTCCCGGCATTTCCGTCGGGCACCTCGGGGGCGATGCCGGTGGCCTTCGAGGTGAGCACCGGCGTGGAGCGCATCACCGCGTCGAACCGGTACTTCACCTTCAGCTCGTCGGATCCCTCCGTGGCGAGCGTCGATCTGGTCGGCTCGGTGAGCGTCCAGGGACCCGGAACCGCCACCGTCACCGCATCCCTTGGGGGTGTCGCGGCAGCCGGGCCGCTGACCGTGAAGGTGGGCGCCGCGAACACCTGTCCGGCGCTCGCCGTGCCGGCCGACATCGCTCCCAGGCCAACCGTCCCGGCGGCGAACGTGATCTCGCTCTTCGGCTCGGCCTACGTGCCCCGCACCGTCAATTCCTGGCAGACGGTCTGGAGCACCTGCTGCAACGACTACGAGCAGTTGGACGTCCCGGGCACCACCCACCCGGTGAAGCGGTACACCCTCCGCTCCTTCGCCGGTGTCGGCTTCGGACGAGACGGCACCACCGAGAACCAGATCGACGCCAGCGCCATGACCTGGTTCCACGTCGACGTGTGGACCCCGGACGGCCACGCCTTCGACGTGAAGCTCGTCAACGACCCGACCGGTTACCCCTCGGAGTCGACCGTGAGGAGCTACGTCCAGGAGACCGGCACCTGGATCGGCCTGGAGATCCCCATGACCGCCTTCCGGAACCTCGGGGGAACGTCCAAGCTGGGCCAGATGCTCTTCCTCGTGCCGGGCGGCACCACCGCCACGTTCTACTTGGACAACATCTACTTTCACAACTAGTGAATCACCAGGAGCGGCGCAGCGTGGGGGTTTCGACGGCAACCAGGGCGGAGCCACCCGAGGCCTCCCAGCGGCCGAGCGTCACCGGCGTGCTGCAGCTGCTCTGGAAGGAGCGACGGCTCTCCCGCGCCGACATCGCGCGCACGACGGGGCTCAGCCGCTCCACGGTCTCCGAGGTCGTGTCCGAGCTGCTCGAGACCCGCCTGGTCGCCGAGGTGGGCGACGGTCCCTCGAAGGGCGGCAGGCGGCCCATCGTCCTGCAGTTCCAGGACGACGCATACGGCCTCCTCGGCATCGACATGGGTGCCGGCCACGTCTCGGCGGCGCTCGCCAACCTGAGGGGACAGGTGGTGGCCTGGGAGCACCGCCACCACCCGGTGCGCGACGATCCGGACGGGGCGATGGCGCTGATGGCCGAGTTCTCCGAGGCCTGCCTGGCGAAGTGGAAGCTCGGCACGGACCGGCTCGTCGGTATCGGTGTCGCCGTCCCGAGCCCCGTCGATCCCCGGAAACCGGACCGGGTCTCCGAGGTGGTCATGCCGGCCTGGCGGGGGCGCGAAGTGGGTGAGCCGCTGCGCAAGCGGTTCGGCGTGCCGGTCATGGTCGACAACGACGCCAACCTGGCCGCGCTCGGCGAACACTGGTGGGGTGCGGGGCGCGGCATCCTGGAGTTCACCTACGTGAAGGTCGCCACCGGCGTCGGCGCGGGCCACATCATCCGCGGCCAGATCTACCGGGGCGTGCACGGGGTGGCGGGCGAGATCGGCCACCTGGCCATCGACCCACAGGGAGACCCGTGCATCTGTGGCCTGCGGGGATGCCTGACGACGCGGGTCGGCTCCAGCGCGCTCCTGGCGCGCGCCAGGGCGCTCCTGGTGGAGCACCCCGGGAGCAAGCTGGCAGGTCGCGACGTGACGCTCGCCGCGTTCGAGGAAGCGGCACTGGCCGGGGACGTGCTCGCGCTCCAGGTGGTCGCCGAGGCGGCCGACCACCTGGGCATCGCGGTGGCCACCCTGATGAACCTCATGAACCCGTCCCGGGTCATCATCGGCGGCCGCCTGGCCCGGCTTGGGGAACTCCTGCTGTCCACGTTGCGCCAGTCCGTACGCAGCCGCACGCTGGTCAGCGCCCACGCCCCGACCGACATCGTCACCGGAGAGCTGGGCGGCCGCGCCGTCGCCCTGGGATCCGCCACCCTCGTCCTGCAGTCTGCACTCGCCGACATGCGCCTCTTCCGGAGCGCAGCGGCTGGAAGCTGAGAGGCCCGAATGAGCCGAGACCCACGATCACGCCGCCATCCCGCCTCCCTGGTCGTCGCCGGGCTGGCCATCTCCCTGCTCGCGACCGCGTGCAGCAACCAGCCTCCCAGCTGGAGCCTGGTCTGGCAGGACGAGTTCGAAGGGGCGGCGGGCACGTCCCCGAATCCCGGCTACTGGGATCACGACGTGGGGGGAGGGGGCTGGGGAAACGACCAGCTCGAGTTCAACACCGCGCGCCCCGAGAACGTGTCGCTCGACGGACTCGGCCACCTCGCCATCACCGCGCGGAAGGAGGCCTATCAGGGGCGCGCCTACACCTCGGCGCGGATCACCACGCGGGCCAGGTTCGAGCAGGGGCTCGGCCGCTGGGAGGCGCGTATCCGCCTGCCGTCGGGAATGGGGATCTGGCCGGCCTTCTGGCTGCTGGGCGCGAGCTATCCCCAGGTGGGCTGGCCGGCCTGCGGCGAGATCGACATCATGGAGCTGCGGGGCCAGGCGCCGGGCGCGGTGAACGGATCCCTCCACGCGACCGGATTCTCCGGCGGCAGCGCCATCACCGCGCAGTACACCTGCCAGGTCCCGCCGACCTGCGCCACTCCGCCCTGCACGCCGCTCTGCCCCTTCGACGAGGACTTCCACGTCTTCGCGGTGGAGGTGGAAGCCAACCGGATCCGGTTCGAGGTTGACGGCGCCATCTACCACGAGGTGAGGCAGGATCTCAGGCCCTTGGGCTCCAGCTGGCCCTTCGGCAAGCCCTTCTTCGTGATCCTGAACGTGGCGGTGGGAGGGTCCTACGTCGGGGCGCCCGACGTGTCCACGGTCTTCCCGCAGACGATGCTCGTCGACTACGTCCGCTACTACAAGCTCGATCGCTGAAGCGACCCGAGAAGCGAGGCCCATGAGCGGCAAGGGAGCGGCAGAGCACTTCACGACGGCGCCCCGGGATCGGATCTCCTTCCCGCGGAAGCTGGCCTACGGGGCCGGGGCCTTCGTCAACAACCTGCTGGCGGCGGCCATCGGCGGGATGCTCATCGTGCTCAACCTGGGGCTGGGCATGAACCCGGCACTGGTGGGGCTGGTGGCGGCGCTGCCGCGCCTCCTCGACGCGCTCATCGACCCGGTCATGGGGTACGTCTCCGACCACACCCGCTCGAGGTGGGGACGCCGGCGCCCCTACATCTTCGTGGGGGCCATCGCCTCCGGAATCGTCTTCGCCCTGCTCTGGCAGGTTCCGAGGGGCCACAGCGAGAACTTCTACTTCTGGTTCTTCGTCGTCGGCTCCAACCTCTTCTACGTCGCCTACACGATCTTCGCCGCGCCCTGGGTCGCGCTGGGCTACGAGCTCACCCCCGACTATCACGAGCGCACCCGGCTCATGGGAGTGCAGAACTTCCTCGGGCAGATCGCCTACATCGTGTCGCCCTGGTTCCTCTGGTTCATGACCTACAAGACCTGGTTCAAGGATCAGGTCGAGGGGGCCTCGGCCCTGGCCATCGGCATCGGGGTGCTCGCAGCCTGCCTGGGCGTCCTGCCCGCCATCTTCCTCCGGGAGCGGTTCCAGCACGTGGCGGAGAAGGAGGGGGAGGAGCAGGCCGGGAAGGGCGGAGTCGGCGAGAGCATCATGGGGTTCCTGAGGGGGATGAAGTCGACCATCTCCTCCGGGCCCTTCCTGAAGCTCTGCGCGGCCACCTTCCTGGTCTTCAACGGCTTCATGCTGATCTCGTCGTTCCAGTTCTACGTCATCATCTACTACGTGTTCCGCGGCGATCAGGCGCGCGGGGCGGAATATGCGGGGTACGCCGGCACCCTCGGGGCCATCTCCACGTTCGCGGTGATCTTCTTCATCACCTGGCTCGGCACGAAGATCGGCAAGCGCAGGGCCTTCTTCGTCTCCACCGGGATCTCCATGCTCGGGTACGGGATGAAGTGGTTCGCCTACGACCCGAACCACCCCCTGCTCATCCTGCTCCCCACGCCGTTCCTGGCCTTCGGGCTGGGGGGGCTCTTCACGCTGATGGGCTCGATGATCGCCGACGTCGTGGACGTGGACGAGATCCAGTCCCACCAGCGCCGCGAGGGAATGTTCGGCGCGGTCTTCTGGTGGGTCGTCAAGATGGGCATGGCGGCCGCGCTCGCCGGAGGAGGCTTCCTCCTCAACATGACCGGGTTCGACGTGGACCTGGGCGGGAACCAGGCCGAGCGGACCATCACCCTGATGCGGCTCTGCGACGCGTTCATCCCGATGATCACGTCCGGCCTGGCGATCTGGGCCATCGCGACCTACCCGATCACCGAGGAGGCTGCCCACGAGGTGCGGGCGACCCTGGAGGCCCGACGAGGCACCGGGACGCCCGCCGCCGGATAGGGAGTTCCATGAACAGGGCCGCCTCGACCTCATGTGTCCTCGCGGTCCTGGCGCTCGCCGGGTGCACGCCGGAGCGAAGGCCCGTGCCGCGCGGCACGCTGGTGGTCTCGCAGGAGAAGCAGGCCTCCTGGGTGCGGAACTTCAACCCGCTCGCGCCCGGCGGAGCGGAGCTCTGGCCGACCAAGGCCGGCATCTACGAGCCGCTGCTCGTGTTCAACACGGTGAAGGGCGAGTACGTCCCCTGGCTCGCCGTGGGCCACGAGTGGCGTCCCGGTCACCGGGTTCTCCGGGTCAAGACCCGGGAGGGGGTTCGATGGTCCGACGGCGCTCCCTTCGGCGCGCGCGACGTGGCCTTCACGTTCGAGCTCCTGAAGAAGTTCCCGGCGCTCGACGCGGGAGGGGTGTGGAGCTTCCTCCAGGAAGTCCGGGTCGTCGACGGGAACACCGTCGACTTCGAGTTCTCCAGGGTGTTCGTTCCCGGTCTGGACAGCCTGGCCATCGTGCCCATCGTGCCCGAGCATCTCTGGAGCAAGGTCGCGGACCCGGTGACCTTCCGCAACGAGAACCCCGTGGCCACGGGGCCCTTCACCGAGGTCCGGGTCTTCAAGAACCAGGTCTACGAGCTGGGGCGCAACCCGAACTACTGGCAGCCGGGAAAGCCGGCGGTGGAGGCGCTTCGACTCCCCGCCTACCCCGGGAACGATCGGGCCAACCTCGGCCTGGTGTTCGACGAGGTGGACTGGGCGGGCAGCTTCGTTCCCGCCATCGACCGCGTCTTCGTGAAGCGCGACCCGGAGCACCACCGGTACTGGTTCCCCCTCATCGGCGGGACCATCTTCCTCTACGCCAACACCAGGCGCCCGCCGTTCGACGACGTGCGCGTGCGCAAGGCCATCAGCATGGCCATCGACCGGAAGCGGGTGGTCGACGTGGCCCTCTTCGGCTACTCGCGCCCCTCCGACGCCACCGGGCTCAGCGACGCCTACGCGAGATGGCGAAACCCCGAGATCGCCGCGACCGGGGACTGGGTGCGCCACGACGTGTCCGCGGCCAACGCGGCGCTCGACGGGGCGGGCTTCCCGCGGGGAGGGGACGGCATCCGCCGCCTGCCCGACGGCCGCCCCTGGAAGTTCGAGATCCTCGCCGTGGCTGGATACTCCGACTGGGTGCGGACCGCCCAGGTGGTCGCCGGCGGGCTCAAGGAGGTCGGGATCGACGCCACCGTCCGCAACTCCGACTACGGCGCCTGGTTCCAGAAGCTCGGGGAGGGGCGCTTCGACCTGGCCCTGGGCTGGTCGGTGGACGGGCCGACGCCCTACACCTTCTACCGGGGGCTCATGACGACCTCCACGGTGAAGCCCGAGGGCGTCCCGTCGTTCTGGAACTGGCACCGCTACGGGAGCGAGCGGGGAGACGCGCTCGTCGCCGCATTCGAGCGTGCGGCCGACCCTGCCGAGCAGCGGCGTCTGTCGGACGAGCTCCAGCGGGCCTTCGTCGCCGAGGCCCCGGCCATCCCGCTCTACCCCCAGCCGTCCTGGGGGGAGTACAACTCCCGGCGCTTCAAGGGGTTCTCCTCCGCGGACGATCCCTACGCGGCGCTCTCGCCCAACAAGTCTCCGGACTACCTGCTCGTCCTCACCTCGATCGAGCCGCGCTAGAAAGGGGCCGGTGCGCTTCATCCTCCAACGACTCGGCTTCTACCTGCTCGCGGCCTGGGCGGCGCTCACGCTCAACTTCTTCCTGCCGCGCCTCATGCCGGGCGACCCCGCCACGGCGCTCTTCGCGCGATTCCGCGGCCAGCTCCGCCCGGAGGCCATGCAGGCGCTTCGCGAGGCCTTCGGGCTGACCCCGGAGCCGCTGCTGGGGCAATACATCACCTACCTCGGCCACGTGCTGCGGGGCGACTTCGGCGTCTCGGTGGCCTACTTCCCGTCCCCCGTCTCCACCATCATCGGCACGGGGCTCCTCTGGACGATGTTCCTGGCGGGGACGGCGGTGGCGGTGAGCTTCGTCCTCGGGACGCTGCTCGGCGTGGCCGCGGCCTGGTGGCGTGGTGGCTGGATGGACACGCTGTTGCCCCCGGCGCTCGCGCTCCTGGGTGCGTTCCCCTACTTCTGGCTGGCCATGGTGGCCCTCTACGTCTTCGGCTTCCAGCTGGCCTGGTTCCCGCTCGGCCACGCCTACGCCGACGACCTGACGCCGGGGATGAACCTGCCGTTCCTCGCGAGCGTCCTCCGGCACGCGGCGCTCCCCGTCGGCACGGTGGTGGTGGCGACGCTGGGCGGATGGATGCTCTCCATGCGCAACACCATGGTGTCGGTCCTGGGCTCCGACTACGTGAACCTGGCACGGGCCAAGGGGCTGCCGCCCTCCCGCGTGGTACTCCGGTACGCGGCCCGCAACGCGCTCCTGCCCAGCGTCACCGGCTTCGGGATGGCGCTCGGTTTCGTCCTGGGCGGGTCGCTGCTCACCGAGATCGTCTTCTCCTACCCCGGGCAGGGCTACCTGCTCCTCCAGGCGGTCCAGAGCCAGGACTACCCGCTCATGCAGGGCATCTTCCTGGTCATCACCCTGGCGGTGCTGGGCGCCAACTGGCTCGTGGACATCGCCTACCTGTGGCTCGACCCGCGCACCCGGGAGGGTTCGTGACCGCGCCGGCGAGCCGGCGGTCCACCGGGGCCAGGGCCTGGCTGGACGCCATCCGGCGCGACCGGAAGGCCAGCGTGGGTGCGCTGATCCTGGTCCTCTTCGCCCTGCTCGCCGTGGTCGGGCCGCTCCTCGTGGGCGACCCCACGGCGCTCGTGGCCGTTCCCCTCGAGCCTCCCTCCTCGGCGCACTGGCTCGGGACCACCGGCCAGGGGCAGGACGTGCTCGCGCAGACCGTGGTGGGGACGCGCGTCTCCCTGCTCATCGGCTTCGCGGTGGGGATCGTCGTCGTGCTGGTGGGCTCGCTCGTAGGGGTGACGGCCGGCTACTTCGGCGGGCGCGTGGACGGGATGCTCTCCCTCCTCTTCAACGTCTTCCTGGTGATCCCCGGGCTGCCGCTGGCCATCGTCCTGGCGGCCTACCTGCCGTCCGGGCCGCTGACCGTGGCGGCGGTTCTGGTCTTCACCGGATGGGCCTGGAACGCCCGCGTGGTCCGCGGCCAGACCCTTTCCCTGCGCCGGCGCGACTTCGTGCTGGCGTCGGTGGTGAGCGGCGAGTCGAGCCTGCGCATCATCACCCGCGAGATCCTTCCCAACATGACCTCCCTGCTCGTGGCCCAGGTCATTGGCAGCAGCGTCTACGCCATCGGCGCGCTGGTGGGGCTCGAGTTCCTCGGGTTGGGCGACGTCTCGTCGGTCACCTGGGGGACCAACCTCTACTGGGCCAGCAACGACTCGGCGCTCCTCACCGGCGCCTGGTGGACCTACGTCCCGACCGGCGTCTGCGTGGCGCTGGTGGGCTTCGGCCTGGTGATGCTCAACTCCGGCTTCGACGAGATCACCAACCCGCGCCTGCAGATGGAGCGCGCCTGGCGCGCGCACCTGGCGGCGGCGGGGCAGCCTGCGTCCCGGTCGACCCCGGTGGTGGTGCGAGATGGCTGAGCCGATCCTGTCGATCCGCGATCTCAGCGTCGACTACGTCTCGGCGGACGGGCCGGTTCGCGCCCTCGACCACGTCTCCCTGGACCTCATGCCCGGGGAGGTCGTCGGCGTCGCCGGCGAGTCGGGCTGCGGCAAGTCCACCATGGCCCAGGCAATCTTGAGGATCCTGCCGCCTCCGGCGGTGATCAGCGGCGGCCAGGTGCTCTTCGAGGGGCGCGACCTGCTCGCCATGGACGAGGGCGCTCTGCGCCGGATGCGCTGGGAGCGGATCGCCATGGTCTTCCAGAGCGCCATGGACGCGCTCAACCCGGTGCTCACGGTGGGCGAGCAGATCGCCGACACCCTGCGGGCCCACGGTGCGGCCCCCTCCGGGCGTGCCGCGCGGGCGCGGGCCGCGGAGCTCCTCGGGACGGTGGGCATCCACGCCGACCGCCTGGAGAGCTTCCCGCACCAGCTCTCGGGCGGCATGCGCCAGCGGGTGGGCATCGCCATCGCGCTGGCGCTCGATCCCGCGCTCGTCATCCTCGACGAGCCCACCACCGCCCTCGACGTCATCGTGGAGCGGGAGATCCTGGAGGAGATCCAGGAGCTGCAGCGGAAGCGCGGGTTCGCCGTGATGTTCATCACGCACGACCTGACGCGGATGCTCCAGTTCGCGAACCGCGTGGCGATCTTCTACGCGGCGAGGCTGGTCGAGGTGGCTCCCGCGGGGGAGCTGCGGATGGCGGCGCGCCACCCCTACACGCAGGGGCTCCTGCGGGCCTTCCCGTCGGTGCACGGCGGCGACGTCGACCTGTCGAGCATCCCCGGATCGCCGCCCAGCCTGCGCAGCCCGCCCAGGGGATGCCGCTTCCACCCCCGCTGCGCCGTCGCCGTCGACCTGTGCCGGGAGCGGGAGCCGGAGCTCGTCGCGCTCGGCCCCGCCCACGCAGCCGCCTGCCACCTGGTCACAGGCTGACGTTCAGGTAGGTCCGGATCTCCCACTCGTTGCCCAGCGCACCCGGGTCGGCCGGATTGGGAAGGTAGCGGTTGGAGAAGCCGTTCAGCGTCCGGTAGGTGCCGCGCAGGCCGATGCGGGTCTGCGGGGCGGCGATCCACATGGGGATTCCGAAGGAGTAGGAGAGGTCTCCCATGACCTGCACCGGGTAGGTGAGGTTGAAGTCCTTGTAGTAGTCGTAGGCGCCCCAGTCGTTGAACTTGAGGAAGGCCTGGAGGAGCACCGATCTCCAGGAGGCCTGCCCCTCCAGGCCGTAGCGGTTCACGATCCGTGTGCTGGGACCGACCGCCTGGGACTGGCCGCCATAGATCTTCCCGGCATACCGGACGTCGGCGTGGGGCGATCCCACCAGCCGCAGCGAGAGGTCCCAGACGTTGGCCGGCTCCCAGCCCTGGGCGAAGGGCACGCGTTCCAGGGTTCCGCCCGGGATGTAGGTGGACGCGTCGCTGGAGGTCGGCTGGTGACGGAAGGCGAAGTCGAGGCTCGCCGTCAGGTATCCGTCCTCCCGGGCTGCGTTGTCCCACTGCCACATCCAGGTGCCCGGCGTCGGGTCGAAGGCGATGAGCAGCTCGCCGCCGATGGTCTCCCGGTTGCCGCGGACGGCGAAGGGGTCATCGAGGACGTTCCGGGCCGGGAGGCCGGAGTTGCTGGGTCCGGCCCCCTCGATGGGCTTCTGCCAGAGGAAGTTGGGAGCGAACTGGAACAGCCCCAGGTTGTAGGCGAGGCCGGTGAGGAAGTTGACCTGGTTGCCCGAGCCGGAGTCCTTGAGCGTCCACCCGGTGAAGGTGTGGTTCTTCTCCCATCCCGTGTCCGCCACGAGCCCCATGTAGGCCCCGGCGCCGTACCAGTGCCAGTTGCCGGACTCGATGGAGAGCTTGGCCTTGCCGCCGAAGGTGTCACCGACGGTGATCACCTTGGATGCCACCTGGCCTGCCACCTGGTAGCGCTGGCCGACCTTGCCGGTGCTGTTGGGGGCGAAGATGGTGGAGGCCCCGGACTGCACGACGCCGGCCTGGAGCCGGGCGATGCCCCACTGGGCGCTCAGGGAGAGCGCCGTCTGGCGCTGCTGCTGCTGGGGGACGACCGACGAGGTGTTGAGGGCCGTGTTCACGCCCACCTGCTCCTGGTCCACGAAGGTGAGCTCGTAGTCGCCGAAGGCACGCGTGTACTTGAGGAAGAGGGCCGGGTTGGCGCCCCACCAGAGCTGCGGGCCGTAGGCCACCTTGAGGCCGTCCAGCGCCTTCTTGCCGCTCACCACGAAGCCGCTCGGCGCCGCCGCGTCGTAGATGTCGATGTCCCGCTGGTTCCAGGCCAGGTTGTTGGCGTAGTAGGCGTCCTGGTAGAGCGTGAAGAAGTCGCCCTCGTGGGACCAGGAGATGTGTCCCGTGCGGTAGAAGGCGTTCAGGTTGAACCAGGGCTCGTCCCAGTTGATCTTGGCGTCGTAGACCTGCACGCGCTCCAGGTCGTTCAGGGTGACCTTGGTGCCGGTCGAGGTGGTGAACTCTATCGGGCGTCCGCGCGACTGGTAGAAGATCTCGTCGATGGGGTTGAGGGCCACGCCGGCCAGCACGTTGACGGTGACGCTGGCGGTCAACTGCTTCACCGGCTGCACCTCGACGCCCACGAAGAAGGACTCCATGTTGCCGAACCCCAGGTACGAGGGGAGAGTCGCCTGGGGGTGCTGCTTGCTCGGGGTGGTGATGTTCGTGCCGCCGGTGCTGAAGGTGAAGAACTGGAACTCGGCCCTGCTGAGCCGGATGCGCTCGGAGAAGGCGGAGGCCAGGCTGGCCTGGTTGGCGCGGCCGGTGACCTCGAGCACGGCCGGCTCGATGGCGTTGAAGGTGGCGTGGATGGCGGCGAGGTCGGTGGTGGGCGCGTAGGGCGGGAGCTTGAAGGCCTCCCGCAGCGCGTAGTAGGCGGCGCGGGGATACAGGTTGAAGAGGCCTCGCTCGTCGGGAGGGCCCTTGGCGCAGACGCCGAACCACTCCTCGTTCATGTTGTTCTCGCCCTCGACGAAGTCGAACCTGTACCCGCCGTTCGCCCAGGAGGCGTTCGTGTCGTGGACGTCGAGGTTCTCGGTCTGCTTGTACTTCCACCAGCCGTCGCTCCACTGGAAGGTGAAGCCGCCGACGGCGTTGCCGACGCGCCCCTTGCCGGCCGACTGCTCGTAGATCTCCTGCCAGTTGGCGAGCAGGTAGATGGCCTGGTTGAGGCCGTCCTCGCGCATCTCCTTGGCGTTGAAGGCGTCGGAGCCGAACTCGGCGAACAGGACCGGGAGGCCGAGCCTTTCCTGGACGACCTGGAAGAGATCCCCGGCCGACTTGCCCCGGTAGACGTTGGTGCCGAAGACGTCGAGCCCCTTGCACTCCTGGGCGATGAGGTCGATGTACTGCACGTCACCGTTGGCCATCGTGATCAGGTGGTGGGGGTCGCGCGCCTTGGTCTCGCGGATGATCTCGCCGAAGAGGGAGTAGAGGTAGCGGGCGCGGCCGGCGTCCCGCTCGCCCACCGGCAGGTTCTCGATCTCGCTGGAGCGCCAGGAGAGGCCGTAGTTGTTCTCGTTGCCGAGCATCCACATGAGGACGCCGGGCGTGTTCTTGAGGTCGTCCACCATGGCCAGGAACTCCGCCTTGGCGGCGGCGCGGAAGCGCGGGTCCGAGTAGTCGACCTTGTTCTCCGGGATCCAGACGCCGTCCAAGGTGATGCCGTAGCGCCCCACCGCGTGGTTGACCACGCTGTAGATCCCGTACCGCTCGAAGATGTGCTTCACCCACTTCGCAGGGATGCCGTCGTAGACGCGGATGGCGTTCACGCCCATGGCCTTCAGGAGCGGCATCTCCCGGGCCAGCGCCGCCTCGATCATGTCGTCGGGCTGCTTCCAAAGGCTGAAGTTGTAGTTCGTGCCGATGGGGAAGTAGTCCCAGTTCATGCCGACGACCATGAAGTCCCGTCCGTCGACCTGGATCCGGAATCCCGTTCCGTCCTTCACGACCTTGGCGTCGCGGCCGCCGCTGGGCGGCAGGCGCGCGGCCTGGGCCGACGCGGCCCCCGGGCAGAGCAGGAGCAGGGCCACCGCCAGCGCGGGGACTGCCGCGGAGCGCGAACGGGCGAAGATTCTGGGGGACGGATTCATGCCAGCCTCCTGACGAAAAGCGCACTGTCCTGTTCCGGGTAGAGGTGACAGCGAACCCGGCGGCCGGGCGCGATCACGCGAGAGGATGGATCGCTGGCCGCGCAGGCGTCCAGGACCTCCGCACAGCGGGGGGCGAACGGGCAGCCGGTCGCCGCGTGCTCCTCGCCCGCCGAGCGCCGCCTGCCGCCCCCCGGGGCCGCCACCCCGATGCCGGAGATCGAGGCGAGCAGGGCGCGGGTGTACGGGTGCGCCGGCGACTCGAGGAGCGCCCTGCTGGGGCCGTCCTCGACCACGCGCCCCCGGTAGAGGACCAGGATCCGGTCCGCCAGGTAGCGCGCCGCCGCGAGGTCGTGGGTGATGAGGAGGATGGAAAGCCCTCGATCGCGCTTCAGGGAGGCGAGCAGGTTGAGGACGCCCGTGCGGATGGAGACGTCGAGCATCGAGGTCGGTTCGTCGGCCACGAGCAGGTCGGGCTGGACCGCAAGCGCCCGGGCGATGGCCACGCGCTGGCGCTGGCCGCCGGAGAGCTCGAAGGGCAGCCGGTCGATGAAGTCCTCGGCGGGCAGGAGGCCGACCGTCCGCAGCAGGTCGAGGGCCCGCTCCCGGAGCAGGCCGCCGCCGCCGGCGCCGAATCGCCTCAAGGGCGGCTCGAGGTGCTCGGAGACCGTGCGCACGGGGTTCAAGGAGCCGAACGGGTCCTGGAAGATCATCTGCACCCGTCCGCGGTAGGCGAGCGAGGCGGCGCGGGGCTCGCGCTCCAGCACGTCGACTCCGTCGAGCCGGATCTCTCCGGAGTCGGGCTGGTCGAGCCGGAGGAGCAGCCGCGCGATGGTGCTCTTGCCGCTGCCCGACTCGCCCACCAGTGCGACGGCCTCGCCCCGATCGACCCGGAACGACACCCCCTCGGCGGCGACGACCCTGCGGACGGGCCGGAACGCAGTGCGGGTGACGAAGGCCTTCTCCAGATCCCGCACCTCGAGCAGGTGGGGGGTCGGAGGGAAGCCGGTTGCTGCGTCACGAGGCACCCAGATCACCTGAGCCTTCTCGTCGGGGGGAAGGGCAAGCCACGCTTTGTTCGACAGCCGAACAAACTAGCCATGGCGACGTGGGGTGTCAAGTGCGGCGGCGTCCTGGCGGCGGCGGTCCGGTCAGCAGCCCGGAGCAGTGTGGACGTCGATCCGGCGGACCCGGCCGGTGCGCTCGAAGACGCTCGCCGAGGTCTCCCGGTCGAGCGTGTCCCCGGCCACCGGGACGACCCGTCCGTCCGCCAGGGTGAGCTCGATGCGGGGCTCGCCGGAGAGGTGGTAGACCACCGGCACCTGGCAGTAGGTGAAGGCCAGGGTTCCGGGGGGAAGCTCGATGGCCACCGACTCTCCCCGAAGGTCGAAGGGCTCGAAACGGGCCCGGGAACGGAGGAACTCGCTGCGGCGGAGCAGCAGGGGCCGGAACTGCAGGCGCCCCTCGCGGACCCGAGCGCCCAGCTCCCCCAGCCGGGTGATGATCTCCTCCTTCACCTCGCCGGTCATCCCGGGCTGCTGCGCACCGGCGTGGGCCGGGGTGTGGGAGTAGGGGTCCAGCGGGAAGGCCCCGTACACGGCGGGTGACTTGCCGAGCCCCACCACTCCGGAGCGGATCCGGTGATAGCAGTCGGCGAGGCGCCGCTGCACGGCGGCCGGTGCTCCTGCGTCGGCGGCCGCGAGGGCGCACTCCTGGGTGGCCACGAGCAGCTTGCCGACCATGTGCCAGTAGATGCTCCCCAGCCCCTCGTACGCGAACATGGTGCCGCTGCGCCCGGTGAAGGCGCGGTGCCGGAACACCCGCTCGTAGACGTCGAGCACCTGGCCGATCTCCTCCTCGCCGAGGTCGGGGTGGGAGCTGGCCCGGAGCGCCAGCAGCGCCTCCCGGCATCGATCGCCGTTGGTGAGCCCCTCGGCGAAGCGGAACTTCCCGTCGGCGTCCCGCACCACGATGCGCGTGTCGCCCGAGGCCGCGAGCGAGGACAGGAGCGGGGAGGAGCGGACGTCCTTCGCAGGGATGAGGCTCTTCTCGAGGAATCCGGGGAGCTCGCGGTCGGGGTAGAGAAGGTAGCTGTCCTGGTCGGCCCGGTACATCCGGCTCCGCGCCAGCGCGGAGAGGACGCCGTCGGCCTGCTTCGGATCGAGGGAGCCCGAGCTCAGCACGGCGACCTGCCCCTCCAGCATCTCGTACAGGTGCTCGATGCCGAAGCTCCCATCCGGCCTCGGCACCAGCACGTTGTAGGCGTGGAAGAGCCCGTCGGGACGGCGGGCCAGGCCGATGGAGTGGGAGAGGAACCCGGCGGCGAGCGCCGCGACCCGCAGCACCTCGTCGACCTCGACCGGCGTCCGGCCGGTGAAGCCCCCGCGGTAGACGGCTTCCCGGTAGGTGCTCGCCACCTCGCCGAGCGCCCGCAGCAGGTGGCCGCGGGAGGCGTCGGAGACCTTCCTCGATCCCAGGATGTCTCGGTGGGCCTCGAGGGCGCCGGCCGTGCCATCCAGCCAGGCGCGCACCTCGTTCGAGAGCGGGACCGATCGGCCCCGAAGCGGCCCGAGCAGGCGGGGCAGGAAGGCCAGGTAGCGCTCCAGATGGCAGAGCGTCACCATCGACACGCCGTAGCCCACCAGCGCGTTGTTGGCGTCGTTCCACTCGGGTCGCTGGGTGTTGAGCCAGATCCCGCCGCCCGGCACGAAGTTGGAGAGCTTCGCCAGCGCGGCCACCAGGAGCTTCTCGACCAGCCCGACGTGAACGACCGTGCCAGCGTCCTGCAGGAGCTTGCCGTCCGAGCCCATTTCGGCGCAGAGGGCCCGGATCCGGGCGTCCTTCTCCGCGTCGAAGTGGATGGTGGAGCGGGGGTTCCGCACGATCTCGGCGAACGGGACGATCTCGTAGGGGACGTCGGCGTAGGAGAAGATGTCGCGCTCGAGGAGCGCCCGCAGCCGCTCGGGGTGGTGGTCGAGCGAGAGCTCGAGGAGCCGGAGCAGGTAGATGATCTGGTGGTCGCCCCAGTAGCCGATGGTGGACCAGGGGTGGCCCGGGTCGGGCGCCTCCCAGTCGATGCCGTCCTTGGTGATGCGGTACGGGTTGTGGCCGTCCACCGTCGAGGCGTTGACGAACTTGGCGATGATGTTCTCGACGAACTCGGGGTAGCTGAGGGAGAGCGCCTCCCAGTTCTGGAAGATGTCCCGCCAGTTCCCCTCGAAGTAGAGGACCCGGTTCCCCTCGGCGTCGCGCACCTGGATGTCGAAGCGGTTCCAGGGCCGGCTGGGGTCGCCGTGCCTGCGGCTGAAGGTGAGGGGGAGGTACTCGTGCGCGAGCCGCTCGAGGTCGGGATCGCGCAGGGAAGCGGCGCGGGCCAGGAGCGCGGGTCCGGACTCGGTCGCGCCGAGCCCGTCGAGGAAGGCGCCGTGGCGCTCCCCGGTGCGCCGGTTCGAACGGCGGACGAAGGAGGCGAAGTCGGGGCCGGGGACGTCGTAGCCGTGGACGTAGACGCCGCCGCGCAGGTCGTTGAAGAGGACGTTGCCCACGTGGTGGGCCGAGGAGAGCCGGTCGGCGGTGAGCTGCAGGGCGTCGGTCGCGGCCACGATCTGGAGGAGGTTCCTACGCCCGGCCGCCGCGTCCTTCCGGACCTCGGCGATCAGCCGGGCCGGTTGCCGGAGGTGGGAGCGCAGGTCCACGACCTGCCGCTGGGACCGGTCCACGTCGGCCACCATCGCCCACCCCTGCGCGCCTCCCCCGGGGAGCGTGCAGCGCGACTCGAGCAGGTAGGCCCCGCGTCGCCCCCGGACCTCCGCCTCGGGACGTCCCGGGCGCCCGGCGTCGAAGGTGCCGAGCCGGTCCGCGGAGAGGTGCACCCGTGGGCGCGGGAGTCCGTGGCTCCACACGGTGCTGGCCTTCAACGACTCGCTGGGCTCGGCGCGATCGACCGGCTGGGCTGCCAGCGCGTAGAGCGCGAGCGAGGTCCCGGACACGAGCTCGCTCCTCTTGTAGGCATCGAGAAGGCAGCTGAATCCCAGCTGGAGCGCCTCGTCGACGTTGGCGGGCAGGATGTTCAGGAGGCCGTCGAGGATCTCGACCTCGACCGGGGTCCTCCCCCGGTTCTCGAGCGCGCACTCCCGGACGAACCCGAACCGGTCGCTCGTCGTCCACTCGTAGCGGAAGGTGATCCCCAGGTCCTGGTTGGTCTCCTCCAGGACGAGCCGGTTGCCGACGACGTTCTTGTAGAGCCGGCGGGTGACGGCGTAGGTGAGCAGATCGGACCCGCGGAAGGGATGCCAGAGCGACCGGCGTCCCCCACGCGTCACCAGCAGGGAGGTGACCGGCCCCGTGACCCCCGCGCCGTCGACGAGCTTGTCCTCGGTGACGTAGGGGAAGAGGGCCAGTCCCGGGTTCTTCCGCCCCGCGGTGAGCCCTCCGTTGCTGGCCACGAAGAGCCAGTGGTCGGAGTCGCTGACCACGCTCACCAGGAACGGGCGCATCCCCTGGGCGCCGTCGATGACGTAGAACTCCTCGCCGAAGACCTCGGCGAAGCGCCCCTCGACGGGGCGATCCTGCGCGGGGACGGGGCTCCGTCCGAAGAGGATGCCTGCTGGTCGCCGCATGTCGCTCCAGGGGGGGCTTGCCCGCTCCACAGGATCGGGCGTAACTTTGTTCGCCAACAGAACAAACTAAGCGGCGCCCCCTCGAACTGTCAAGGCAGCGAGCAGGACGGCGGGTGGGGCGAAGCCAGGAGGAACACGTGTCGTTCCCCAGCAAGAATCGCCTGATGGACCGGCCGGTCACCGGCGCGGCCCGCCTCGAGTTCCAGGGCCTGGGACTGTCCGGGCTGGTCGAGGCTTTCCGGAAGACACTCCAGGAGCGGATCCACGGGATCTGCTTCAGCGCCTACGTGGAGGGGCAGAGCCCGGACCTCCAGACCCAGCTCTCACCCGACCAGATCCGGGAGCGGATGGAGATCGTCCGCCCGGCCACGAGGTGGGTCCGGACCTTCTCCTGCACCGACGGCAACGAGCACGCCCCCCGCATCGC
Source organism: uncultured Anaeromyxobacter sp. (assembly GCA_903874275.1). Classification (GTDB taxonomy): domain Bacteria; phylum Myxococcota; class Myxococcia; order Myxococcales; family Anaeromyxobacteraceae; genus CAIOAK01. The sequence goes on from CAIQRS010000270.1 coordinate 26,398, forward strand.
CCACGAGATGGGGCTGAAGACGCTGGTGGGCGCATGGCTGGGCACGGACCGGGAGAAGAACGAGGCCGAGATCCGGGGGCTCATCGAGGTGGCGCGGGCAGGCCACGCCGACATGCTCGCGGTGGGCAACGAGGTGCTCTACCGGGAGGACCTGTCGGAGGAGGACCTCGTCGCGGCCATCCGGCGGGTGAAGGACGCCGTCCCCGGCATCCCGGTGGGCTACGTCGATGCCTACTACCTCTTCCCCCTCCACCCCCGGCTGGTGGACGCCTGCGACGTGATGCTGGTGAACTGCTACCCGTTCTGGGAGTACTGCAGCCTCGAGCAATCGCTCGGCTACATGAAGGAGATGGTCGCCCGGGTCGAGCGGGTCAGCCTGGGCAAGAAGGTCGTGATCAGCGAGACCGGCTGGCCGAGCGCCGGGGAGCCGCTGGGCGGCGCCGTCCCCTCGGAGGAGAACGCGCTCCTCTACTTCCTCAACACCGTCAAGTGGACCCGGGAAGCGGGCATCGACGTCTTCTACTTCTCCGCCTTCGACGAGGAGTGGAAGGCGAGCCACGAGGGGGACCGGGGCGTCTACTGGGGCCTCTGGGACCAGCGCGGAAAGCTCAAGTATGGTGCTTGAGGGAAACGCCATCTGCTACTCGGGATACCGCGAGGGGCAGAGCCCGGACGCCGGGATCTTCCCGTCCCGGGAGGAGATCCGCGAGGACCTGCTCCTGCTCGGCCGCCACTGGAACTTCCTCCGGCTCTACGACTGCACGCGCCACGCCGACCTGGTGCTCGACGTCATCCAGGAGGAGCGGCTCGGCATGAAGGTCCTGCTGGGCGCCTGGCTGGGCGCCGAGGCCGACAACCCGGGATGCCCCTGGGGCGGCGTGCACGGGCCGGAGCGGCTCGCCCGGAACCGCGAGGAGAACCAGGCCGAGCTGCGGCGCCTGGTCCGGCTGGCCCGTCTCCACCCCGACTCCGTCGTCGCCGTGGCGGTCGGGAACGAGGCCACGGTCGAGTGGACCGATCACCTGGTCCCTCCCGAGCGGGTGCTCGAGCACGTCCGCTGGGTGCGGCGGGAGATCCCCCAACCCATCACCTTCTGCGAGAATTACGTCCCCTGGCTGGGCAAGCTCGACGCGCTGGCCGCGGAGCTCGACTTCCTGTCCGTCCACACCTACCCGGTCTGGGAATTCCGGACCATCGAGGAGGCCCTCGACTACACCGTCCACAACTGGAAGAGCGTGGCGGAGCGCCACCCCGGGAAGCCGGTCGTCATCACCGAGGCCGGGTGGACCACGCGGTCGAGCGGGCGCGGAATCCGCCCGGACAACGCCTCCCCGGCCCTGCAGGCGATCTACCTCGAGCAGCTGACCCGCTGGAGCCGCGAGGCCGGAGTGCTCACCTTCGTCTTCGAGGCCTTCGACGAGCCGTGGAAGGGCTCGGCCGACCCGCTCGAGCCGGAGAAGCACTGGGGACTCTTCACCGTGGACCGGCGCCCCAAGCCGGCGGTGGCGCGGCTCTACCCCGAACTCCCCGTCGCAGAGGTGCACCACGATGCGTGAAGCGACGGCCGTCCCCGCCCTGTTCGCCTTCCTCCTCTCCGCCTGCGCGACCACCGCGCCGGTGGCGGCCAGGCCCATCGACCCGTACCGGGACGGGCAGTGGATGGGTCGGGGAATCTCCTACGGTCCGCACCGCGACGGCCAGCGCCCGGGCGGGCCGTCGCCCACGCGGGCCCAGATGCGCGAGGACCTGGAACTGCTGCGCGGCCGGTGGAGCCTGCTCCGGATCTACAGCGCCGACCCGGTGGCGGAGACCCTGATCTCGCTCGTCCGCGAGGAGCGGCTCCCCTTCAAGATCCTCCTGGGGGCGTGGATCGCGCCGGACGCGCCGGAGGAGAACCGCAAGCAGGTGGAGACCGCCGTTCGCCTGGCCCGCGCCCATCCCGACGTCGTCCTCGGGCTCTGCATCGGGAACGAGACCCAGGTCTCCTGGTCGGACCACAAGGTACCCGCCGACGTGCTGGTGGGGTTGCTCCGCGAGGCGCGCCGCGGGACGACGCTTCCGGTCTCCACCGCCGACGACTTCGGCTTCTGGCTGGAGCCGCGCAGCGACGCGGTGGCCCGCGAGGTGGACTTCATCGTCCTGCACGTCTACGCCATGTGGAACGGGCAGCCCCTCGACCGGGCCCTCGACTTCACCCGTGGGAAATACGAGGACGTGGTGCGGCGCCACCCCGGGATCCCCGTGGTGCTCGGCGAGGCCGGCTGGGCCACCGCGAAGCACACCGAGGGGGAGCAGGCGACCCTCATCAAGGGCCAGCCGGGCGAGGCGGAGCAGCGGGTCTTCCACGATCAGTTCGCGGGATGGGTCGAGCGCGACCGGATCGTCAGCACCTGGTTCGAGGCCTTCGACGAGAACTGGAAGGGCGGCCCCCACCCCGACGAGGTGGAGAAGCACTGGGGGCTCTTCCGCGCCGACCGCACGCCCAAGCAGGCGGTGCGCTAGCTTCGCAGAGCCCGAGCCGCCTCGATCAGCACCGAGGGCTGGTGGATCGAGTCGTACACCGGCGTCACGTCCTTCCCGGTCTCGAAGAGCCCGTACACCGCCATCTGCGCCGTCCGGACCGAGTACTCGACCGTGAAGACGCAGTCCTTCGGCGCCTCGGCGAACTGCCCCAGGAAGGCGAAGTTGCTGGTGCCCTCCGGGAGGACCTCGGGCCTGTCGCCGGGCTTGCGGGGCATGAAAAGGCTGTCCACGTAAGGCATCGCCACCGGGATGCAGTTCACCTTGCCCGCCTCCATCACCGGCTTCATCCGATCCTGGATCCGGAGATGGCCCCACAGCTCCTCGAGCATCTCCTTCCCGGTGCACTCGGCCATGGTCTTGGGGACGAAGTTTCCCTTCCGGTCGGAGTACAGGCCGTAGCCCCAGAAGATCTTCACGTCCGGCGGCTGGTTCGGGAAGTGGGGCTGCCGGGCGATGACGAAGGACATGAGCCAGTTCGAGTCGGTCAGCGTGACCAGCCCCCCGGTGCCGTCCACGTTCCCCGAGAAGCTCTCCATGTGATCGTGGAAGGTGCTGTCCTTCAGCGTGGCAGTGAAGGAGGTCCAGCGCTGCAGGTCGACGCGGTCGCAGAAGGGGCCGGGGTTCCCGAAGGACGGGTCCTTGGCCGCGAGCCGCTTCCACAGCTTCCACGAGCCCGACTCGGGGAGCCCCAGGAGCCGCGCGGGCCGGTCCCAGGCCCCGTTGTCGGTGCTCTCGGTGAGCGAGCCGTTGGTGATGAAGACGCAGTCGTCCTTCCCGAGCCGGATCTCGTCGCCATCCTTCAGGTGGAGGAGCGTGGCCGTCTTCCGGTCGGCCGAGAGGTCGAAATCGACGTCCACGACCTCCTTCCCGGTCTGGAACTCGACGCCACGGGCCTCGAGGTACCGCTGCATCGGGACCACCACCGAGTGGTACTGGTCGTACTTGGTCCGCATCACCCCGCCCAGCCGGGGGAGCCCCTCGACCAGGTGGATGAAGCGCTTCATGTACCGGCGCATCTCGGCCAGGCTGCTCCACTTCTGGAAGGCGAACATCGACGTCCAGAGGAACCAGAAGTTGGTGGTGAAGAACTCGTGGTCGAACCAGTCCTCGATGCGCCGGTCGCCGAGCGACTTCTCGGAGGCGAAGGTGAGCCGGAGCAGCTCGGACTGCTGCTTCAGGCTGAGGCCGAACGAGGAGACGTCGAGCTTCCTGCCGTCCCGGAGGAGGCGTGCCTGCGCATTGCTGACGAACCGCCGGTTGAAGTCGAAGGACTCGTCCCGCACCGACACGGCGGGGTCCTCCAGCGAGGGGATGGCGCCGAGCAGGTCCCAGTAGCACTCATAGTGCATCTCGTGCATCCGGCCGCCGCGGACCACGAAGCCCTTCTCGGCGTCGCCGGCGCCGTCCAGCGCGCCGCCCAGGATGGCGGCCTTCTCGAGAACGTGGATCTGCGGACCGGGAACCCCGGCGTCACGTTCCAGGTAGACCGCGCTGGCCAGCGAGGCGATGCCGCTTCCGACCAGGTAGACGTGCGCGCTCCTCGGATCGAGCTTCCGTCCGGTCTTCATGGAGCCTAGGGCTCGTTCGCGTTGCGGGTGGCATGGAGAAGGGAGTGGACCTGCTCCGATGCGTCGGTCGCGTCGCGGATCCCCTCGTCCCAGGTGAAGACCTCGAGCAGGCGCTCGGTACCGGGTTCGAAGTAGAAGACGGCGCGGTTGGCCCCGGTGTCGTACTGCCAGCGGACGCAGAAGGCCTGCCAGCCGGAGGCGTCGTTGCCGCAGGAGACGATCTCCCGGGACGTGGGGGGGCCGAAGCGCGCCCTGACCTCGCGGGCGAAGTGGTCTTCGGCGGAGGCCAGGCCGGGGACGGCGAGGAGAGCGAGGAGTGCGAGGAGTGCGGCGGGCGCCTTCATGTGTGCTCCCTTGCAGGCCAGGTGGGTGTCGCGGGTCCGGGGTGGGACCTGCCTGCCAGGAAGCGTTGCACGACCCCTGCCATCCTTCACGCGCCGTAAACCGATGGAGTTGCGCGGGTGGGACGGATGGTGACGCCCCGTCCGGGCAGAGGTGCGCCGGACCGTGGGTCGATGGCGTCACGTCACCGAACCAAGGGCCTCAGGCCCGCTCGAGCCGGGCCGGTACGATCTTGTGCCATGGAGTCCCGACAAAGGCATCGCGGTCCTGGCTGGCGGTGAGCTCGTTGGGGGCGACTCCCGCGGGCTCCGAGCCGTCCGCGCCGGAGAGGCCGAGGCCGTTGGGGAGGGAGACGTGGCCGGGTCGGAGTGTGTCCGACACCTCCACCGGGGCCACCGCCGAGCCCGTCCGCGTGAAGATGCGGATGCGGTCCCCGGTGGCGACGCCGATCGCCGCCGCATCACCGGGGGAGACCCTCAGCGCGCCCGACGCGTCGGTCTTCCTCCAGGCCGGGTCGCGGATGATGGTGTTGGCGGTGAACGACCGGCGCTCGCCGGCCGACAGGACGAAGGGGAAGGCGGGGTCGCGGGCCGGGGGCGGCGCGTCGCGGAGCCGGGCCAGCTCCTGGAGGAGATCGGGGAGGGCGAGGAGGATCCGGCCGTCGGGGGTGGCGATGCGCCCCGTCACGTCCCCCCACCCGTCCACCGAGAAGACCACACCGGCCGGGCTGGAGAGGATGGCGTCGAAGAGCGCCTGCGCGGCCTCGATCGGAGGGCCTGCGAAGCCGGCCCGCGCCAGGGAGGCCGGGCTCTGCATGGCCGCCCGCGCTGCCAGTGCGAGCAGCACCGCCCCCTCCCGGGTTTCCGGAGGAAGGTCCATGGTCCGGTAGAGCAGCACCGGGGCCAGCCCGGCGAGGCGCGGGTCTCCGAGGAAGCGCTCGACCGCGGCCAGCGCGTAGGCCGCCTTCCCTTCCGCGGCGGCGGCACGGAGCGGCGCGAGGTCCTCCTCGGTCACGGCGCCGAGCGCGAGGCAGAGGCGCGCGTGGATCTCGGCCTCGGGGAGCGGCCCGTCCGGCGGAGCGAGGAGCCGGGGGCGCAGGTGGAAGGAGTTTCGCGGGAACTCGAAGTTGAAGAAGGTGGCCTCGGCCTTCTCGAACTGGGTCGCGGCCGGAAGCACGTAGTGGGCGAGGCGCGCCGTCTCGGTCATGGCCACGTCGATCACCACCAGCGTGTCGAGGGAGCGGAGCGCGTCGCGGAACCGGGGCGAGTCGGCAACCGAGTGGGCCGGGTTGGCGGCCTCGACGATCATGGCGCGGTAGCGGGCCGGGTGGTCGGTGAGGATCTCGTCGGCGATCACGTTGCAGGGGACGAGGCCTGCCACGATGGGCGCGCCCACCACCGGGCTCTTCCTCCTGGAGGCGCCGCTGGCGATGGCGACGATCGAGGTGGGCACGTGGGCCGTCCCCTCCCGGCCGAAGCTCCCGGTGACCGCGACGAGGAGGCGGTGCAGGTAGCTCACCAGCGTCGAGTCCCGGTTCATCTGCACGCCCAGGTCCTCGAAGGTGGAGAGCGCCCGGGCCTTGCCGAGGACGCGGGCGGTCCGGCGCACCAGGGGCTCGTCGAGGCCGGTTCGCGCGCAGAACGCGGCGACGGGGACGGCGCGCAGGGCCGCCTCGACCGGAGCGACGTCGGCGCAGTGGGCGTCGAGGAATGCGCGATCCCAGAGCCCCTCCTCGAGGAGGATGGCCAGGATCGCGGCCATGAGATACGCGTCGGTCCCGGGCGTGAGCTGCAAGTGAATGTCGGCCATCGCCGCAGTCTCGCTGCGGCGCGGGTCCACGACCACGAGCGTCCGGGCCGGGTCCCTGGCGATCTCCTTCAGGGTCACCCGCGCGCGCGGGATGGAGTGGGACTGCCAGGGGTTCTTGCCGAGGAAGAGGGCCACGTCGCAGTGCTCGAAGTCGGCGCGGATCATGGCGGTTCCGAACATTCGGTGGGCCACCCAGAACTCGCCGGTCTTCTCCTGGGCCAGCGCGCTCGACCGGAAGGTGGAGCCGAGCGCGCGGCGCGTGGCGGTGGCGTAGGCGCCGGGCAGGTGGTTCCCCTGGCCGCCGCCGCCGTAATAGAAGACGGCGTCGCCGCCGTGGGCGTCGCGCACCGCGGAGAGCCGGGCCGCCACCTCCCGGATGGCCGCGTCCCAGTCGATGGCCTCGAAGGTGCCGTCGGGACGCCGCCGCAGCGGCGTGGTCACCCGGTCGAGGCCGTTCTGGTAGTGGTCGAGCCGGTGCGCCTTCTCGCAGGCATACCCCTTCGAGGCCGGGTGGCGCCTGTCGCCGCGCAGCCGGACCAGGTGGCGTCCGCCCTCGCCCCCGAGCTCGACCTCGAGCCCGCAGTTGCACTCGCAGAGGATGCAGGCGGTGGGCTTCCAGTCGGTCGTGGGCACGGGGCGCTCCCTTCCAGGGCCACCACCCTACCTCCGGTGGCGCTCCGACGCCCGGCCGGGTTAGGAACGGGGCCGATGCCCACGCTGCTCCCCCCCCGCGTCCGCAAGTTCCTCCGCTCGCCGCGGACCATCGTGGTCGAGCTGCTCGGCATCGCCGCGGCCGGCGTGGCCGCGACCATCGTGGATCAGAACCCCACCGCCCTGCAGCGCGAGCGACTCGCCGAGGCCTCTCCGCTCCTGGCGAAGCTGGTGCACGCGCTGGCGCTCGACCACGTGTTCTCGGCGTGGTGGTTCCTCGGGCTCGTGGGGGTGGCCGCCGGCTCGCTGGCCATCGTCACGGTGGAGCAGTGGAAGCGGCTGCTCCGTGAATGGGGGCCTCCCGCCGAGACGGCCTTCCGAGGCGCACCCTACCGGCGCGCGATCCGGCGTCCCGTCGCCGGGGACGCCCCGGCCACGGCGCGCAGGGTCTCGGTGACCACGACCGGCCGCATGGGGTCGCTGGGCTCGCCGCTCTTCCACTCCGGCCTCCTGCTCGTCGCCGTCGCCGGGGTGGCCCGGATGCTCTGGGGCGCCGACGCCGCCCGCGAGGTCTGGGAGGGGGCGCGCATCACCGCCGCGCCCGAGGCCTTCGAGGTCCAGGACCACGGACCGCTGGCGGCGCCGGTCTCCCTTCCACAGCCGGTGAAGCTCGTCGAGCTTCTCCCCACCTACTACCCGTCGGGCACGCTGCTTGGCCTGTCGGCCCGGCTCGAGGTCGGCGAGAGGGATCCCCGCGCCGCAGCCATCGCTGTCAACGACCCGCTCGACCTGGGCGACACCCGCATCTACCTCACCCAGAGCTTCGGGCCGGCGGCGGTCCTGGAGGTCCCCTCCGACGGGGCCCCGGTGGTCCGCGCGCTCCTCCTGGCCCCGGACGACATCGGCGGCTACGAGTGGGTCGGTCCGCTCCCGGGGCGGCGAGAGCTCCGCGTCCGCGCGCCCCCCGTGAACGCCCAGTCGCGCCCGGCAGGCGTCGTCGACGTCCGCGTCCTTTCGGGCGACGCCCTGGTCGCGGCGGGCCGGATGGAGAAGGGGAGCGCGCTCCCCCTGCCGGACGGCACGTCCATCGTCCTGCGCGACGTCCGCTGGTGGGTGCGGGTGACCGCCTCGCGCGACCCGACCGCCTGGCCCATGTTCGCCGGGTTCGCCATCGCCATCGTGGGCGTGGTGCTCATGTTCGGGGTGGTGCGCGTGGACTCCCTGGTGGTCGCCGAGCCGGGCCAGGGGGGGGAGACGGTGACGCTCGCCATGCGGCCGCAGCGGCTGGCGCCGGTCTTCGCGGAGCGGTTCGAGCGGATGGTGGAGCGCGAGTCGTCCCGCCATTAGGATGACGCTCCCCGTGATCCCGTACCGAACCATCGCACCGATCCTCCTCGCCGCAGCGGGCGCCCTGGCCTGCCAGCGGAGCCCGACCGACGCCGAGGCCGAGGCCCTGGTCCGGCGCTACAACGCCCTGGTCTCCGACGCCTACCGGGCCGGTGACTTCCGCATCGCCCAGCCGGTGGTCGGGGAGGACGAGGTCCGGCGCCTGGCGGCCCACATCGGCGTCCGGTCCGACCAGGGGATCACCCTGGACGCGCGGCTGGTCGAGATCGCCTTCAAGAAGTTCGAGCGCAAGGGCGAGGAGGCCACCGTCACCACCGACGAGCGCTGGCACTACCTCGACCGGCGCATCGGCTCCGGCGAGCAGGTGGGCCAGGAGTCCCGCGACCAGTACGTGATGCGCTACCACCTCAAGAAGGCGCCCAGCGGCTGGATCGTCGAGAGCACCGAGTTCGCCGAACGCCCCCAGGTCGGGCGCACCGAGCTGCCCGACCGCGCTCCCCCGGTGAACCTCCACGGATTCGAGACCGTCGTCCCCCCCGGAGGCCCGAAGTGACCCGCTTCGCACTGGAAGTGACGCTGCTCTGGGCCGCGGTGGGGCTCTACGGGCTCTCCACGGCCTTCTTCGCGAACGCCGTGATCTTCGGCCACCCGCAGCGGGTCCGCTGGGGTCGCGGGCTGGCGCTCGCCGGGCTCGTGCCGCACGGGGCGGCGCTGGTCATCCGCTGGGTGGCGGTGGGGCACGGGCCCTACATTCTCAAGTACGAGGTCCTGGCCTCCAACGCATGGATCGCGGTGGCGGCGCTGGTCCTCTTCCTCTGGCGCCGGCCCACCTGGGGAGCGCTCGCGCTCGTCGTCCTGCCGCTCTCCATCCTGGCCATGGGCCTGGGGCTCTTCTCAAACTCGGAGGTCCGCGAGATCCCCCCCTCGCTTCGCTCCATCTGGCTCATCTTCCACATCACCTTCGCCAAGCTCTCGGCGGCGTCCTTCCTGCTCTCGCTCGCCGCGGCGGTGGTGATCCTGCTCCGTTCCCGGAAGACGGCGTGGAAGTGGATGGAGCGCGTCCCGCCGAGCGACGTGCTCGACGCCTACCAGGTCCGCTTCATCGGCTTCGGCTTCCTCTTCTGGACCATCACCATCGCGGCGGGCTCCATCTGGGCCCACCAGTCGTGGGGGCGCTACTGGGGCTGGGACGCCATCGAGACCTGGTCGCTCGTCTCCTGGCTGGCCTACGGGTCCGTGCTCCACGCCCGGCTCTTCTTCCGGCTGAGGCCCACCGCCACGGCCTGGTTCTCGGTGGGGGCCTTCGCGGTCTTCATCCTGGCGTTGCTCATCCTGCCGTTCATCATGCCGTCGCTCCACGCCGCCTACTTTCAGTGAAGGGGTGCCCGTGCAGGAAAAGCTCACCATCCTGAACGCCTTCGTCCACGACGTGGCCACCGGCACGTGGATCGGATCGCTGGTGCTCCTCTCCATCCTCCACGCGCAGACGACGCAGCCCGAGTGGATCCTGGCCGCGGGCCTGGTCCGGCCGCTGGCCGCGAAGTTCATGTGGGTCACCTGGGTGAGCCTGGCGGTCATCATGCTCACCGGCGTGGTGCGCATGATCACCTGGAAGGTCTTCGGCTGGACGGGCGACGTGGCGCGCGACCGCATCCGGCTGCTCAAGGTGAAGCACGCCATCCTGGGCGTGGTCTTCCTCGCCGGCACCGCATGGCAGGCGGCCATCGCCTATTTCTGATCCCCTGAGAGGGTCCCGAGTCAGGGGGCACCCGTTCGGGTACGCGCAAGGGTTGCGAATGGCTTCCGGGACGCGCACAAAACTCGCTCGGCAATTAAAAATAGCCAATAATATCAGCGTACCATGACTCGGTGACCATTGGCTTCCTTCGTGCTACTCAATGTGGACCGCTGAAGGAGGGTATTTGATGCTCGGTCGAAAGCCCCGCGTTCTGCTCGTCACGTCGCCGTACCACGCCGGCGTGGTCGAGGCCGCCGGAACGTGGATGCCGCTCGCGATGGTCTACGTGGCGGGTGAGGCGCGGGCCGCCGGCGCCGAGGTCGAGATCTACGACGCGATGTCCATGTTCGTCTCGCACGACGACATCGCGAAGAAGATCGCGGAGTTCAAGCCCGACATCGTCGGAACGAGCGCCATCACCGCCACCGAGCCGGACGCCCGGGTCATCTGCGCCAACGCCAAGGCCTGGAACCCCGAGGTCCGCACGGTGGTGGGCAACGTGCATGCGACCTACTGCTGGGAGGAGATCCTCCGCGACGACCCCAGCGTGGACTTCGTGATCCGCGGGGAGGGAGAGCGGACCATCGCCGAGCTGGTCCAGGCCGTCGCGGCCGGGGACGGATACGAGCGCATCGCCGGGCTCGCCTACCGGAAGGATGGCGTCCCCGTCTCCAACCCGCCCCGGATGCTCTGCTTCGACCTCGACCGGTTCCAGCCCGCCTTCGACCTGGTGGACTGGCCGCTCTACTGGTACCGCCCCAGCCCCCAGGGGAAGCTCGCCATCGTGAGCTCGGCGCGCGGCTGCGCACAGCGCTGCTCCTTCTGCTCCCAGCAGAAGTTCTGGGGGCGCAGCTGGCGCGGGCGGGATCCGCTCAAGTTCGTGACCGAGCTGGAAATGCTGCGGGACAGGCACGGCGTGGCCGTGGCCATGCTCTCCGACGAGACCCCAACGACCGACCGGGCCCGCTGGGAGAAGGTCCTCGACCTGCTCATCGAGCGCCAGAGCGGGCTCGAGCTCCTCATGGAGACCCGGGTGGACGACATCCTTCGCGACCAGGACATCCTGGGGAAGTACGCCAAGGCCGGAGTCTCCCACGTCTACCTGGGGGTGGAGTCCACCTCGCAGGCCACGCTCGACCTGTACAAGAAGGACATCAAGGTCACCGAGTCGAAGAGGGCCATCGACCTCATCAACGAGTACGGCATGGTCTCCGAGACATCCTTCGTCCTGGGGACCCCGGAGGAGACCACCGCCTCGGTCCGGGAGACCGTCGAGCTCGCCAAGTGGTACGCGCCCGACATGGCTTTCTTCCTGGCTCTGACCCCTTGGCCCTACTCCGACATCGGCCCCGAGATGGAGAGCCGGCTCGTCACCAAGGACTACCGGCGCTACAACCTGGTCGAGCCGGTGATGAAGCCGGACAACATGACCATCGCCGAGCTCCACGGCGAACTCCACCGGGCAACGGGCCACTTCTTCCACGACAAGTTCAAGAATCTCGGGAAATTAACCCCCGAGAAGCGCCGCTTCATGATCAAGGTGCTGAAGCTCCTCATCGAGAACAGCTACCTGGGCGACGAGATGAAGCGGATGGCGGGCCACGCCAGCATGCCGGACTCGGTGAAGGAGATGCTCCGGGACATCGGCATGGATGTTCCGGTTGGGCAGACTGCCACCACCCCTAGGTAGGGCCCCAGGATCGCGTCCCTGTTTCGCGGGACAAATTTGCGGACTCCTGCGTGGCTGGTCCCTCCGCCCGCAAGGGTTGCGGGGTTGTGGGGACCCCAGTTGGAACCTGACGGTAACAGTCCGTTAACAATCCTCTGAGAGCTTTCCAACGCTTACATCTCGGTACCTCCATCCGTGCTGCGGGAAGGGCGTAGGTGCGCCGCTTGCAAAGGGAGCGCCCCTCGCCGCTTTTCTTACGTTTTTCCCGGCCCGGAGATTCAGTCGATGCGCCCCACTCGCACCGCAGCCCTGCTGGTCGCCGCCCTCTCCGTCGCCGGTTGTTTCAAGGGGGTCGAAAAGACTCCCGAGGCTGGCCAGAAGGGACAGTTCGGCGTCTTCTACGTCGTGAGCGTCTCCCGGCCGGTGGGCGGGACGGTCACCTCGACCACGGACGACCAAATCAACTGCGGGACGGCCGGCTCCGGCAAGGACGCGTGCGTTGGCGTGTACGAGTGGAAGGTCGCGGCCAGCTTCAACGCGACCGCCGATGCCGGCCAGGTCTTCCAGAGCTGGGCGGGTGACTGCTCCGGCGTGGGCGTCTGCACGGTCGACACCGTCACCTACGGCTCCGACAAGACGGTCGTCGCGGTCTTCAACCCCCCCGATCAGCTCGGCCACGCCCGCATCCCGAACCCCGCCCAGCACGGGCCGATGTTCTTCGACTACATCAAGAAGGTCCCGAACACCGCGCAGTGCCAGAAGTGCCACGGGGTGGACTACAAGGGACTCGCCAACGCCCCGTCCTGCGAGACCTGCCACGCCCAGGCCGGCTTCCCCGACTGGCTGAACAACTGCACCTTCTGCCACGCCGACCCTCCGGCGGCCCCCCACGTCCAGAGCAACCTCTGCAGTTCCTGCCACGCGGGCTACGGAGACAAGACCGGCAGCGGCATCCAGGCCACCAACGCGGCCACCCACATGAACGGAAGGGCCGACGTCGCGGGCGCGGCCTGCACCATGTGCCACGGCACGCCCAACGTGAACGCCGCCCCGCCCATCGACACCCAGGGGCGCAGCGGAACCACGCTCGTCTCGGTGGGCGCCCACCAGAAGCACCTCAACACCACGATGGCGAAGCCCGTGGCCTGTGGCGAGTGCCACGTCGTCCCCACGGACTCCGGCCACGCCACCCAGACGCCAGGCAACACGGTGGCCTTCGGAGCCCTCGCGAACCAGGGCACCTCCACCGTGTGGAACTCCACCCAGGCCACCTGCGCCTCCAGCTACTGCCACGGCGGCACCACCGCGGTCTCCGGCGGCGTCCGCACCACCCCGACCTGGACGGTCGTGACCGGGATGTACAGCGCCTGCACGGCCTGCCACGGCGCCCCGCCCCCGGCTCCGCACGCCCAGAACGCCGACTGCGGCAGTTGCCATACCGGCTACACGGTCACCTCCACCAACGCCGGCACCCACGTGAACGGCACGGTGGACGTGAGGCCGCTCACCTGCTCCTCGTGCCACGGCGACGCGCTCCGCACCGGAACCGACCCGAACATCGCCGCCGCCCCGCCGCTGGGCACCAATGGCGAGACGCTGGCCACCTCGCCCGCCGTGGGCGCCCACATGGCGCACCTGAACCCCGGGACGCTCGCCAGGGCCTTCGCCTGCACCGACTGCCACAACCCGCCCACCTCCACGACCCACGCCACCGGCGCGGTCGAGTTCAGCTTCTCCGTCCTCGCCGGCGGCGCCAGCGTCGCCTACGACCCGGTGGCCCACACCTGCTCCAACACCTACTGCCACGGCAACTTCGCCCGCGGGAACCCGTCGAACTCGGTCGCGCTCTCCTGGACGGGCGGAAGCGCTGCCGCCGCCTGCGGTTCTTGCCACGGAGCGCCCCCTCCGGCGCCGCACAGCCAGAGCACGGCCTGCGGGAGCTGCCACCCGGGCTACACCGCGACGTCGGTGAACCTCACCAGCCACGTGAACGGCTTCGTGGACGTCGTCGCCCTGAACTGCACCTCCTGCCACGGAACCGTCAACGTGAACCCGGCGCCCCCGCTCGACACCAGCGGGCTCCTGGCCACGACGCTGGTCTCTGTCGGCGCCCACCAGTCCCACGTGACCACCGGCCTCATGGCGGCGCCCATCGCCTGCACCGAGTGCCACGGCGCGGCCTCCGCGAGCTACGGCACGGCCCATGCCGACAACACCGTGCAGATCCAGTTTGGCTCGCGCTCGAACTCGGGCACGACCACCGTGTGGAACGGGTCAACCTGCGCGTCCAGCTACTGCCACGGCGGAACCTTCCCGACCGCCGGTGGGACGGCGAAGACCCCGACCTGGACCCTGGTCGACGGAACCCAGAAGAGCTGCGGGAGCTGCCACGGCGCGCCGCCCCCGGGGCCGTCGCACCCGGCCAGCACGGCCTGCGGGAGCTGCCACCCCGGCTACACCAGCAATGCCGTCGCAGCCGCCAGCCACATCAATGGCGTGGTCGACATCGTCCTCGGGCCGACCAGCTGCAACGTCTGCCACGGCGCCCCCCCCGCCACGCCCAGCCACCGCACGGCAGGCGCGATCAGCACCTGCGCCACCTGCCACGACCAGACCGTGGACACGGCCGGAAACATCCTCACCACCGGCAAGCACAGCAACGGCGTCACCGACCTCAGCCTGGCCATGAACTGCGCGAAGTGCCACGGGACCGCCGGTCGCGCGCCCAACCCGACCGCCTTCACGGACAGCGTGGAGGGCGCGCCCCCGAAGGACCTCTCCGGGAACACCGCGCCCAGCGCACCGGGCGTCGGGGCCCACCTCGTTCACGTGAACGGCCTGCGGTCGAAGAACCTGCTCTGCAGCGAGTGCCACGACATCTCGTCTGTCTTCACTGGCCTCTACTCCCACGCCAGCGGCACGGTGGACATGGCCTGGGGCACGCTCGCCTCCGCGGGCGGGATCGCGCCCACCTACGTGCTCGGATCGGGCAGCTCCTGCAACGCCACCTACTGCCACGGCAACTTCGCGGGCGGAAAGGGCGCCGGCGCCTCGCCTGCCTGGACGCTCTCCGGGACCCTCGGATGCACCTCCTGCCACGACGCGCCCCCGGCGCTCTCGGCGGCTTCGCACCACCCGGCCAACACCAGCTGCGGGGCCTGCCACGGGGCGGGCTACTCGTCGGGCACGGTGGTCCAGGCCTCCCACGTGGACGGCAGGGTGACCCTCTCCCGCTCGGGCTGCACGCTCTGCCACGGCGACCTGACCGTGTCCGCGGTGGCGGCGACGTCCGCTGCGGCGGCGCCCGGATTCAACGCGACGGCAGCGGACACCACCGGCGCGACGGCGGCCACCTCGGCCGCGGTGGGCGCCCACGGAAAGCACCTGACCGCGACGAGCCTCCGGGCCGCGCCCATCGCCTGCGGTGACTGCCACACCGTCCCCGGCACGGGCGACGTGACCCACGCCACGGGCGTCGGCTCCGGCGGCGCGCGCGCCTCGGTGGCCTTCTCCGGCCTCGCGACCGCCGGCGCGGTGACCACGGCGACCTACGCCGGAAGCACCACCGGCTCCGGCCTGAACGGCGCGGGCACCTGTTCGAACACCTACTGCCACGGCAACTTCCAGGGCGGCCTGAACCGGCCGATGAGCTGGACCGGGGCCGCGACCGATGCGGCCTGCGGGACCTGCCACGGGGCGCCCCCGGCGTTCGTGCGGAACGGGACGACGCCGCACTCGACGAGCACCGACTGCGCGGCCTGCCACGGAGCGGGCTACGCGATCTCGGGGATCTCGGGCGCGGCCGCGGCGACGCACCTCGACGGGACCTTCCAGGCCCCCACCGGCGGACATGCGGCGGGGTGGGTGGACACGGTTCTCGCGAACCGGGGCGGACCGCACGCCATCTCCTTCAGCGAGGGCGGGACGAGCGCATGCACGAGCTGCCACGGTGCGGCGCTCGACGGCGTGGGCGGAAGCGGTCAGGCCTGCACGGCCTGCCACGACGGCGGGAGCCACGCGATCACGACGGCCGGCGGGCAGGTGGTCGGGCCCATCGTGGCGTTCCTGAGCGGGGCGAGCCCGAACTGCACGGCGTGTCACGGGACGGCGGGCGCGGTCGCGCCCGACCTGTCCGGCGCCAACACGCGCGCCGAGCCGCCGCTCGCCACCCGGCGGACCGCGGCCCGGCCCGACGCGGGGTCGCACGGCAAGCACAGCGTCCCGGCCACCGGGGCGTCGTCGATGGCGCCGCTTGCGTCGTTGACGTGCAGCCAGTGTCACGGGACGCCGACCAGCTGGCTCCATGCCGACGGCGCGGTCAACTTCGCCTGGGGCGGAGTCGCCTCGGCGGGCGGAGCGGTTCCGGCATTCACCCAGGGTACGAACGGCTGCGCCTCGACCTACTGCCACGGCAGCTTCAGGAACGGAAACGCCGGGAACACGCCCATCTGGGGTAGCCCGGCGACGGCGACCTGCGGCACCTGCCACGGGAGCGGAACCAGCCCGCTTCCCAGGACCACCGCCGCCGGGGGAACCCACCCGGTCATGTCGTCGGCCGTGGGGAACGGCGAGACCTGCGGCACCTGCCACGCGAGCTACACGGCGTCGTCGGTGAGCGCCGCGATCCACGTGGACGGCAAGATCGACGTGCTGGGAAGCACCTGCACGCTTTCGGGCGGCTGCACCATCAACAGCTGCACGGCCTGCCACGGGAACCCCCCGACCACCACCGCCATCGCGGGGACGGGGACGACCCACCCGAATCGAACCGACTGCGGCACCTGCCATCCGGGCGCGGGCAGCGTCGGGGCCGGACAGGCCGCCGGCGCCGGCCACATGAATGGCCAGGTCGACCTCTCGACCATGACCTGCACGTCCTGCCACGGCACCTCGAGCCGGGTCGGCAGCGACGCCAACGCCGTCGCCTTCTCGGCCGCGCCCCCGGTCGATTCGTCAGGCGCCGCGACCGGAGCAAAGACCGGCGCGCACGCGAAGCACCTCTTCACCGGCGCCGCCGGCGGCCCGGGCTTCTCGGCCCAGGTTGCCTGCGCCGAGTGCCACGACGCGGCCATTCCCGTCACCCCGCTGCACGCCAACGGCCAGCCCAACGTGGCCTTCGGGCCGCTCGCCTCCACGGGCGCCGCCACCCCTGCCTACGCTCCCGGCGCGACCGGAACCTGCTCCAACACCTACTGCCACGGCAACTTCCAGAACGGCGCCGGCGCCAACCCCATCGCCTGGACCGCCGCGGCCATGACCTGCACCTCCTGCCACGGCACGCCTCCGGGCGGCACCCACCCGGCCGGTTCCACCCTCGCGACCTGCGGCAACTGCCACGGCAACTACAGCAACGCCGCGGCGGCCATCAACCCGGCCACCGGCATCATCGACCCCGCGGGCCACGTCAACGGGACGGTGGACCTGTCGAACATGTCCTGCACCTCCTGCCACGGCACCCCGGGCCGCATCGGTGTCGCCGGCGCGGACCTCAACGTGGCGATCGCCCCTCCCGTCGTCGCCTCTGCCAACGGAGTCACCGGGGCCCACCTGGCGCACGTGAACCAGGGCGCCGCTGCCCCCGCGCTGTCGAACGCGATGGCGTGCGTGAACTGCCACGTCCTCCCCACGAGCAGCGCGCACGCGGACGGCACGGTGGGCGTGGCCTACGCCAGCCTGGCGGTCGCCCAGGGCGCCGTGCCGGCGCCGTACGACAGCAACCTGCACACCTGCTCGAACACTTACTGCCACGGCAACTTCCCCGGCGGCAACCGGAGCCTGACGGCCCTCTCCTGGGGCATGGCGGGCAAGCTCGGATGCACGTCTTGCCACGGGGCTCCCCCGGCGATCGCGACGCACCACCCGGCCAACACCGCCTGCGCGAACTGCCACTCGGGCTACACGGCGACGACCGTCACCGCCGCCACCCACGTGGACGGAACGGTGCAGAAGCCGGCCAACGGCTGCACGGCGTGTCACGGCGTGCTCTCCGGCCAGGCAGGTGCGGCGGTGGCCAACACCAGCGCCACCGCTGCTCCTGGCTTCAACGCCAGCGCCGTCGATGCGACGGGCAGCTCGGCGACGACCTCCCGCGGTGTCGGCGCGCATTTCCGGCACCTGGCGCCGACGCTGCGTACGGCCGGACTCTCCTGCACGGAGTGCCACGGCGCAGTCCCGGCGGCGAACGACACCACCCACGCCAACGGCGTGGTGGCCGTCGCCTGGGGCACGCTGGCCTCGGCGAACGGCTCGGTCCCGGCGACCTCGGTCGGCGGCTCGACGCTCTCCTGCTCGGCGACCTGGTGCCACGGCGGCAACGCGGCGCTCTCCGGCGGCACGGCGACCACCATCGCCTGGAACGCCAACGCCACGGTGAACTGCACCTCCTGTCACGGCAGCCCCCCGGCGGGGAACGGCCACCCGGCCAACGACAACTGCGCCACCTGCCACGGCACGGGCTACGCCAAGACGGGCGCCACCACCGGCACCATCACCGTCGGCGCGCTCGACACCCACATCAACGGGTCCGTCACGCTGCTCGCTGCCGCTGGTTGCGCCTCCTGCCACGGCGACACGGCGCGGGTCACGGTCGCCGGCGGCGACGGAAACGTCCCGTCGGCCCCGCCCATCGTCGCCTCGGCCACCGGCGTCGCGGGTGTGCACCTCGCCCACGTGAACCAGGGCGCCACCGCCCCGGCCTTCTCGAGCCCGATTGCCTGCTCGAACTGCCACACGGTGCCCGGAAGCACCTCCCATTCGGACGGGACCATCGGCGTGACCTACGCCGGTCTGGCGATCGCCCAGGGCGCCTTGCCGGCGCCGTACGACGGCGCTTCGCACACCTGCTCGAACACTTACTGCCACGGCAACTTCCCCGGCGGCAACCAGAGCGCCACGGCGATCTCCTGGTCCACGTCGGGCAAGCTCGGCTGCACGTCTTGCCACGGGGCCCCCCCGGCGATCGCGACGCACCACCCGGCCAACACGGCCTGCGCGAGTTGCCACACGGGCTACACGGCGACCACCGTCACGGCGGCGACGCACGTGGACGGAACGGTGCAGAAGCCCGCCAGCGGCTGCACCGCGTGCCACGGCGTGCTGGCCGGCCAGGCCGGCGCGGCGGTTGCCAACACCAGCGCCACCGCGGCTCCTGGTTTCAGCGCGGCTGCGGTGGACGCCTCCGGTAGCGCCCTCGCGACCTCCCGCGGCGTCGGTGCGCACCAGCGCCACCTGACGCCGACGCTGCGGTCGGTCGGGCTCTCCTGCACGGAGTGCCACGGCGCGATCCCGGCGGCGAACGACACGACCCACGCCAACGGCGCAGTCGCAGTCGCCTGGGGCACGCTGGCCTCGGCGAACGGCTCGGTCCCGGGGACCTCGGTCGTCGGCTCCACGCTCTCCTGCTCGGCGAGCTGGTGCCACGGCGGCAACGCGGCGCTGTCCGGCGGCACGGCGACGACCATCGCCTGGAACGCCAACGCCACGGTGAACTGTACCTCCTGCCACGGCAACCCGCCGGCAGGGCTCGGCCACCCGGCCAACGACAACTGCTCCGCCTGCCACGGCGCGGGCTACACCAAGACGGCCGCCACCACCGGAACGGTCGCCCTCGCCACCCACATCGACGGCGTCATCACGGTGACCACGGCGACCAGTTGCTCGTCCTGCCACGGCACCACC